>JASJFX010000112.1:0-89753 GCA_033791845.1 Lysobacterales bacterium | reverse complement strand
GGTGAGAAAAGAAATAGCCTGGTTAACAAGCCGCAAAAAGGGCATTTCAGCAAAGCCGGCACAGAGGCAGGCGAGGGTCTGTGGGAACTCCGTTTGAATGACGCGGAAGGTACCGACCTGGAAACAGGTGCTGAGCTGAACGTTGAGCAGTTTGAGACCGGTCAGAAAGTTGATGTCACCGGTACCAGTATTGGTAAAGGTTTCGCTGGCGTTGTAAAGCGTCACAACTTTTCGATGCAGGATGCAACCCACGGTAACTCTCTTGCGCATCGCGCACCCGGTTCGATTGGCCAGTGCCAGACACCAGGACGTGTATTTAAAGGTAAAAAGATGGCTGGTCACATGGGTGATGCCCGCGTAACTACACAAAACCTTGAAGTGGTTAAGATTGATGCTGAGCGTAATCTGCTATTAATCAAAGGTGCGGTACCGGGTGCAAAGAATGGTCAGGTTACTGTTCGGCCTTCCGTGAAGTTGCACTGAGGAGAATGATGATGGAACTCGCAGTCTCAGGTGGAAGCGCAATCAAAGTATCGAATGCAACATTCGGACGTGATTTTTCCGAAGCCCTGGTTCACCAGGTCGTAACTGCCTATCTGGCAGGCGGTCGTGCCGGAACCAAGGCGCAGAAAACACGTTCGGAAGTTCGCGGTGGTGGTAAAAAGCCATGGCGTCAAAAAGGCACGGGCAGGGCGCGTGCCGGTACCATTCGTAGCCCGTTGTGGCGTGGTGGTGGCAGAACTTTTGCCGCACGTCCACAGGACCACTCACAAAAGGTAAACCGGAAAATGTACCGTGGTGCATTGCAGGCCATCCTTTCGGAGCTGGTTCGTCAGGAGCGCTTAATCGTGCTGGATGGACTTGAACTCAATTCACCAAAAACAAGTGAGTTGATTAATAAGTTATCTGAGTTGGGTTTGGCAAAAGGTTTGATAGTCACAGCGGAAGTTGAAAGTAACCTGTTCCTGGCTGCACGAAACATACCCAATGTTCACGCGTTGGATGTTACGAGTCTGGATCCGGTTAGCCTGGTGGCTGCGGACAAGGTGGTCATGACCGTGGATGCGGTCAAAAAAATTGAGGAGTGGCTGGGATGAGCAGTGAACGCTTGTACAAGGTTTTGCTTTCTCCTCGGATGACAGAAAAGTCAACCAGGGTTGGTGAAAGTAGTAATCAATACGTTTTTAAGGTAACTACGGACTCCAATAAGAAAGAGATCAAGGACGCTGTTGAAAAGCTGTTCGAGGTTACTGTTGAGTCAGTTCGCGTTGTTAAAGTTAAAGGTAAGGCCAAGACGTTTAAAGCCCGTACCGGCAAGCGCAACGACTGGAAAAAAGCATACGTTCGCGTACAGGAAGGTCAAGTAATTGACTTCCTGGGCGGGGAATCAGTTTAAGGATATTTGGTTATGGCAATTGTTAAGGCAAAACCAACTTCAGCAGGCCGTCGTGGTGTTGTGCAGGTCAAGCATGATCATCTGCACAAGGGTGCTCCACATGCCGCGCTGTTGGAGAAAAAATCACGTACAGGTGGTCGCAATAATAGCGGTCGTATCACTACACGTCATATCGGTGGTGGTCATAAGAAGCATTACCGTGTAATTGACTTCAAACGTGATAAAGATGGTATTGATGGCCGCGTTGAGCGCATCGAACACGATCCGAACCGGACCGCGCATATCGCGTTGGTTCTGTACGCAGATGGTGAGCGGCGCTACATAATTGCGCCCAAGAGCCTGCGTGCCGGAGACCCGGTCAAGAGCGGTCGCGACGCAGCTATCAAACCGGGTAACTGCTTGCCATTACGCAATATACCGGTGGGTACTGTTGTGCATTGCATCGAAATGAAACCAGGTAAGGGTGCACAAATTGCACGTAGTGCCGGTGCAGCCGTCCAGTTGGTGGCACGTGAAGGTGAGTATGCGACTTTAAGGTTGCGTTCCGGTGAAATGCGTAAAGTCCCAACCCGCTGTCGCGCAACGGTTGGTGAGGTTTCGAATTCCGAGCACAACCTGGAGAAACTGGGTAAAGCCGGTGCGAAGCGTTGGCGCGGTGTCCGTCCTACAGTTCGTGGTGTAGCCATGAACCCGGTGGATCATCCGCACGGTGGTGGTGAAGGTCGTACTTCGGGCGGTCGTCACCCGGTTTCACCATGGGGTGTTCCAACCAAGGGATACAAGACACGCAGTAATAAGCGCACGGACAAATATATCGTCCGTCGGTCTGGAAAATAACGGATAGCGAACATGGCAAGATCGATTAAAAAAGGACCTTTCGTTGACCATCATCTGGCAAAGAAAGTGACAGATTCCATTGAAACCAATAATAAACGTCCGATCAAAACGTGGTCACGACGTTCAATGATTCTGCCGGAAATGGTTGGTTTAACCATTGCCGTACATAACGGAAGGCAACACGTACCAATCCTGATCAATGATCAGATGATTGGTCATAAACTCGGTGAATTTGCGCAGACCCGGACCTTCAGAGGTCATTCCGGCGACCGCAAGACCAAGTAGGTAATAGCCATGAATGCAACTGCAAAATTAAGAGGCGCAAGAATTTCCGCGCAAAAGGTACGCCTGGTGGCTGATCAGGTCCGTGGTATGCCGGTTGAAAAAGCCGAGCAGCTACTGGCTTTCAGCACCAAAAAGGCAGCTCACATTGTGAAGAAAGTGCTGCTTTCCGCCATTGCCAATGCCGAACATAACGACGGTGCAGATATCGACGAGTTAAGCATATCTACCATCATGGTTGATGAAGGCCCGACAATGAAGCGGGGCAGAGCGCGTGCTAAAGGGCGCGGTACACGAATTTTGAAACGGACCAGTCATATCACGTTGACTGTGGCCGACAGCGAATAGACCGGGACAAATATTATGGGTCAAAAGGTACATCCAATCGGCATCCGCCTTGGCATTTCCAAGGATTGGAATTCAACCTGGTATGCCGAACGTGGCGAATATGCAGAAATGCTTAATTCTGATCTTGCGGTCAGGGAGTATTTGCAAAAACGTCTGCAGCAGGCTGCTGTTAGTCGTATACAGATTGAGCGCCCGGCAAAAACTGCGCGTATCACTATACATACGGCAAGGCCGGGTATTGTGATCGGCAAGAAAGGTGAAGATATTGAACGCCTTCGTCGGGATGTGACCAAGCTAATGGGTGTTCCAACACACATTTCGGTTGCAGAAATTCGTAAACCTGAACTGGACGCACAGTTGGTTGCTGAAGGAATTGCGCAACAGCTTGAACGCCGTATTATGTTCCGCCGCGCAATGAAACGTGCTGTTGGCAACTCAATGCGCCTGGGTGCGCTGGGTATCAAAGTTAAACTGTCGGGTCGATTGAACGGTGCCGATATTGCACGTAGCGAATGGTACCGTGAAGGCCAGGTGCCATTGCACACATTACGTGCAGATGTCGATTATGGAGTGGTTGAAGCAGGTACCACATATGGCATCCTCGGCGTCAAGGTATGGATTTACAAGGGTGAAGTATTTGATCTTTACGCACCCAAAACTGAACAGACTGGCAGCAAGCAAGGCGCCAAGTAGGAGACTGAGTGATGTTGCAGCCTAAACGAACAAAATTCAGAAAGCAGATGAAAGGTCGTAACCGTGGTATGGCCCAGGTGGCTAACCGTGTCAGTTTCGGTGAGTTTGGTCTTAAGGCGACGACACGTGGGTTTATTACCGCACGTCAGATCGAAGCCGCACGTCGCGCCATTACCCGTTATGTAAAACGTGGTGGAAAATTGTGGATTCGTGTATTTCCAGATAAGCCGATGACAAAAAAGCCGGTGGAAGTACGTATGGGTAAGGGCAAAGGCAACGTTGAATATTGGGTTGCCGCAATTCAACCCGGTCGTATGCTTTATGAAATTCAGGGTGTTTCGGAAGAACAGGCCCGTGAGGCATTCCGCCTGGCTTCGGCCAAACTGGCGGTCAAAACAACGTTTGTATCCAGGTCGGTGATGTAATGGACGTGAATATATTGAAAACCAAGACAGTGGTTGAATTGAGTGACGAGCTTAAAGGTTTGTTGCAGGAGCAGTTCAACTTGAGAATGCAAAAAGGAATGGGTCAGATGACCAATGTTAATGAGCTGCGTCGTGTGCGCCGCGATATCGCGCGGATCAAGACTGTCATGACTCAAAAATCAGCAGAAGGTAATGCGGCATGACTACTACACAAGATATCAAACGCACGCAAACCGGTCGGGTTGTCAGCAATAAAATGGACAAGAGTGTGTCCGTGCTGATTGAACGGCAAATTAAGCATGCACTGTATGGTAAGTATATTAAGCGTTCCACCAAGGTTCTTGCACACGACGAAGAAAATAGTTGTGGTGAAGGCGATAAAGTTATTATCGCCGAGTGCCGCCCTCTCTCAAAATCAAAGAGTTGGCGGGTAATTGAGATTCTGGAGCGGGCACAATAGCCCGGCCATCGGTTAGAACCGGAGAATACTAAAATGATTCAGATGCAGTCCATGTTGACAGCCGCGGACAATAGCGGTGCACGCCGGGTGATGTGTATTAAAGTGCTGGGTGGATCCAAGCGCCGCTATGCTCGTATTGGTGACATCATCAAGGTGACCGTCAAGGATGCAATTCCTCGCGGTAAGGTTAAAAAGGGCGAGGTTTACGACGCTGTTGTTGTACGGACCAGAAGTGGTGTACGGCGTAATGATGGTTCCCTGATTCGGTTTGATGGAAATGCAGCTGTGTTGCTGACGCCAAAACTTGAACCGATTGGTACCCGAATTTTTGGACCGGTTACGCGTGAACTGCGTACAGAACGGTTCATGAAGATTGTCTCGCTTGCACCAGAAGTGCTTTAAGCGGGAGGAGCAGAGAATGAAACGCATACATAAAGGTGATGAAGTTATCGTCACAACGGGTCGCAGCAAAGGAACACGGGGTCACGTACTCCAGGTTCTGGATGCCGATCGTTTGCTGATTGAAAACGTAAACATGATCAAGCGTCATACCAAGCCGGATCCGGGTCGTAACAAGCCAGGCGGTATTGTTGAAAAGGAAGCGCCGATTCACATTTCCAATGTGGCCATGTTTAACCCGGTAACCGGTAAAGCAGACCGCATCGGTTTTAAATCACTGGAAGATGGAAACAAGGTGCGTGTTTTTAAATCTACCGGCGAAGCCGTTGATATCTAGAGATCAGTAAAATGTCCAGATTACAAACACATTACAAAGAAACTCTAATGCCGCAATTGATGGGTGAGCTTAAGCTTAATAACATCATGGAAGTGCCGAAAATCACCAAGATCACGCTGAATATGGGCGTAGGTGAGGCGGTAACTGATAAGAAGGTCATGGGTCACGCAACCGCTGATATGACAGTCATATCGGGCCAGAAACCGATTGTTATTCTTTCACGTAAATCGGTGGCTTCGTTCAAGATTCGTGATGGATGGCCGGTCGGTTGTAAGGTCACATTACGACGTGAACGCATGTTCGAGTTTCTGGACCGACTGGTGAATATCTCTATTCCCCGTATTCGGGATTTTCGTGGCCTCAACCGTAAATCGTTTGACGGAAATGGTAACTACAGTTTCGGTATTACCGAACAAATCATGTTCCCCGAGATTGACTTTGACAAGATTGACACTATTCGCGGTATGGATATCACTATTACCACGAGTGCAAGAAACGATACGGAAGGACTTGCGCTGTTGCAGGCATTTAACTTTCCGTTTAAAGATAAATAGGTAAGGACCTTAGCATGGCAAAAGTATCCATGATTAATCGTGAGAAGCGGCGCACCAAACTGGTTGGGAAATATGCCAACAAGCGTGCCGAACTCAAAGCAATCATTTCGAATCCGGAAGTCGGGTTTGAAGAGAAACAGCAAGCGATGTTTTCGTTGCAGAAGTTACCGAGGGATTCAAGTCCGGCACGGCAACGAAATCGCTGTCAAATTACAGGGCGTCCACGCGGTTTCTATCGCAAGTTCGGCCTGTCAAGGAACAAGCTGCGCGAAGCAACCATGCGTGGAGATGTACCGGGCCTCAGAAAGGCCAGCTGGTAACAGATATCAAGCCGGTCATTGACCAGGCTATAAATTTGAAACAAGGTATTTAATCATGAGTATGAGTGATCCGATTGCCGACATGCTGACCCGTATCAGGAACGCACAGTCAGCCAATAAAGTTTCGGTAAGTATGCCGAATTCGAAAGCAAAGGTAGGTATAGCCGCGGTTTTAAAGGACGAGGGCTATATCACTGACTTTCGTGTGGATGAAAATAATGGCAAGCCGAACCTTGAAGTAACACTTAAGTACTTTGAAGGCCGTGGTGTAATCGACAACATCAAGCGTGCGAGTCGTCCTGGTCTTCGGGTCTATCGCGGAAAGGAGGAGTTGCCGCGAGTTCTTGACGGTTTGGGTATTGCGATTATAAGCACTTCCCGTGGTTATATGACCGACGTGGCAGCGCGAACCGCTGGGCACGGCGGCGAAATCATTTGTTACGTGGCCTAGTGCCTGTTCAGAATTAGGAGACACTTATGTCACGCGTAGCTAAAAATCCGTTAAAACTGCCTTCTGGTGTGGACATTAACATCAGTGGTTCGCAATTGAGTGTGAAAGGCCCAAAGGGCAATCTCGAATTGATTTTACACCCTGGTGTAAGCGTTGATGAAAATGATGGCGAGTATCTGGTAACACCTGATAGTGCTAAAAATATGGCCATGGCCGGCACATTCAGAGCCCTGGTGGGTAACATGGTTGAAGGTGTTAGCACTGGTTTTCAAAAGAAGTTGCAACTGGTGGGTGTTGGTTACCGCGCACAGGTGCAGGGTAAGACGTTGAACCTCGCGTTGGGGTTCTCGCACCCGATTAATCACGCCGCGCCTGAGGGCATCACGATTGAAACACCGTCACAGACAGAAATTGTAGTCAGTGGTTGTGACAAACAAAAAGTCGGCCAGGTTGCCGCAGAAATACGTGCATACCGGCCACCTGAGCCTTACAAAGGCAAAGGTGTTCGTTATGCAGATGAACGAGTTGCCAGGAAGGAAGCCAAGAAGGCTTAATTAGGTCTTTAATGGGTCGGTCTTGTAGAGGGACCCGGCTTGCTTAAGAGGAATGAGTAATGGATAAGAAAACAGCACGTTTGCGCAGGGCGAAAAAAACCCGCTCACACATTCGTCGTTTGGGCGTAGCCCGTTTGACCGTTCACCGCAGTGGGCGTCATATATACGCGCAGGTCATTGCCGCTCAAGGTGGCAGCGTAATTGCTGCAGCCTCGACCGTGCAGAAGGATTTGCGATCTGGCTTGAGCAGCACCAGCAATAAGGACGCTGCCAAAGCCGTAGGAAAAGCCGTGGCCGAAAAAGCGGTGGCTGCAGGCGTAACCGATGTGGCCTTCGACCGTTCCGGCTACCGTTACCACGGTAGAATTGCAGAATTGGCCGATGCCGCACGCGAAAGCGGGCTTAAGTTTTAATTCACCCCACTGACTGAATCAGAATAGCAGGTATAAAAATGTCGAGAATGGACAAAGAAATTGGCGACGGGATGCTGGAAAAGCTGGTAGCCGTCAACAGAGTTGCCAAAGTTGTGAAGGGTGGACGTGTGTTCAGTTTTACAGCGCTGACAGTTGTTGGTGATGGTAACGGCAAGGTCGGATTTGGTTATGGAAAGGCGAAGGAAGTTCCAGTCGCAATTCAAAAAGCCATGGAAAGGGCACGCCGTGACATGGTCACCATTTCTCTAAAAGATGGAACCTTGTGGCACCCGGTTAAATCCACTCATAGCGGCTCAAAAGTTTATATGCAGCCTGCTTCAGAAGGTACTGGCATTATTGCTGGTGGTGCGATGCGGGCCGTGCTGGAAACGGTTGGAGTTCGTGATGTACTGGCTAAGAGCGTCGGTTCCAACACACCGGTCAACCTGGTTAGAGCGACTATCAAGGGCCTCACGAAAATGCACAACCCGGAGTCAATTGCGGCCAAACGCGGCAAGACAGTTGATGAGATCATGGCGAACCACAGCTGAGTAGAAAAATGGCTAAGAAAGAACAGATAAATGTAACGCTGGTACGTTCACCGATTGGTGCTCAGCCCAAACACAGAGAGTGCGTTCGTGGCCTCGGTCTGAAGCGCATGCACCAGACAGTGACACTGGAAGATACACCTTCGGTGCGCGGCATGGTGAATAAAGTTTATTACATGGTACGAGTGGAAGAGGTCTAGACCGCTACTGCGAGCCTGTTTAAAAGGAAAGTACAGACATGAAATTGAATACGATAAGTCCTGCTGAGGGCAGCAAGAAAAACCGTAAACGCGTAGGCCGGGGTATTGGCTCGACTGACGGTAAGACTGCCGGACGTGGACATAAAGGTCAGAAATCACGCTCCGGCGGTTATCACAAGGTCGGCTTTGAGGGTGGACAGATGCCCTTGCAACGCCGTTTACCCAAGCGGGGATTTGCCTCATTTTCAGCACGTTACAATGCTGAAATTCGTCTTTATCACATCGCTGCTATCGACGCGGACGTTATTGATATCGAAGTGTTGAGAAAGGCCGGTCTCGTTAAACACGATACCCGTAAAGTGAAAGTAATCAATACGGGTGAAGTTGGTCGTGCGGTGACGCTTAAGGGCCTCGCGGTCACCAAGGGTGCGCAGGCGGCGATCGAAGCAGCAGGCGGAAAGGTCGAGTAATGGCGAAGACGCCCTCACAAGTAGCAGATACACTTGGTGGCATTGGTCGGTTGACCGAGCTACGCCAGCGTTTACTGTTCGTGTTCGCGGCGCTGATTATATATCGCATCGGCACCTTTATCCCGGTTCCCGGCGTAAATCCGCAGGCACTATTGCAATTTATGGATTCTCAGCAGGGCACCATTATTGATGTGTTTAACCTGTTTACCGGTGGCGCGTTGCAGCGCTTCTCGTTATTTGCTCTGGGTGTGATGCCGTATATTTCGGCCTCAATTATCATGCAGCTAATGAGTAGTGCGGTACCGCAGTTACAACAGTTAAAGAAGGAAGGCTCCAGCGGTCGCCAGAAAATTACACAGTACACACGTATTTTTACCGTGCTTCTGGCCGGTGTCCAGGCAGGAAGTGTTGCCTTGGCTCTGCAAAGCCAGGCATCGATGGTTTTCTCTCCCGGCTTCGGATTTGTATTCACGGCAACGGTTACATTAACAGCGGGTACAGTATTTTTGATGTGGCTCGGTGAACAAATTACCGAAAGAGGTGTGGGCAATGGCATATCCCTGATCATTTTCGCAGGTATTGTCGCTGGTTTGCCAAGCGCTATTGCGGGTACATTGGAGTTGGTCAATACCGGTCAATTAAGTATTCCGGCAACCTTGTTTATCCTGGCCCTGGTGATTGGCGTGGTTTACTTTATCGTTCGGGTAGAACGCGGCCAGCGTCGTATCACGGTTAATTATGCCCAGCGTCAAGGTAGGGTTGCGTACCAGAATCAGGCGACGCATCTACCGCTGAAATTGAATATGTCTGGTGTGATACCAGCTATTTTCGCTTCAAGTCTGGTGATTTTTCCATCGACTTTGGCGACATGGTTTTCCACCACAGAAGAGCTCAGTTGGTTAACGGATGTCTCAGCAGCATTGACCCCGGGTAATTTGCCTTACACTATTTTGTATTCGTCGTTGATTATATTTTTCTGCTTTTTCTATACGGCGCTGGTTTTCAATTCTAAGGAAACCGCGGACAACCTGAAGAAATCCGGAGCATTTATACCCGGTATTCGTCCTGGTCGTCATACAGCAGAATATATTGACAATGTACTAACCAGGTTAACGATGGTTGGTTCTTTATACCTGGTGTCAGTTTGTCTGTTACCTGACATTCTGAGAGTCGTCTGGGCAGTGCCATTCTATTTTGGCGGTACCTCAGTGCTAATCGTTGTGGTTGTAATCATGGACTTTATCGCCCAGGTTCAGGCACATCTGATATCGCATAAATACGATAACCTGATGAAAAAGGCAAACCTGAAGTCCTACGGGCGCTCAGGTGTGGTACGCCGATAAATTTGGAATTTGAGAGCATGGCTTCGGACATGCAGATGTCGGCGGGATGCGCCAGACCGGTCAAACGGATTAGCGTCACCGCCTTTGTTATCTAAGGAGAGCTGCAATGAAGGTGCAAGCTTCAGTCAAAAAAATTTGCCGGAATTGCAAAATTGTTCGACGCAGAGGCGTGGTTTTTGTCATCTGTACGGATAAGAAACATAAGCAGAGACAAGGTTGAATCAATTCACATTTTTGTGATTTGCAGCTTTTGCCGGAAAGGAAGATTCGATATAATGTACTGTTTACGTTAAGCAGTACCAACAGTAGCAGGAGTACGTAGTATGGCTCGCATAGCGGGAGTCAACATACCAGATCAGAAGCACGCATGGGTTGCTTTGACCACCATTTATGGTGTCGGACGCACCCGCGCTTTGCAGATTTGCGAGGCGGCCAAAGTGGCACCTGGCACAAAAATAAGGGACCTTTCGGAACCTGAAGTCGAAAATATTCGTGCAGAAGTTGCAAAAATCGCCGTGGAAGGTGATTTGCGTCGCGAAGTGGCAATGAATATCAAACGACTGATGGACCTTGGTTGTTATAGAGGTCTTCGCCATCGCCGTGGATTACCGGTGCGTGGTCAGCGTACAAAAACGAACGCGCGTACCCGCAAGGGTCCCCGTCGTCCGATCAAGCGTTAAGCGGTTGCAGGTAGATTAAAATGGCAAAGCCAAATACAAAAACTAAAAGGAAGGTCAAAAAGGTCGTGGTTGATGGTATCGCCCACGTACATGCTTCCTTTAACAACACAATTATTACGCTCAGTGACAGACAGGGCAATGTTCTTTCTTGGGCCACTTCCGGCGGTGCTGGTTTCCGTGGTTCACGTAAAAGTACACCGTTTGCTGCCCAGGTAGCTGCTGAAGCTGCAGGAAAAACTGCACTTGAGTTCGGCCTGAAGAATCTGGAAGTCCGTATTAAGGGACCTGGTCCGGGACGTGAGTCTTCCGTTCGGGCACTCAATGCACTGGGTTACAAAATCACTAACATCGTTGACGTTACGCCGATTCCACATAATGGCTGCCGTCCACCCAAGAAACGCCGCGTTTAGGAGTTATAGAAATGGCTAGATATATTGGACCAACCTGTAAGCTTGCGCGTCGCGAAGGTGTGGATCTGGGACTGAAAAGTCCTGCACGTGGACTCGAGTCCAAGTGCAAGCTCAACCAGATGCCGGGACAACATGGTGCTTCAAGGCGCCAGCGTTTGTCTGACTATGCGACCCAGTTGCGTGAAAAACAGAAAGTACGTCGTACCTATGGCGTATTGGAGAAGCAATTCAGTAACTACTACAAGAAAGCTGCCGGACAAAAAGGAGCTACGGGCGAAAATCTGTTGCGACTGTTGGAAAGCCGTCTTGATAACGTGGTATATCGTATGGGTTTTGCGGTTACTCGTGCACAGGCGCGGCAACTGGTTTCTCACAAATCTATTCGGGTTAATGGTAAACAGGTCAATATCCCGTCATACCAGGTACTGCCTGGTGATATCGTGAGCATTGCTGAAAAAGCCAAGAACCAGTTGCGTGTGAAAGAGGCCATCACCTTGAGCCAGGAAATGGATCTGGTTGCGGTATGGATGGAAGTCAGTAATGAGAAAATGGAAGGGGTTTATAAAACCTATCCTGATCGTCTCGATTTGCCGGCTGACATCAACGAAAGTTTGATTGTTGAGCTTTATTCCAAGTAATACCCTGGTTTTACTGTCAGTTTTTTGGCAGTAAAACTTCATCAGATTAACTATTGAGTGAGGTACATCCCATGATGGATGTGATTGAAAGCATGTTAAGGCCAAGAGCGGTTGGTGTTGAAGAGATCAACCCAAACCGTGCGCGGATTGCACTTGAGCCGTTGGAAAGAGGATTTGGACATACACTGGGTAACGCTTTGCGTCGTGTACTGTTGTCTTCAATTCCCGGCTACGCAATTGTAGAAGTCGAAATTGACGGTGTGTTGCATGAGTACACAGCGGTAGAAGGTTTACAGGAAGATATCATTGAAGTTCTGTTGAACCTCAAAGGTGTCGCCTTGCAGATGTTCGAACGCGAAGAAGCTGTTTTGACCCTGAGTAAAAAGGGTCAGGGTCCGGTGACCGCTGGTGATATCCAGGTCGATCACACCGTTGAGGTCATTAACCCGGATCATTTAATTTGCACGTTGTCAAAAAAAGGCAGCATTAATATGCAATTGAAAGTACGCCGTGGTGTTGGTTACCAGGCTGCAAACCAGTACCTGGTCAGCGAAGAAGAGAGCCGTCCCATCGGTCGCCTGATGCTGGACGCATCATATTGTCCTGTTCGCCGTGTTTCCTACAGTGTTGAAACAGCACGTGTAGAGCAGCGTACTGACCTGGACAAATTGATTCTGGATGTTGAAACCAACGGCACCATGGATTGTGAGGCTGCAGTGAAGATGGCGGCAAACATCCTGGCTGACCAGTTGGCCGTGTTTGTTGATTTCAAGGCCCGCACAGAAATTGTGCAAGAAGAAAAATTCCAGGAAATTGACCCTGTTCTTCTTCGCCCGATCGATGATCTCGAGCTAACAGTCCGTTCAGCCAACTGTCTGAAAGCTGAAAGTATTTTGTATATCGGTGACCTGGTACAGAGAACCGAAGTGGAATTACTGAAAACACCGAATCTTGGTAAGAAGTCTCTGACAGAAATCAAGGATGTGCTGGCTCAACATGAGTTGTCACTGGGTACGAAACTTGAAAACTGGCCACCGGCCGCGCTGTCAGACGCTTAAATTTAGTTAAGCAGACTCTGAACCAGCATACAGAAACAGGAAAGATAAATGCGTCATTTAAAATCAGGACGTCAACTGAATCGCAACAGCAGTCACAGAAAAGCCATGTTTCGGAACATGGCCAACTCACTGTTCGAGCATGAGATTATAAAAACCACTGTGCCCAAGGCAAAAGAGTTACGTCGTGTGGCAGAACCGCTTATTACGCTCGCTAAGAGTGACAGCGTGGCAAACCGCCGGCTGGCATTTGATCGATTACGTGATAAAGGATCTGTGGGCAAACTGTTTACTGAACTTGGACCACGTTACGTGGAGCGTCCAGGTGGATACTTGCGCATCATGAAATGTGGATATCGTTCCGGCGACAAGGCACCAATGGCTTATGTTGAGCTGGTCGGCCGTGCCCGTACGGATGATGATGAGGTTGAAACAGAATAAATAGCTGTTAGGTTAATTAGAAAAGCCCGGTAGTACCGGGCTTTTTTGTGTGCGGGTTATTAACAGGTACAACTAGAGCAGACTGCCCACCTGGTAAATGACCAGTGCACCGGTATAACCAATACCAGTCATATAGAACCAGGCGAAGATAGGCCAACGCCAGCTATTGGTTTCCCGCCGGATGGTCGCAAGTGTCGCTGCACACTGCAAACACCAGGCATAGAAGACCAGCAGACCAAGAACCATTGGCAATGTGAAAATCAGGCGGCCGTCGGGCCACTTGGCAGACCTGAGTTTCTCGGACAGTTTCTGATCATCTGCATCTGAACCCACCGCGTAAATGGTACCCATGACGGCGACGACTACTTCGCGGGCAGGGAATCCGGCTACCACGGCTGACGAGACGCGCCAGTCCCAACCCAATGGTTTGAATACCGGCTCAATGGTTCGGCCAATACGCCCCAACCAGCTCTGCTCCATTTGCGCAGCAGATCTCGAGTTGTCGATAAATGTTTGATCAAGTGATTCGGTAACAACGGGGTCTGGTTGGTAATCGGCGCTGTCCATGCGTGGGAAGTAAGCCAGTACCCAAACCAGGATTGCGACGAAAAATATGACCGTACCTGCGCGCTTCAGAAAAATACGCCCACGGTCAAAAAGCTTGATGGCAACGGTTTGCAAGTTAGGTGTGCGGAACTCGGGGAGTGCCAACATGAAATGGGGTTTGGGCCCTTTGAGGGCCGACGATTTAAGTAGCATGGCGGTACCAAGCCCGCCCAGAATACCCAGCAGATAAAGTCCAAAAAGTACCAGTCCTTGCAGATTCAACCAGCCCACATACTGACTGGGGACAAATGCTGCTATCAACAACGCATAAATTGGTAGCCTTGCTGAACAGGTCATAAACGGCGCGGCGAGAATTGTTGCAATTCGGTCTCTTCGGTCTGGAATAACACGTGTTGCCATAATGGATGGTACGGCGCACGCGAAACTGGATAGCATCGGGATGACGGATTGACCGGAAAGACCGACGGTTCGCATCACACGATCCATCAAAAAAGAAGTACGTGCCAGGTAACCCGTGTCTTCCAGAATAATGATAAACAGAAACAGGATCAGAATCTGCGGTAAAAATATGATGACGCTGCCTACGCCTGCAATAACCCCGTCGGCCAGAAAACTGCTGACGGCGTTGTCACCCAATTGTGCGATTATCATCCGGCCCAGGGCGGAACCGGCACTGTCTATGACATCCATCATGGGTGTCGCCCAGGTAAATACTGCCTGAAAGACCAATAACAGTACTGCAAAAAAGAGCAGGGTGGCCGGCCAGGGACGATTGGTCCAGCGAATCAGGCGAGCACTAATTTTGCTATATAGAGGTGCTTGTACTTGCACATCAGCAATCACACCCTTCACCCATTGATAGCGATGACGTGCCTCGACCGCGGCAGGTGGTTCATCTCCGAAAAGATTTTCTCGCAAGTTCGCCACCGTGTCAGCACCCAGTTGCCGGCTCAACTTCCCCGCGTAATCCGGGTGTGTTTGTAGTAGAGCCTGGATGACGTCAATTCGTTGCCATTCCTTACCCAATTGCTGTGTCAATTGTTGTGCTGTTTCGCTGAATTCCGGCCACGAAGCGGGAATAGCAGGTGAATTGATTGCAGTGATGTGCTCCAGGCCTTCTTTTAGTTCATCCAGGCCATGACCGCTAATACTGCTAACCGGATAGACCGGAATGCCACCCAGCGCGCTTTGCAGTGCATCGGTATCAATGCTGATACCGTTTGCTTTGGCGGCATCGATCATCGTCAACGCGATCATCGTGGGGAGTTGTAATTCCAGTAATTGCTCAAGCAGATAAAGACCCTGATAAATATGGGTGGCATCAATTACCACAAGCAATCCGGACGGACGTTCGGTGCCGGGTACACGCCCGAGTGTTACATCAACTGCGATGCGTTCGTCGGTGGAAGTGCCATCCAGACTGTAAATACCGGGTAGATCGATCAGGTTGAACGCACTACGAGTCAGTTCCACAGTACCCTGGTGTTTCTCAACCGTTACCCCCGGAAAGTTTCCGGTCGTTTGACGAAGACCTGTCAAACGGTTGAAGAGAGTGCTTTTACCCGCATTCGGATTACCGATGAGTGCTATGGAAGCTCTTGCCTTGTGCCTGATGCCAATACCACTTAAAGGTATCTTGACCTCAGTTTTCTCTGTCACGGCATTTCCTTCAATGTGATGATCGAGGGTTCAGTCGCTTGGTTCATGAACATCAAATAGAAGGCGTAGGAGTTATCCGGGAAACCTTGAAATGACGGGCTTGTTCCTTACGCAGGGAAACAGAACTTCCAAAGAATCCGACCTCCAGGGGGTCCCCGCCAATTGCAATGTTTTCCATTCGGACGGTGATGTCTTCTACCATACCCAATATCATTAACTTAATGACGCCAGGATCCCGGGTGTCGATTTGTTCAAGTTTGGCGCTATCGCCTGGAGCAAGATCTGCAAGTGTCATGTCTGTCCTTAAAAAACGCAAATGAGAGTGATTCGCATTAACAGGTATATTGTAAAGCATCTTCATGTGCGAGATACATAACCCAGATCAATTAAATGTGAATCATTTCGAATTAAAAGTAATGAGATCGCAGGAATAGAGACAGATTATTGCCTGGAGTTCGTCGATTTAGCCGGGTTTCTTTACCCAATTGCCTGACTTGATCACTCCGCAACAGGCATTGGCCCGAAAATGGTATAGCCAGTGATTAACAGATGGTGCATCAATGATGGCGATATCTGCATCAAACCCCGGTAGCAGTGAACCAATACGCTGCTCGGCTGAAATAGCCCGGGCCGCTATGGTGGTTACACCCATGAGAGCTTCCTGGGGTGTCATTCTTTGATTCAAACAGGCCAGGGTCATGGCCAGTGGCAGGTGATAGCTGGGGGCAGAGCCCGGGTTAAAGTCGGTCGCAACCGCGACCCGGACACCGGCTTCCAGCATTTCCCGGGCCGGTATATAGCGTTCACCCAGATAAAGCGAAGCCAGCGGCAGACTCACTGCGACCGTACCGGCTTGTGCCAGTGCTGTAATTCCATCGGGGTCAGCATATTCCAGGTGTTCAGCCGATACGGCACCCAGCTCGGCCGCCAGTTGCGCACCACCACCACCTGTGAGTTGATCGGCATGCACCTTTAAACCCAGTCCTGACGATTTGGCGGTGTTAAGTATTTTCCGTGCTTCCGCTATGCTGAATGCGCCTTCTTCCACAAACACATCGCAAAAGTGTGCAAGCTTCTGGTCAGCAATTACCGGAATTAAAGCTTCGCAGAGTAACCGGACATAGGCTTCACGGTCTTGCTGATATTCATCCGGTACCATGTGTGCACCCAGAAAGGTGGGTATGAGCTCCACTGATTGCAGGTCGTTCAGTTGACGGTACACCTGCAACTGTTTCAGCTCGGCAGTCTGCTCCAGGCCATAACCTGATTTGCATTCAAGTGTGGTGACGCCCAGATCGAGGATGCCTTCCAGTGAGCACAATGCCTTCTTCAGCAATTGTTCTGCGGAGTCTGCCCGCGTAGCTGCGACGGTACTCCTTATACCCCCTCCGGCGGCAGCGATATCCTGATAGCTGTGACCTTGCAAACGCATCTCGAACTCATCACCACGCCAACCTCCAAAACACAGGTGGGTGTGGCAATCTATCAGTCCGGGAATAACCAGCCGCTGACCACAATCTATCGATTCATGGTGGGTATATGATTCGGGTAACTGCAGTTCGCTACCCGCCCAGGCAATCCGCTCATCTTCAATCACCAGCGCCGCGGCACCTATAAGCCCGGCATCCTGTTGCGCTGCATCGGCAGAGCAGGTGGCAAGCTGGCCAATATTGCGTAAGACGATCACTTCGCGGCTCGCCCGAAGGGAGCTACCCAGATGCCCCAGCGGCGTCGCCTGAAGGCGCCTGCTCTTGCTGCAGCCCTTGAAAAGGACATGCCATTACCTGCGGTCTGCGGCTTGTCCTGGACCATCTGGGTAGCTCTGAACCCCACACTATAGGCTTGATATGACACTAGTTCAGAGGACCCAATTCGCTTTCAACCACTCTTAACAATTCGCCACTGCGCAGTATTGAAGCGCACTGATCCAGATCATTCCTTACTTCATAATCCTGATCCGCGTGCCGGACTTCCCTGCGTAGAGAGTGGTGGGCGAGTGCGACACCGTGACCGGGTGAGAACTCGCTACGAAAGTCCAGTGCCTGTGCGGACGTCAATAATTCGACCGCCAGTATACATTCAACATTTCTTAGTACAGAGAGAAGTTTAAAGGCAGAGATTGATCCCATGCTCACGTGATCCTCCTGCCCAAGGCTGGTGGGAATCGAGTCCACGCTGGCCGGGTGACAAAGAATCTTGTTTTCGGAAACCAGCGCTGCCGCCGTGTATTGTGGAATCATGAACCCCGAATTGACACCGGTATCCTGCATTAATAGTTTTGGCAGGCCATCGTGGCCTTCCAGTAACAGATAAGTCCGCCGCTCCGAAATGCTGCCCAGTTCGGCCAGTGCAATGGCAGCAAAATCCATTGCCAGTGCCAGTGGTTGACCGTGAAAATTTCCACCTGACAGGATGTCACCCTGTTCAAAAACCAGTGGATTATCGGTAACCGAATTGATCTCAATTTCAATGCACTTGCGGGCATAGAACAAGGCATCCCTGCTGGCACCATGTACCTGTGGCACGCAGCGAAGGCTATAGGGATCCTGAACCTTGCCGCAATCCCGGTGAGAGGCAAGAATTTCACTACCTTGGAGCAATGTTCTGATATTGGACGCAACATCCTGTTGGCCCTGGTGGGGTCTGATGGCATGAATTCGCTCATCAAAAGGTACGGCACTGCCTTGTAGCGCTTCAAGGCTCATAGCGGCCAATAGGTCAGCCTCGCGCTGCAAACCCAGCGTGCGCTCAAGTACAAAAGCACCGTAGGCCGCCATCATCTGGGTACCATTGATCAGTGCAAGACCATCTTTTGCCTGCAGACCGACGGGTTGAATACCCTTTGATTCCAATACACCTGCTGCTGGAATTTTGTCAGAGAGGCTATCGTTCCAGACCTCGCCCCGACCAATTAACGGCAGGCACATGTGTGCCAGTGGTGCGAGATCGCCCGATGCTCCTACACTGCCGCGACTGGGTATCCATGGCAGAATTCCCTGCTCCTCCAGGTCAAGAAGTTGCTTGAATGTTTGTTCGGAAACACCGGAATAACCCAGGCTCAGCGAGTGAATTTTAAGTTGAAGCATCAAGCGGGTGATATCGGGTGGTACCGGGTCACCCATTCCACAGGCGTGGCTTAACAGGATATTTTTCTGCAATATGGCCAGGTCATCACTGGATATGCGTTTGTTGGCCATTACACCAAAACCGGTATTGATGCCATAGTGTGCGTTCCCATCCAGCAAGGCATCGTCGACAATTTTCCGTGAGTTTCTGACGGGATCAGACTGTTGCCGTAGCTGCAACATGCTGTTTTTCAGGTCGGCGTACAGGTGATTCAGTCGAAGGTTCATAGTGCTCTTGTTTTCCAGCCGTTGTTCATGATGGTTGGTTTGACAACTCGTTCATACATGATGTTGATGGCTTTCTGATTGGTGGAATTTGTTCAATGTGGAACTCCGGCTTCGGTGTTGTCATGGGTAATCACATTGGATGACATCAGGACTCAAATTTATACTCTCTCAGGTCCCGATTTTGTCTTTAATTGTGCATTTTTTGTTTCCATTACTGTACAGTCACAACCCTGAAAGAAATTGCTATAAATTATAGCAGTGAAATTGATTACACTTCCGTGTATGCGGTAAATACCTGGAATAGGAATGTTGAACAAAATTACGCCCAGATTATGGAATTCGTTTGTTGTTGTCTGTTGTGCATCGCTGCTCGGGTTCGCACTGTACAATCAATATGTTGACTACCTTGATCCCTGTCCTCTTTGTATTTTTCAGAGGGTTGTTTTTTTCTGCATGGGAGCCATTGCGCTACTGGCAGCAATCCACAACCCGGGACGCACAGGGCAGCAGATATACACCTGGCTGATCGTAGCAAGTGCGACTATCGGTGCTTTAATAGCCGGGCGTCACATCTGGTTGCAGGGCTTGCCTCCGGACCAGGTCCCGGAATGCGGTCCCGGTCTGAATTACATGCTTGACAACTTTCCGTTGATGGAGGTTCTTTCAACAGTCCTTAGAGGCTCCGGAAGCTGTGCCGAGGTAATCTGGTCATTTTTGGGTTTGAGCATGCCAAAGTGGACCCTGATCTGGTACGTAGGACTTGGCCTGATGACTCTTTGGGTGTTGTACCGTCCGGCCAAACGCTGAGACCTGAAAACAATAGTTGGACAAACAACAAGAGAATGAATGGAAGTAGAATAATGGATCAGAAAGCAGAAAGCCTCGCGAATGCGCCGGTGAAAAATGACTGGAAGACGACCTCCTGGCAATCACGGGAGGCCAAACAGCAGGCCAGTTACCCGGATCAGGAGGAACTGCAAACGACGTTGGATGAGCTATCGAGCCTGCCTCCGTTGGTTACTTCATGGGAAATTTTGTCCCTGAAAGAACAGATCGCACAGGCGCAGGCGGGAAACCGGTTCTTTTTGCAAGGTGGTGACTGTGCAGAAAGCTTTGCAGAGTGTAACTCGGACGTAATCACCAACCGGCTGAAAGTACTACTGCAGATGAGTTTGGCGTTGACGCATGGTCTGCAAAAGCCGGTTATCAGGGTCGGCCGTTTTGCAGGACAATATGCAAAACCCCGTTCATCAGATGTCGAAACACGTGACGGCGTGACATTACCAAGCTATCGCGGCGACCTGGTAAATTCGGTTGAATTTACACCTGAAGCAAGACGGCCGGACCCGCGGCGTCTGATCCATGGTCACGCGATGTCGTCAATGACGATGAACTTTGTACGTGCACTGGTTGATGGCGGCTTTGCCGATTTACATCATCCTGAGTACTGGAATCTGAGTTGGGTAAAGCACTCACCACTGGCCGAAGAGTTCCAGCGGCTGGCTGACAGTCTGGGTCGTGCAGTCAATTTCATGGAGACCATTTCAGGCCGTCGTGCCGGGGCGCTCAAACGTGTAGATTTCTATACTTCACACGAGGCGCTGCATCTACATTACGAGCAGGCGCTGACCCGTGAAGTCCCTCGTCAGGAGGGCTGGTTTGACCTGACCACACATTTTCCCTGGATTGGTATGCGAACGGCCGATGTTGATGGCGCACATGTAGAGTATTTCAGAGGTATCCGTAATCCGGTTGGTATCAAGGTGGGTCCGGGTGCAGGAGCAAAGCAACTGCAACAATTACTGGAAATACTCAATCCTGATGCTGAAGCGGGACGTATGGTACTGATCCACAGGATGGGTGCATCCGAAATTGAAACTAAATTACCGCCATTGATCAAGGCGGTACAGGATACTCAATCACCGGTTTTGTGGGTATGTGATCCCATGCATGGCAATACCGAAACGACCTCATCAGGTATCAAGACCCGGCGATTCCGCAATATCATGAGTGAGACGGAAACGGCCATCGAGCTTCATCACCAGCACGGCTCTCACCTTGGCGGGGTCCACCTGGAGTTGACCGGTGAGGACGTAACGGAATGCACCGGTGGTGCCAGAAACCTGAATGAAGTCGACCTGAAAAGGGCATATAAATCAATTGTAGATCCGCGTCTGAACTATGAGCAGGCCCTGGAACTGTCGATGCTGATCGTCAGCAAATTTGACAAGTTGGATTAATTTGCGGTTTTTGATTGCCACAGCCCTGGACCGGTTTCGTGTGCCGGAGTGTTCCAGGGTTTTCATATTTTTGATGGGTTTGTGCTTGTTACCGCAAGCGGCAATGGCGGCAGCCGAAGTCCGTCATACGATTAGTTTTCCGAAGGACAGGGAACAGCTCATCCTGGTTCGCTCCGAATTTCCGGTCGACGCAGCGGTGACAGAGTTGCTCATGCCTAACTGGACACCCGGTTCCTACCTGATTCGGGACTATGCTGCCAATGTCAATCGAATTGATGCAACTTCTGCAGATGGTACCGCGTTATTGTTGGAAAAAATCAGCAAAGACCGCTGGCAGGTCCAGACAAGCCAGGCCAGTACCCTGGTTGTAAACTACGAGGTGTTCACGCCCAACCTCAGCGTAAAGGACAGTTGGGCGAGTCAGGCTTACTCTCTAATTAATGGCGCATCCGTTTTCCTGTACACCGCGCAAACCAGTGACTTGCCCCAGTTGGTATACATTACCAGCGATCCATCCAGGGGTGAGCCATTTACCGCCATGCCACCCACCCCGAAAGGTGGTGGCTTTCGAGCAGACAATTATGACGAGTTGGTAGACAACCCAATCGCTATGGCTCAGGCACCCAGCTATCGTTTCACACATGATGCCCAGGATTATGTGTTGCTGAATGTGGGAGAGAATCAATTCTGGGACGGTAAGAAAGCAGCCCGGGATGTGGAGAAAATTGTTGCTGAGACCCAGTCATTCTGGGGTAGTAACCCGCTCAACAGGACCTATTGGTTTTTAAATTTTATTGCTGAAGCCAACGGGGGCCTTGAACATGACCACAGCACCGTGATCATGACCGGCCGCCGGCAGATGCGTGACCGGGACGACTATATTAAATGGCTGGGTGTCGTTGCGCATGAATTTTTTCACGTTTGGAATGTGCGACGCATGCGTCCGGTTGAGCTTCAGCAATATGATTATCAAAATGAACAATACACAAAACAGTTATGGCTTGCTGAAGGGCTGACCAGCTATTACGACAATTTGATCCTGTCGCGTGCCGGCTTGATCACACCCAAGGAATATATGGAATTGCTTGCCGGGAATATCTACAGCCTTGAAAACACACCGGGCAGGTTACTGCGCCCGGTCACAGAGGCTTCTTTTGATACATGGATACGCCAGTACAAACCCAATTCCAATTCTCTCAACAGCACCATTAGTTATTACACAAAAGGGGCTGTCATAGGATTCGTACTGGATACCTATCTCCGGGAGACGAGTAAAGAACGCCATGACCTGGATGAGGTCATGAGAGAAATGTATCGCCTGTATTCGAACCAGCCCTATAGCGGTGAAGAATTTGAGAAAGTTGTCACTGATGTCGGTGGTGCCGGGGCCGGCGTGCTGCTTCGTTCACTATTGAGCACAACTATCGATCCTGATGTTGATGCCGCGCTCGACTGGTACGGTCTTAAACTCGAACGGGGTCCGGTCCCGGGCATGGAAGAACAGGGTGAAGGACAAGATGAAGAACCGTTACAGAGTGACCTCGGTGTGCTGTGGGAAGAGGGAATACAGGAATATGTCGTAAATTCAGTATTCGATGGCAGTGGTGGTTCTGTTGCGGGGTTGATGCCCGGCGACGAGATCCTGGCCATCGGTGGTGAAAGGCTGGCCAAAAACAACCTGGTCAATTTAATGACCAGTTTTAGTCCTGGTGAGGAAACGACATTGTTGGTATCCCGGCATGGCAAGATCGTCGAACTGGATATCAAGCTGGATGCTGCTGTTCCGGAACGGTTTGAAATCGTACTAAAATCTGATTTCAAGAAACGCAATATCAGGCGCTTAAGAAAGCTGCTGGGCCAGGATCCACAATAGTAACCCCTTTCTGTCAATGAGGCCCGGCGTTGTCAGGATTCCTGCTTTTTACTGGCACGCCCGGCTGCCTTGCGTTCATGTTCCTTCAGGTGCAACTTTCGAATACGTATGGATTTAGGCGTGACCTCGACCAATTCATCATCCTGGATAAACTCCAAAGACTGCTCCAGCGACATGATATTGGGTGCAGCCAGTAAGACGTTGTCGTCCTTGATGACCGTACGGATGTTGGTTAACTGCTTCGCTTTTAACGGGTTTACAGTGAGGTCGTTACCCCTGTTATGAACTCCAATAAGTTGTCCTTCATAAACATCAACACCGTCTTTAATGATCATACGGCCGCGATCCTGGAGGTTGAATAAGGCATAGGCCACGGCTTTGCCGGTGCTATTGGAAATCAGGACGCCGTTGTTGCGGGTTGAAATCGGTGCAGGGTTGTAGGGGCCGTAGTTTTCAAAGGTATGAAATAACAGACCCGTGCCGGCAGTTACGGTTCTAAATTCTGACTGGAAGCCGATCAGACCACGCGCCGGAATGATGTAATCCATGCGTATTCGGCCTTTGCCATCGGGTTGCATGTCCTGCAGCACACCACGCCGGTTCCCAAGTCTTTCCATCACTGCACCCTGGTAATCGGCTTCGAGGTCGACAACCAGCGACTCATAGGGCTCCAGGGTTTCGCCATCGACGGTTCGAAGGATGACCTCCGGTCTCGAGATGGCCATTTCATAACCTTCCCGTCGCATGGTTTCAATCAGGATTGAGAGGTGCAACTCACCACGCCCGGATACGCGGAATCTTTCTGCATCAGTGGTTTCTTCGATCCGTAAAGCCACGTTATGACTGGCTTCGCGCAATAGCCGTTCGCGTAGTTGCCGGCTGGTCAGGTACTTACCATCACGACCTGAAAACGGAGAATTATTAACCCGGAAGGTCATACTGATGGTGGGTTCATCCACGGTCAGTGCCGGTAGTGCTTCAACTGTTTCCCGGTCACACAGGGTGTCCGAGATATTCAGGTTTTCCACTCCGGTGACGGCGATAATGTCACCGGCATTGGCTTCTTCGACTTCTACACGCTTAAGTCCACGAAAACCCAGTACCTGCAGGATACGCGCATTGCGCTGCTCACCGTGACGGTCAATGGCGGTTATCCTCTGGTTGGGTTTGACGCTTCCACGTTGTATCCGGCCAATTCCGATTACGCCGACATAGGTATTGTAATCAAGCGTAGTGACACGCATCTGGAAAGGGCCATCCAGATCCACTTTGGGTGGATTAACTTCATTTAAAATGGTTTCAAATAGCGGGGTCATATCACCATCGCGGACGTCGTCCTCAAGTCCGGCATAGCCTTGCAGGGCCGAGGCATAGACAACAGGAAAGTCCAGTTGCTCATCACTGGCGCCTAACTTGTCGAACAACTCGAATGTCTGGTCCAGTACCCAGTGAGGACGTGCGCCGTCGCGGTCAACCTTATTGATAACAACGATGGGCCGAAAACCCATCTCGAAGGCTTTTTGGGTTACAAATCGGGTTTGCGGCATAGGGCCATCGACCGCGTCCACCAGCAACAATACTGAATCCACCATACTGAGGATGCGTTCCACTTCACCCCCGAAGTCCGCATGCCCCGGTGTATCAACGATGTTGATCCGATATTTTTCTTCGCCCCTGGTCCAGGTGATCGCCGTGTTCTTTGACAGGATGGTAATTCCGCGTTCCTTTTCCAGTTCATTGGAGTCCATGGCGCGGTCGAGTGTGGCGGCGTGTTCGCCCATCGTTCCGGATTGCTGTAGCAACTGGTCGACGAGTGTGGTTTTGCCATGGTCAACATGGGCGATGATGGCGATATTTCTGAGCTTATTTATCACGGTTGGTTCCAGTTAGCTAAGCGCGCGAAAGGTACACGCTTTGGCCGTTTTAAGCAATGTTTTTAATGAAAAACAGCAAGATAAATATCGATGAAGAGTAATTGAACATTGATAGTCGGCTCCCGCGATCAGGCAAGTCTGGAAAGGGGGATGCCGATGCTTGCTTTCACCGGTTCTGCTGGCTATTCTTCCTAGCCCCTAAACACTCCAGGTGCGAAAGCAGTGCTAACCAGCGAACAAAACATTTTATTTGTCTTTCCCGGTCAGGGTTCACAGTATAAAAGTATGGGTAGTGACCTTTGTAAGGACTATGAGACTGCCAGGAAAGTCTACGCGCAGGCCAGCGAAGTCCTGGGTTACGATGTTGCTGAAATCTCCTTTGAGGATCCGCAGGAACAGCTCAATCTGACCCGTTATACACAGCCGGCGCTACTTACCCACTCCATTGCGTGCCTGGAGGTGTTCAAGGACCTGACCGATGACCGTCTGAAGCCGTCAATGGCTGCCGGACACAGTCTTGGAGAGTACTCTGCACTGGTTGCCGCCAATGCGCTCAGTTTTGAAAACGCACTTAAGCTGGTACAGAAACGCGGGGAACTAATGGGCACGTATGGAGAAGGCGAGATGAGTGCGTTTCCCATGGCGATCGACCTGGTTCGACCCATCGCGGAACGGTTTCATTGTGCAATAGCCGGTTGCAACCTGCCTGATCAGACCGTTATCGGTGGCCGGGCTGAAGATCTGGCCCTGGTTGAGCAGCAGGTTCAGGAACAGTTTGAGCGTAAGAATCCCGTGCGTTTAAAGACGGAAGGTGCTTTTCACACCTATTACATGGTCGAGGCCGCTCGACATTACCGTACGGTATTGGAAACCGCCGAATTTGAACTATCCGATGTGCAGGTATTGTCCAATTTCACCGGTGGTTTTCACGAATCGGATCCGGTTGGAATCAGGGCACGTCTGTTCTTCCAGTTGTTTAATCCGGTGATGTGGTTTTCCAACCTTCAAACGGCTTTTGGTACTGGCGTCGAAGCGATCATTGAGTTTGGTGGTGGCATTGGTTTTGGAACTGAGCCCGAAGGGAAACGCCCCAACCTCGCCGGAATCATTAAAAAGACCCAGCGCGCTACCGGTCATAAAATCACTTACATGTCGGCGATCAACTGTCCTACCATCAAAAGCACCGTGGACCTTGTGCAAGGTGAGTGAAAACTTGCTGTTTATTTCAAGGCAGGTGCTAACGGATAGGTTCAGATGATCATTAGAATTGTCCAGATGGAATTTGAAGAGGAACGGGTGCCTGACTTTTTGAAACTATTTGCTGCAAGCCGGGAAAGGATCAGGGCGTTTCCCGGCTGTACACACCTTCAGTTGTTACAAGGTGAGGCAGACCCCTGTGTTTTTTTTACATATTCCCATTGGCGGGGCGACGAGGATTTAAACACCTACCGCAACTCGGACCTGTTTCGAGGCGTTTGGCGCAGCACCAGGAAGCTGTTTCGTGCGTCACCAAAGGCCTGGAGTCTGACCGACCAGACGCAGGTAAACGCTCAAAGTCTTTAAAAAGTCCATTTTGTCAGTACCCCCTACTTTCGCTCAATTGCGTTCTGGCCCTGTCAAGGTGACAATACGCTGCGTCGTGCCCGGTTTAAATAATATACAGGGTGGATGAGTATGTGTGTGGCTCTCTCATGGGTAACAATTGGGTAAAATAAGGATGAGCAAATTTTCGAAAAAAACGCTTGATGACTGGCGCGAGTTGGCTGTCAAAGAGTGCAAGGGCAAACCCTTAGAGGCGTTGACGTGGGAGACCCCAGAGGGAATCTCAGTAAAACCCTTGTATACCGCCGAAGATATCAAGGGTCTTGAACATCTGGATTCAATGCCCGGAATGGCACCATTTGTTCGTGGACCAAAAGCGACCATGTACGCGGGCCGACCCTGGACCGTGCGTCAGTATGCGGGTTTTTCGACTGCCGAAAAATCCAACGCTTTCTATCGCAAGAATCTGGATTCCGGACAAACCGGTCTTTCGGTGGCCTTCGATCTTGCAACCCATCGCGGTTACGACTCCGATCACGCCCGCGTAATGGGCGATGTGGGCAAGGCCGGTGTGGCCATCGACAGCATCGAAGACATGAAAATTCTGTTCGACGGCATTCCGCTGGACAGGATGTCAGTCTCAATGACCATGAATGGCGCGGTTTTGCCGATTATGGCAATGTATATTGTCGCGGCATCGGAACAGGGCGTGTCATTGGAGAAGTTATCCGGGACACTGCAGAACGATATCCTGAAAGAGTTCATGGTTCGCAATACCTATATTTACCCGCCAGCGCCATCCATGCGTATTGTTTCCGACATCATTGCGTATGCTTCCGGCAACATGCCGAAATTCAATTCTATTTCTATTTCCGGCTACCACATGCAGGAGGCGGGGGCTACCTGTGCCCAGGAACTGGCATACACCATTGCAGATGGAATTGAGTATGTGCGGGCCGCAATTGCCAGCGGTCTTGACGTGGATGATTTTGCTCCACGCTTGTCATTCTTTTTTGGCATTGGCATGAATTTTTTCATGGAAGTGGCCAAGTTGCGGGCGGCTCGCCTGCTTTGGTCTACGCTCATGATGGATAAATTCGCCCCGAAAGATGCACGTTCGTTGATGCTGCGAACCCACTGTCAGACTTCCGGTGTCAGTCTCACGGCCAATGACCCGCATAACAACATTATGCGCACTACGATCGAGGCCATGGCAGCAACACTGGGAGGTACCCAGTCACTTCATACCAACTCCTTTGATGAAGCGCTCGCCTTACCCACTGAGTTTTCGGCCCGAATTGCCAGAAATACGCAATTGGTTTTGCGGGAAGAAACCGGAATCACCAAGGTTGTAGATCCACTGGCGGGTTCCTATTACGTGGAGAGCCTGACAAATGAACTGGTCACCTCGGCGACGCAGTTGATCGAGGAAATTGAGGAAATGGGTGGTATGACCAGGGCGGTTGAGTCCGGTATGCCCAAGATGCGAATCGAGGAGGCTTCGGCGCTTCGCCAGGCACGCGTCGACCGTGGTGAAGATGTTATCGTTGGTGTTAACAAGTATCAATTGGCAGAAGAACCACCCATTGATATTCTGGATATCGATAACACGGCCGTTCGTGAGTCGCAGGTTCATCGTATCAACCAGGTACGTGA
Source organism: Lysobacterales bacterium (assembly GCA_033791845.1). Lineage (GTDB taxonomy): Bacteria > Pseudomonadota > Gammaproteobacteria > Xanthomonadales > SZUA-36 > SZUA-36. The sequence continues at coordinate 61,735 of JASJFX010000112.1, read as the reverse complement.
AAGCCGGGATGCAGTGGTCTGCAACCAGGCCCTTGATGCGCTTACCAGTGCAGCTGAAAATGAGACCGGGAATCTGTTGGCATTGGCAATTGATGCTGCAAGGGCCCGTGCTACGGTCGGCGAGATTTCCGATGCGCTGGAAAAGGTCTATGGCCGCCACCGCGCAACGACACGTTCTATTTCCGGGGTGTTTGGCTCCGCCTATGAGGGCGATATGGATTTTTCTTCTATCCAGGATGAGGTCAGTGATTTCGCAAAAAGCGAGGGACGCCGGCCACGTATGCTGGTTTGCAAACTGGGTCAGGATGGTCATGATCGCGGTGCCAAGGTAATCGCCACTGCTTTTGCTGATATTGGCTTCGATGTTGATATAGGGCCCTTGTTTCAAACACCGGATGAGGCGGTGCGCGAGGCCATCGAGAATGATGTCCATGTTATCGGCATATCGTCCCAGGCAGCGGGCCACAAAACGCTGGTGCCGCAGGTTATTGAGAGTTTGAAGCAGGCGAATGCTGAAGACATTATTGTTATCTGTGGTGGTGTCATCCCGCCACAGGATTACCAGGAAATGAAGCGCGCTGGCGTGGCGGCCATATTCGGGCCGGGCACCAATATTCTGCATGCCGCACATGAAGTCCTCGGGATCATTAAAGTGCAATGTCACGATTAGCTTCTATTTCGTGTCAGACGACCGGGTATGTGTTGTTTAAACACGCGTTACAACAGGGATTTATTTATGAAACAGGTTATTGAGCAATTGGAAGAGAAACGTAAGGCTTCCCTGCTTGGCGGCGGGCAGCGCCGCATCGATGTTCAGCATGGCCGTGGCAAACTTACCGCGCGGGAACGGATAGATCTGCTTCTCGACGAAGGTAGTTTCGAAGAGTGGGATGCTTTCGTTGAGCACCGCTGCACCGACTTTGGCATGGCAGACCAGAAAATTCCCGGTGATGGTGTGGTGACGGGTTACGGCACGGTGAATGGCCGGGTTGTCTTTGTGTTCAGTCAGGATTTTACTGTCTTCGGCGGTTCACTCTCGGAAGCGCATGCAGAGAAAATCTGCAAGGTGATGAAGCAGGCCATGAAAGTGGGTGCGCCCGTTATTGGTCTCAATGACTCGGGTGGCGCCCGTATCCAGGAAGGTGTGGCTTCACTGGGTGGTTATGCCGATGTCTTCCAGCTCAATGTACTGGCCTCCGGTGTGGTTCCACAGATCTCTGTCATCATGGGTCCATGCGCGGGTGGTGCAGTGTACTCTCCGGCAATGACTGATTTTATTTTCATGGTGAAAGACAGTTCCTATATGTTTGTTACGGGTCCCGATGTAGTCAAAACAGTCACCCATGAGGAAGTTACGGCGGAACAACTGGGGGGTGCTTTGACCCATTCCACGGTTTCCGGGGTATGCGATCGCGCCTATGAAAATGATGTGGAAACATTGATGATGGTGCGCCGGTTCATCAACTATTTACCGGCCAATAATCGCGAACTTCCTCCATTCCGCCCGACACCCGACCGGGCTGACAGGATGGAGAAATCACTCGATACCCTGGTTCCTGACAATCCCAACATGCCTTACGATATGAAGGAGCTGATCTACAAAGTTGCCGATGACAATGAGTTTTGGGAATTGCAGCCCGACCACGCACAAAACATTGTCATTGGTTTTGTTCGCATGGACGGGTATACGGTGGGGGTGGTGGCGAACCAGCCACTGGTACTGGCCGGATGCCTGGATATCAAATCATCTATCAAGGCAGGGCGTTTCGTACGTTTCTGTGATGCATTCAATATTCCTATCCTTACTTTCGTCGACGTACCGGGCTTTATGCCGGGTACCGCACAGGAGTACGGCGGAATCATTAAACATGGAGCCAAGCTCCTGTTTGCCTACGCTGAAGCCACGGTTCCCAAGGTCACGGTCATTACCCGTAAGGCCTACGGTGGCGCCTATGATGTGATGAGCTCCAAACATTTACGTGGAGACGTCAACCTGGCCTGGCCCAGCGCGGAAATAGCGGTAATGGGTCCCAAGGGAGCGGTAGAGATTATTTTTAGAAGTGACCTCGGTGATGAGCAAAAAATCGCTGAGCGAACCGAGCAGTATCGTTTGAAGTTTGCCAATCCATTTATTGCTGGAAGCCGTGGTTATGTCGATGATGTCATTACGCCCCATGCAACCCGAAAACGCGTTTGCCGTTCATTTGCCATGTTACGGGATAAGCAACTGGACAACCCGTGGCGTAAGCATGACAACATCCCGCTCTAATAGAAATAGACAACAAACTGGAGGGTTTGCACGTGTTTGACAAAATCCTGATCGCAAATCGCGGTGAGATCGCATGCCGGGTCATCAGCTCTGCGAAGAAAATGGGTATTAAGACCGTTGCTGTTTATTCCGACGCCGATCGCAATGCCTTGCACGTACAAATGGCCGATGAAGCGATCAACATCGGGCCGCCGCCCTCGGCACAAAGCTACCTGGTAAAAGAGAAAATAGTGCAGGCCTGCCTGGATACAGGCGCCCAGGCAGTACATCCGGGTTACGGCTTTCTATCCGAGAACTCCGGGTTCTGTGAGATGCTGGACAACGCGGGTATCGCCTTTATCGGTCCGAAGACTCATGCGATTGAGGCTATGGGTGACAAGATTACTTCCAAGAAGCTGGCTGATGAAGCCGGTGTCAATACCATACCCGGCTATTCCGATGTGTTGCGTGATGCCGATCATGCCGTGGAAATTGCCAATAAAATAGGCTACCCGGTGATGCTGAAGGCAACCGCAGGTGGCGGCGGCAAGGGCATGCGCGTTGCACGCAATGATGCAGAATGCCGCGATGGATTCGAGCGGGCTTCCAACGAATCACGTTCGAGCTTTGGCGATGACCGCATGTTCGCGGAAAAGTTTATCGAGGAACCTCGTCATATAGAAATCCAGATCATTGCCGACAGCCATGACAACATCGTATACCTGAATGAACGGGAGTGTTCGCTGCAGCGTCGTCATCAAAAAGTCATTGAAGAAGCACCTTCGCCGTTTCTGGATGAAGCAACGCGCAAGCACATGGGTGAGCAGGCTGTTGCCCTGGCCAGGGCAGTGCAGTATCAATCTGCCGGTACGGTGGAGTTTATTGTTGATGGTCAGCGAAATTTCTACTTTCTGGAAATGAACACCCGCCTGCAAGTAGAACATCCGGTTACCGAGATGATCACGGGTGTCGACCTGGTGGAGTTGATGATCCGGGTGGCTGATGGCGAAAAGCTGCCTTTAGACCAGTCGGATGTATCAATCAACGGTTGGGCGATTGAGTCCCGTGTTTACGCGGAGGATCCCTCGCGCAATTTTCTGCCTTCCACCGGTCGCCTGGTGTATTACCGGCCACCTGGAAATGATGAAAACATACGTGTGGACACCGGTGTCTATGAAGGTGGGGAAATCTCCATGTTTTACGACCCGATGATTGCCAAACTTATTACCCATGGCGCCGACCGCGAAGAGGCGACCACCCGCATGCGTGAGGCGCTGGATCGTTTCCTGATACGTGGTGTGGCCCACAATATCAGCTTCCTGTCGGCACTCATGGTAAATCCGCGATACGTTGCCGGGAAAATGAATACCAATATGATTGGTGAAGAGTATCCGGATGGTTTCCAGCCGACCGATCTGTCTCACCGTGACCCCACCATTTTTATCTCCGTTGCAGCCTCCATGATGCGTAGTTATCGCGATCGTGCAGCTCAAATCGAGGGTCAGCTGGATGGTCATGAACGGCATGTGGCCAATGACTGGATCGTTGTCATGAACAACGAGCACCATCCGGTCTCGGTTATTCCTGTTGAGGGCGGCTATGATGTGAAATATAACAACCACACCCATGTTGTGCGCAGCAAATGGGAGTTTGGACAGCCCATCTTCAGTGGTACCATCGATGGCCGCCAGGTTTTCATCCAGGTATTGCGTGAGAATCAGACCTATCGTCTATTGCATGACGGTTCCCAGGTCGACGTTCGAATTGTCACACCGAAAACTGCTGATTTTCTTAAGTATATGCCGGACAAGCCACCACCGGACCTGTCGAATTTCCTGCTTTCGCCTATGCCGGGTCTTTTGGTGTCGTTGGCAGTGAAAGAAGGTGATGTAATCAACGCAGGTCAGGAATTGGCTGTACTGGAGGCGATGAAAATGGAGAATACCCTGCTTGCCGAACTTGATGGCGTTGTGGCCCGGATTCACCATGAACCAGGCGCTAACCTCGCCGTTGATGAAATCATCATGGAGTTTGAGCAAAAATAGCGGTGATGCCGAAATCCGGATCCAAACTGAAGCCAGACAGCGGGGCACTGGCGAAGGCGGTGCTCGAAGGAGACCGGCGCGCCCTGGCACAAGCCATCACCTTGATTGAGTCAACGCGTCCTGATCACCGATCCATCGCCAGTGATCTGCTTGAGAGGGTAATGCCACATTCGGGTAAAGCCATTCGTTTGGGTATCTCGGGTGTGCCCGGTGTGGGTAAATCTACCTTTGTTGAGGCACTTGGAAATCATGTGATCGATACAGGTCACCGGGTAGCCGTACTCACCGTTGACCCTTCATCGGCCATTAGTGGTGGTTCCATTCTAGGTGACAAGACCAGAATGGAACTGCTGTCCCGTCGCCCCGAAGCTTATATCCGCCCCTCGCCGGCCGGCAAAACCCTTGGGGGGGTCACCCGTCGCAGTCGCGAGGCCTTGATTCTCTGCGAAGCAGCCGGCTTCGATGTGGTGATTGTCGAAACGGTAGGCGTCGGTCAATCCGAAACAAAGGTCGCGGATATGACGGATATGTTTGTGCTTCTGCAGTTACCCGCCGGTGGCGATGAACTACAGGGAATCAAGCGCGGCATCATGGAGTTGGCTGACCTGATTCTGGTCAATAAAGCCGACGATGAATTAAAGGCCCTGGCCGGGCGGTCCGCGGCAGATTATCGCAATGCCCTGCGTTTACTCCATCCGCGTTCAGTGAACTGGAAGGTTGAGGTGCGAACCTGTTCTGCACGCGACGGTGATGGTATCGCCGAGACCTGGGACCTCGTACTAAAACACCATAGTGTGCATGAGGCAAGTGGTGAATTGGAGACACGTCGTGCCGCGCAGGCCCGCGACTGGATGTGGTCTGAGGTGAGTGACAGGTTCCTGGTAGCGGTGCAAAGTGACCCCCGTGTATGCGAACAGATTCCGCTGCTTGAGGCTGCAGTCAGTGAAGGTCGAATTCCACCGATGGTTGCTGCAAATCAGTTGCTTGAGCTTTTTTTGAAACAGCAGACAAAGTGATGCCGGCAAACCAATCCGGGAGGAATATATGAGCGACCGACCCTTCAAAGTTCTGGGAATACAGCAAATTGCAGTGGGTGGTCCAGACAAAACCCGCTTGCGAACCTTATGGGTTGACACGCTCGGACTCGATCTGGCTGGGACCTACCGTAGTACATCGGAAAATGTTGATGAGGATATTGCAGTTACCGGATCCGGGCCTTTCAGGGTGGAGGTCGATTTGATGCAGCCTCTTGACCCGGACAGGAAGCCACAGGTGAACAAGCCGCCGCTGAATCACATCGGTTTGTGGATTGACGATCTGCCCGCTGCAGTCACATGGTTGAAGGAACATGGTATGCGATTTGCCCCGGGAGGAATCCGCAAGGGAGCATCCGGCTACGATATCTGCTTTATCCACCCGAAAGCCAGTGAGGAGTTTCCCATCGGTGGTGAGGGTGTTTTGATCGAGCTGGTGCAGGCACCGCCGGAGGTGACGGAAGCTTTTTTACGGCTGGCATAAATCAGGCTATGACGCGCCCCCATTAAGGCGGCGCGTACTTTTGGATGAACACCTGTTGTTCGAACAGTGCCGTCAGGCCTATTGCAACAGGTGTATGTTTTTCTCAGCTGAAATCTTCTTGAGTTGTTCCGGCCAGACCGTGACACTCACCTCACCGATATGGGCTTTCTTCAGTAACAGCATGTAAACACGGGATTGCCCGATGCCGCCACCTATGCTCAGCGGAATCTCGTCGTTCAGGATTGCCTGGTGATATGGCTGATCAAGCAGGTCCAGCTGATCACTCATTTCGAGTTGGGTGCGCAGCGAATCCTTTGTCACCCTGATACCCATTGATGTCAGCTCGTGACGTCTTTGGGTGACGGGGTTCCATACCAGGATGTCTCCATTCAAGCCGTGCATGGGTCGACCATCTTTCGAGTGGGTTTCTGCTACCCAGTCGTCGTAATCAGCGGCACGCATCTCGTGCGGATACCCATCGGCCAGGGGCCAGCCGATGCCATAGATAAAGACCGCCGGATATTCCTGGATCAGCCGGGTTTCGCGCTGCTTGCGTGGCAGATCCGGATACATCTCGAGAATTTCTTCTGCATGGATGAACGTCAGTTCATCGGGCAGGCCCGGGTACCTGGGATCAATGAGTTGCGGGAACATTTCCTGCGCAAAACTTTCAGCGCCCTTGATGACTTTCCAGATTCTTTTGATAGTTTGGGTAAGGTAATCAAGAGTGCGCTGGTCGTCGCTGATGGTTTTTTCCCAGTCCCATTGATCAACGTATGCACTGTGATCATGATCGAGAAAATAGTCTTTTCGTACCGCTCTCATATCGGTACAAATGCCCTCACCAATCTCACAGCCAAAGACTTTGAGCGCCATGCGTTTCCATTTTGTGGCCGCCTGTACAACCTGTGCATTCAGACGTTGCTCCAGTCCCAGTCCGCAAGGAAATTCAACGGGCGTGCGTGAACCGTCACGGTCCAGCATATCGTTTACGCCACTTTCACGATCGACAATCAGAGGTACCTGGACCATTGAGAGACCCAGTTCTTTGCACAGATTCTCCTCGATATATTGCTTCACGCCGTAGAGTGCGTGCATGGTTTCCATGGGTGTGAGCAAAGAGTCATAATTTTGTGGCAGTGCTTTTGCAACCTCCTCGTAGGTCCCGATTCCGGGGCCGGCCAAATCGGCTTGTTTATTTAACATGGCAGGTACTCCTATGGTGGTAGTAGACAGACTCCGGATCAGTATGCCAGTGACTGTTGCAAAGCAACTTGATTAAGGTCATTCACGGGAGGTTTTCAGACATGTTGACATAATAAATTCACTTTGAAATTCAAACAGGAATCCCCGTTGGAAGGAGCGCCAGGCAATTTGTGATTGACTTAGGTCATGTTTGCCACAAACCCGACTACCTCACATGAGGAATGACCTATTCAAGCACGATTTTCAATGTACAATAAATCAAACCAATCGAGGTGTTGACGGCAGGTTTGGTTAACTGTGCTCGCAGCACCAGGCAATGACCTTCAAGGAGCGTTCAATGAAACAACCAGTACGAGTGGCAATTACCGGTGCGGCCGGTCAAATCGGGTATCAATTGTGTTTCAGGATCGCAGCTGGTGACATGCTTGGAAAAGACCAGCCTGTCATCCTGCAACTGTTGGAAATCACCCCGGCCCTGTCGGCCCTGGAAGGGGTAGTGATGGAACTCAAGGATTCTGCATTCCCGTTACTGCAAGGTGTCGAGTTTACGGACGATGTGAATGTTGCATTCAAAGACACAGACTACGCGCTGCTGGTTGGAGCAAGACCGCGTGGTCCCGGCATGGAACGTGGCGACCTGTTAACAGCCAACGGAAAAATATTCGGACCACAGGGTGCCGCCATGAACACGCATTCCAGCCGTGATATTAAAGTGTTGGTCGTAGGTAACCCGGCTAATACCAATGCGCTGATTGCCCAGTCCAGTGCGCCGGATCTGAATCCGCGTAACTTCACCGCGATGACACGTCTGGATCACAATCGTGCAATGGCACAATTAGCTGAGAAAACCGGAATTCATCACAGCAAGGTACGCAAGATGCTGATCTGGGGCAATCACTCATCGACGCAGTATCCGGATATCAGTTTTGCCGAGGCCGATGGTAATCGTGCTTCAGGTCTTGTAGACCAGGCCTGGTATCGCGAAGTGTTTATTCCCACCGTTCAGCAACGGGGTGCTGCGATCATTAAAGCCCGTGGTGCATCCAGTGCCGCATCAGCTGCATCCTCAGCAATCGACCACATGCGTAGCTGGGCACTGGGAACAGCGGATGGTGACTGGGTTTCCATGGCCGTGCCGTCTGATGGCAGCTATGGAATCGAAGCCGGTATTATTTATTCCTACCCGTGTGTTTGCCGTGATGGTGATTACCAGATCGTGCAAGGGCTTGAAATCGATGATTTCAGTCGCGAACGTATGGATGCATCTGATGCTGAGTTACGTGAGGAAAGAAGCGCGGTTGAAGACTTACTGTGAGCTCGTAGCGACGGGGTCAGTTTGATGGCACCGTTTAAATAATGAATGACATCTGCTGTAAAAAACGTACGTAGATTGAGTTCATAGAAACAAAAAAACCGGTCTGCAAATGCAAACCGGTTTTTTTTCATTCAGGGGGCATATTATCCATGCGCCTTTAATTAGCGTTTCATGAAGTTAAAAAACTCCAGGTTGGATTTGGTGGCCTTTAACTTATCCAGCATGAATTCAATGGCCTGAATCTCATCCATCGGATGCAGAAGCTTACGTAGAATCCAGACTTTTTGCAGCTGACCCGCATCGATCATCAGCTCTTCCCGGCGTGTGCCGGACTTGTTGATGTCGATAGCAGGATAAACCCGTTTTTCCGCAATTCTGCGAGCCAGGTGAACTTCCATGTTGCCGGTGCCTTTAAACTCCTCGTAGATGACTTCGTCCATCTTGGAGCCTGTGTCTACCAGGGCGGTGGCAATGATGGTCAATGAGCCGCCTTCAGTGACGTTCCTGGCCGCACCAAAGAACCGTTTGGGCCGTTGTAATGCATTGGCATCAACACCACCGGTTAAAACTTTGCCGGAAGATGGCGCCACCGTATTGTAAGCGCGGGCCAGGCGGGTGATTGAATCCAGGAGAATGACAACGTCATGTTTGTGTTCGACCAGTCGCTTTGCCCGTTCTATCACCATTTCCGCAACCTGTACGTGACGCGATGCGGGCTCGTCAAAGGTACTGGAAACAACTTCTGCATCGACAGAGCGTTTCATTTCAGTTACTTCTTCCGGGCGTTCATCGACCAGCAAAATGATCATTTTGCAGTCTCTGTGATTGGCCCGGATACTGCTTGCAATATTTTGCAGCATAATGGTTTTACCGGCTTTCGGCGGTGATACTACCAATCCCCTTTGGCCAAAGCCTATCGGTGATATGAGGTCAATGATACGTGAGGTAATGTCTTCGGTACTGCCGGTGCCTCGTTCCAGTACCGCCTGTCTTGTCGGGAACTCCGCGGTGAGGTTTTCAAACAGGATTTTGCTCTTGGCGGCATCAGGTGATTCGTAGTTGATTTCTTCAACTTTTAACAAGGCAAAATAGCGTTCACTTTCCTTGGGTGGCCGGATCTTGCCCGACAGCATATCGCCTGTACGCAGGGAAAATCGTCTGATCTGGCTGGGTGAGACATAGATATCGTCAGGTCCGGCCAGGTAGGAACAGTCCGCAGATCGCAAAAATCCAAAACCATCCTGCAGGATTTCCAGTACGCCTTCGCCGTAAATACTTTCACCGTTTTTGGCGTGGGCTTTCAGGATGGAAAAGATCATATCCTGTTTGCGTGAACGGGCAACGCCGTCGAGTCCCATTTCGTTGGCTAGTTCCTGTAATTCCACGATGGGTTTTTGCTTTAATTCAGTTAGGTTCATTTTCTGTGCTTTTATGTTTGGCGGACGTGTGTCCTGGAATGGATTAAATAGTTTCGATCAATAAGAAATGGTTGTTATTAGGATTGTGCGGTTTTCCACAGGGTTGAACGCGAATTGATTCTCACATGAACCCAGACCAGGTTTGACAGATGCCGTGTTCAATTTGATATCGGAATTCAGTTCGGGCGGGATACCCGCTACAGATATTGCAAAATTAGCATGTTCGCTGTTCCGCGTCCAGCGAATTAATAAAAAATCTGACACCCGGTCACTGTGTTGAATGGCCGGGTTATCTGATTTCAGATGTTTTCATCCACAAATGAAGTCAGCATGCCTTTTGATACGGCACCAACTTTAGTTGCCTGAACCTGTCCGTCCTTGAAAATCATCATGGTCGGGATGCCGCGGATATTGTAGGTCATCGGTGTCTGGCGATTTGAGTCGATATCCATCTTGGCAACAGTCAGCTTGCCGTCATACTCGTCTGCAAGTTCATTGATCAAAGGTGCGATCATCTTGCAGGGGCCACACCACTCTGCCCAGTAATCGATCAGTACAGGGCCGTCGGCATTCAGAACTTTTTCTTCAAAGTCACTATCGGTGACGTGAATAATGTTTACGCTCAATGTATTTCTCCAATTATTTACTTTATATCCGTGCTGGTTTAAGGATGTCAGCGCGGTTAATATGCCATATTCGGATTGCTGCTATCTGAACGCTCTAAAAAAGGGGCGGGGCAGAAAACCGGAATCAAGGACTACCAATATAGTTACCTGATTGACTATTTCAAGGTGATTGTGGTTAATTTCAAGTCCATCTGCAATAAATAAACGAACCCGCCTGGAAATATGATCCGATAATGAACGAAATTAAGTCAACCAACCCACTTTCTGATGTCCTGTTTACGAGTCTTGAACTGGATTCCAGCATCCTCGCCGGCCTCGAGAGTGCAAAATTCACACATTGCACTCCCATCCAGGCCCTGACCTTACCATTAGCGCTGGAGGGAAATGATGTTGCGGGGCAAGCGCAAACAGGTACCGGCAAAACAGCTGCTTTCCTGTTGGTGGTGTTCAACCAGTTATTAAAACGGAAATCGGAAGAATACGGGAAGAACCCGCGTTCATTAATCGTCGCTCCGACACGCGAACTTGCCATTCAGATTCATCGTGATGGTCTGTCCTTGGGTAAAGAAACCGGGCTTCGCCTGGCTTTGGCCTATGGTGGTGTTGATTATGACAAGCAACGCAAGGCCCTGCTCGATGGTGTGGATATCCTGATAGGTACACCGGGAAGGCTGATCGATTATTTCAAACAAAAGGTTTACAACCTGAAGCATATCGAAGTCGTTGTTCTGGATGAAGCAGACCGCATGTTCGATCTCGGTTTTATCGATGATATCCGTTATGTTTTGCGGAGAATGCCTCCACCGGAGAAACGTCAGTCGATGTTATTTTCCGCGACATTGTCACACCGGGTGATGGAACTGGCCTACGAACACATGAATAGCCCGGAGACTCTGACGGTCGAAACTGAAAACGTCACTGTTGACCTGGTTGAGCAGAAAGTTTTTTATCCGGCCAACGATGAAAAGCTATCACTTTTGATCGGTTTGATGAGAGCGCTTGGAGCCCATCACAGCATGGTGTTTACCAATACCAGGGCGGCTGCGGACCGGGTCGGACGAACCCTGAACGCCAACGGAATTTTGGCGGCAGTCATTTCCGGCCGGGTTCGTCAGGAAAAGAGGCAAAAACTTTTGAAACGCTTCCACGACGGAGAGATTCCGGTGCTGGTGGCAACCGATGTTGCGGCCAGGGGCTTGCATATCCCTGATGTGACGCATGTGTTCAATTTCGATTTGCCGCAAGATGCACCAGATTACGTGCACAGAATTGGACGCACGGCCCGTCTTGGCGCAAAAGGTGACGCGATCAGTTTTGCCTGTGAAGACTATGCCTTTCATTTACCGGAAATCGAAGAATATATAGGCTATTCGATTGACACAGAATCTGCCACTGCTGACATGATGCCGGAGATCAAAATTCCACCTCCTCCAAAACGCGACAATCAGAAACGACATTCCGGTGGTCGTGGTCACCAGGGGCGGCATAGTAAGGGCCGCAATAGCAGACGATAGACTGCTACAGATGATTAAGTTTGAGCGGGTAAGTAAAATCTATCCAGGCGGCAGTCGCGCGCTTGCCGACGTCAGCTTTCAAATTGATCGTGGCAACATGGTCTTTCTGACCGGTCACTCGGGTGCAGGTAAAAGTACATTGTTACGCCTGGTTATGATGCTTGAACGTGCCAGTCGCGGTCAGGTGATTGTTAATCAACGAAATTTGAGTAATTCCCCGGACAGGCTGGCACCGCTGGTGAGACGCAGTACCGGAATGATCTTTCAGGACCACAAGCTTCTCAAGGATAAAACAGTGGCGGACAACGTGGGTCTGCCACTGATGATAGCGGGCTTGAAGTATTCGGATATCCGTAAACGGGTTCGCGCGGCGCTGGACAAGGTGGGCCTGCTGGATAAAGAAGCGGCGTGGCCGCTGACATTGTCCGGTGGTGAACAGCAGCGTGTTGGTATTGCCCGCGCAATCGTGTCCAGACCGCCGTTATTACTGGCGGATGAACCTACCGGCAACCTTGATCCAATCCTGTCCCGTGAATTATTTGCCCTGTTTGAGCAGATCAGCGAACAGGGGGCGACCGTCCTGATTGCAAGCCATGATCTGGATTTGATCCGCCAGACACGTAAAAGGGTGCTGGTATTATCCAACGGCCGGCTTGCCGATGATATTCCTGAGGGTGAGATTTCATGAGTTCCGAGTCATGGATCAATCGAATGCGCCGCAGGAACCGGGCCTGGATACGCCGGCACAGCTATAGCTTTTTCTCCAGCCTGGGTGTTTTGTTCAAACACAAGGCCGGCACGTTTATGACGGTCATGGTGCTGGGTATCGCAATGTTTTTGCCGTTGGGTTTATACATCACCCTGAGCAACCTGGAGGGCATGAATCTGCGTCAGGATGAGTGGAGTGCGGTCACCGTGTTTTTTAAAGCAGGTGCAACAGAGGCAGATGTCAGGCGGGTTGCGGAAGAGCTGGAGAAACGCCTGAGTCCGGAAGCGGTTGTCATCATCAGTCCGGCCGAAGGTATGGCAGATTTCCGTGATGCTTCTGGTTTTGGAGAGTCGTTGGATATGCTGGAAGAAAATCCTCTGCCCTGGGTGATGCAGGTAAGTCCGCAACGGGGCTCGACCGAGCAGGTGGAAGAGCGAGTTGCTGAATTGACCAGTTTTTTTCAATCACTCGATAGCATAGAAGTTACCCAGTTTGACTATAAATGGCTGCAAAGACTGGGTCGGATGATGGAGTTGGGGCAGGCCACTGTTACCGTTCTGATTCTCCTGTTTGGTCTTGCCGTGGTAGTTGTCGTTGCCAATACCATTCGTCTGGATGTTGCCTCTCACGCCGAGGAAATTGAGATACTTGCACTGGTTGGCGCCGGTAATGCATTTGTACGCCAGCCATTTTTGTATTTGGGTCTGTGGTATGGGTTGATGGGTGGCCTGCTGGCGGTAATTTTGTTGGGTCTGACAGTGCTGTACCTCGGACGCCCGTTGGGGTTATTGCTGGAGACCTACGGGAGTGTCTTCAGCTTGCAGGGACTCGGTGGTCAGAATACACTTTGGGTATTGTTGGGTGGCGGATTCCTCGGATGGCTAGGCGCGTGGATTTCAGTCCAGCGTTACCTGCAACGGCTCAAGGTGGGAGGGCGGCTTGGGCGATCATAAACAGCTTATGTCCGGAACAATTTCAACAGTTAGTTGTCTCATATGACATCAATTAAATTGCAAAGCAGGCCCGCGTGGCATGACCTGAAGGAAATGCCATGCATTTGTTTTGTCTTAATCCGCCGTTAAGGGGCTGAAAGACTTAATTTAAGGTGCTATACTGGTCTGCTTGCCTATAGGAGGTTACATGAGCAAAACACTTGTTCCCAGCCATTTAATGGTGCCTGCCGGTACCGGCAGTCTGGATGCGTATATCCAGGAAGTGAATAAAGTTCCGATGCTGACGCTGGAGGAAGAGAAACATCTGGCGCACAGGTATCTGGAAGAAGGCGATCTGGATGCCGCGCGGCGTCTGGTTCTCGCACATCTGCGTTTTGTAGTTCACGTGGCCAAGGGCTATGGCGGCTATGGATTGCAACTGGGTGATCTGATTCAGGAAGGTAATATTGGCCTTATGAAGGCCGTTAAACGCTTTGATCCTTCACGTGAGGTTCGCCTGGTATCGTTTGCCGTGCATTGGATTCGTGCAGAGATGCATGAGTTTATATTGCGCAACTGGCGTATTGTAAAAGTGGCTACTACCAAGGCCCAGCGTAAATTATTTTTCAATCTGCGCAAATCCAAAAAGCGGCTTGGTTGGCTCAATATGAAAGAGGTCAACACGGTTGCTGAGAATCTGGGTGTCAAGCCGGAGGTTGTACTGGAGATGGAATCCCGTCTTTCCGGTCAGGATATCGGTTTTGATTTGTCGGCGGGTTCGGATGATGACGACAGACCCTATGTTTCCCCTTCGGCATATCTGGAGAGTGGAACTGAAGGGCCAGAGTCAAATCTGGAAGCTTCTGATATGCAGGATCATCAAAACAACCTGTTATACCAGGGACTGGGCGAGCTTGACGAACGCAGCCAGGATATTATCCGCAGTCGTTGGCTGGGTGATGACAAGGCCACCTTGCAGACGCTGGCAGACCGCTACGGGGTTTCGGCCGAGCGTATCCGGCAACTGGAAGTCAATGCAATGAACAGGATCAGGGCAAGTTTCAGCGCCTGAATGCTAGTCTTATTAACTGAAAAGGCCTCCATCCGGAGGCCTTTTTTTTTGACTTGAAATCAGTCTGTGCTATCTTCCTGCTGCCATTCCTCCGGTAAGGGGCAGCTGCAGAACAGGTTCCTGTCTCCATAGACATTATCCACCCGGTTCACCGAGGGCCAGAACTTGCTCTGCCACTGTTCGGCGGCAGGAAAGGCCGCTGTTTCCCTGCTGTACGGATGATTCCAGTCTCCGACCAGGTCAAGTTGTGTGTGCGGCGCATTCACCAGCGGATTGTCATCTTTATCCGCCTGACTGCTTTCAATCGCCAGTATTTCACGGTGAATGGACAGCATCGCTTCGCAGAAACGGTCGATTTCATAAAGGGATTCGCTCTCCGTGGGTTCAATCATCAGCGTACCTGGAACAGGAAAAGACATGGTCGGTGCATGGAAACCGTAATCGATCAGGCGTTTGGCCACGTCTTCTTCACTCACCCCGCTAGTCTGCTTGAAAGGCCGCAAATCGATAATGCACTCGTGTGCAACCAACCCGTTCGGGCCGGTGTAAAGCACGGGAAAAGCTTCCGATAACCTGTGTGCAATGTAGTTGGCATTGAGTATGGCTACCTGGGTGGCCTTTTTCATACCATCACGCCCCATCATTGCTATGTATGTCCAGGTTATGGGCAATATTCCGGCACTGCCCCAGGGAGCAGATGCTACGGCGCCATTTACGCCATGGCGGCCTGGTATGTTAACCACTGAGTGACCGGACAGGAAAGGGGCCAGGTGTGCACCCGTGCAGATGGGGCCAACACCGGGTCCACCACCACCGTGGGGAATGCAAAACGTCTTGTGCAGGTTCAGATGTGAAACATCGGCACCAAATTTACCCGGTGCTGCACATCCAACCAGTGCATTCAAATTGGCACCATCAAGATACACCTGGCCGCCATATTGATGTGTGATATCACATATTTCGACGACCTGTTGTTCGAATACACCATGGGTGGAAGGGTAGGTGATCATCAGGGCAGAAAGCTCTGAGGCATGTTTTTCTGCCTTTTCGCGCAGATCCTCAATATCGACATTGCCATTATCGTCACATTTCACAATCACGATTTTCATGCCTGCCATGGCTGCGCTCGCAGGGTTGGTGCCATGTGCAGAAGAGGGAATCAGGCATATGTTACGGTGTCCCTCATTTCTTGATTCATGCCAGGCCTTAATTGCCAGCAAGCCCGCGTATTCACCCTGGGAACCGGCATTCGGTTGTAGTGATACGGCGTCATATCCGGTGCAGGCTTTGAGCATGTCTTCAAGCTCGTGGAATAACTGGTGATAACCCACGGCTTGTTCGGCTGGTGCAAATGGATGCAGGTCAGAAAACTCAGCCCAGCTAATGGGTATCATCTCCGTTGTCGCATTCAGTTTCATGGTGCACGAACCGAGGGATATCATTGCATGGGTTAATGAAAGATCTTTATTTTCAAGTCGCTTGATATAGCGAAGCATCTCGGTTTCTGAATGGTAACGGTTAAAAACCGGGTGCTGCAGAAAGTCGCTTTGGCGCCGTAAATGATCAGGTATGTTTGTAAAACCGGGTTCGATTGACTGATCTATGCTGGTGCAGTCCTCGACCATGCTGCCGTCGGAAAACGCGTTCCAGAGTTTAACGATATGCTCAGCCGTGGTTTTTTCATTGATGCTGATGCTTAGCCCTTTATCGCCCTTGTAGAGGTTGATACCGGCATCTTGCGCCCGGGTATAAACAAGCTCTGCCTGCTCATCGGGCAGATGAAACGAAACTGTGTCAAACCAGGCCTGGTTGGAAGGCTTAAATCCCACACAACCCAGACCTGTGACCAACAGGTTGGCCAGACGGTGAATACGCTGTGCGATGCGTTTCAGTCCATCGGGACCATGATAAACCGCGTACATGCTTGCCATGACGGCCAACAGGGCCTGCGCAGTACAAATGTTGCTGGTCGCATGATCACGGCGTATATGCTGTTCCCTTGTCTGCAACGCCATGCGCATGGCGGGCTGGTCTTGACGATCCTTGGAGACACCTATGATACGGCCGGGAACTGAACGCTTAAAACTGTCCCTCGTAGCAAAAAAAGCTGCGTGAGGACCACCAAAACCCATCGGAACGCCAAAGCGTTGAGAGGAACCAACGACGATGTCGGCATCCATTTCCCCGGGTGGCTTTAACAGAAGCAGACTCATCAGATCGGCTGCGACAACAGCCAGTGCCCCGTTTTCATGTGCGGTGCTTATCCATTTGGCGATATCGTTAACCTCACCATCAGAGGCCGTGTATTGCAGCAGGACGCCAAAGAAATCACCTTTGCCTATTTCTTCAGCAGGGTTCCCGATAACCACCTCATACCCAAAATGGCCGGCACGTGTGCGTATGACATCCAGTGTTTGCGGCAAAATACCCTGATCAACAAAAAACCGCATACTTTTGTTTCTACGGTTGGTGCGCTTGAGCATTGCCATGGCCTCTGCCGCCGCTGTGGCTTCGTCCAGCAGGGAGGCATTGGACAATTCCATACCGGTCAGATCACAGATCATTTGCTGGAAATTCAGGATGGCTTCCAGGCGGCCCTGTGAGATTTCCGCCTGGTAGGGCGTATATGCAGTATACCAACCGGGGTTTTCCAGAATATTCCGGAGAATGACCGTCGGGGTGATGGTGTCGTGATAACCCAGGCCAATCATGTTGTGTTTCAGGGTATTCAGATTGGCAATTTCACGTAGCCTGCCCAGAGCTGCAGTTTCAGTTTGTGATGTTGGCAAAGCCAATGGCTCCGCGGTCTGAATTGAGCGTGGTAGTGTGCTTTCTATCAGGGTGTCCAGTGAATCAATGCCCAGTGCATCCAGCATATGCCTTATCTGCATATCATCCGGCCCGATATGTCTACGGACAAATGCCGCGTGATCTTCTAAATCTGTCAATGGCGACTCCAAAGTGCAGTCAAGTCGGTTCATTTCAATCGGCATAGCAAGACTCGTTAAGGGTAGTGGGGGGAATGCGCATTTTACGCCCAAAAAATTTGCTTGAAAACCGGCTCACAACAACAGGTTCACATAGTGATCAACCAACAAAAATACAAATAAAACCATCAGGTAAGTGATGGAAAAGGCAAATGTATACATCGGTAACAGGATATCCCTGCTTATCATCATCCGCAGCGCATACCACAAAAAGCCAAGGTTTAGCACACTGACACCGGCCAGGTAGACCACACCGCTCATATGAGTGAGGTAGGGTAGCGTGGTGACTATGACCAGCAAAACGGTGTAAAGCAGGATCTGTAAGCGGGTAAAAGCAGTGCCATGGGTTACCGGTAGCATCGGAATGTCCACCAATGCATATTCATCCTTACGGTAAATTGCGAGCGCCCAGAAATGCGGTGGTGTCCAGATAAATATAATCAGAAACAACAATAAAGCCTGTGGATCAAGGCTTCCGGTAACAGCGGTCCAGCCCAGGACAGGCGGGGCGGCACCGGCAGCGCCACCAATCACGATATTTTGCGGTGTGGCCCGCTTCAACCAGACGGTATACACGATCGCGTAACCAATCAAAGACAGAAACGTCAGTGCTGCCGTGAGTAAATTAACCCAAACGACCAGTACTATCATCGCAATTGTTCCGAGAGACAGGGCAAATATCAGGACATTTCGTTCTGTTAGCTTTCCGCTGGCGAGTGGACGGCGCTTTGTGCGTGCCATCTTTGCATCAATGCGATGATCCAGCAGATGATTGATTGCTGCTGCTGAAGACGCGGCCAGACCGATGCCCAGTGTTCCGGCAAATAAGGCGATCAAAGGTGGCCAGCCGGGAACAGCCAGAAACATACCAACCACAGCTGTAAAAACAATCAGGGTCACAACACGTGGTTTGCATAATTCCAGATATTGATAAAAAAGCCTGGACACAGTTTTAAAAGGCCCTGTTTGATGTCTTGCTGAGTAAGCCCAGTAAGGTTGCCAGTAAAAGGGCTGCGCCCGCATTGTGAGCAACTGCGTTTGGTAATGGCAAATAGAAAACAACATTAAATATGCCAAGCGTGAATTGGGCCAGCACCAGGCTCATCAGTAGCTGGCCACCCGTTCGCAGACGCGGTATTTTTCGTAGCCTGAATGCCAGTGTGGTCAACACCAATAGTGTGACGATGGCACCTATTCGGTGGACCAGGTGTATGGCCACCCTGGATGGCTGGTCAAGCAAGCCGCCTTCGTAGTTGACGCCGACCTCTCGCCACAGGACAAAACCCTCACTGAAATTGGCTTCCGGCCACCATTGACCACCACACATAGGGAGATCCGGGCACGCAAGAGCTGCGTAATTAGCGCTGGTCCAGCCACCCAGTGCAATTTGCAGCCCCAGTATGATGATCGCAACAATAATCGGATTCCGCATCCTGCGAACTCTGATGGCTGGTTTATCTGCAAACTGTCTGCGGCTGGAAAACATCAACCACAAAATAAGAGAAAAACTGCCAAGACCGCCGAGGAGGTGGGCCATCACGATGATTGGTTTCAGTTTTAACGTGACTGTCCACATACCCAACAGGGCCTGGAAAATGATCAATATGACCAACGCCGTGGCCAGTGGCCTGAATTTGTGGAGGTGTTCCGGGCCGCGCCATGCCAGCCAGCCCATTGCAAAAACCAGCAGCATCAGGCTGCCTGCCAGGTAACGGTGAATCATTTCTTTCCAGGCCTTGCCGGATTCAAAAGGGCGCTCGGGAAAAGCCTGGTTGGCGGTCTCTATTTCGGCTGCGGCATCTGGCCAGGTAAGCTGACCATAACAACCTGGCCAATCCGGGCAACCGAGTCCTGCATGAGACAATCGAACCCAGGCACCCAGCACAATGACACAGAAAGCAACAATCGCGGCAATCATGGCCAGTCTGTGCATGGTCCGGATCATCATTTAGCCTCCTGATCAGACCATTTTAGCAAGCGCTTGAGATCTTTGTGTATATCAGTCGGGTCAGCACTGGACCGGTAAGCAAGTATTACATTGAGCATCGGGTCGAGTATATAAGTGTGGATCTCATCTGACTCCGGGTTGGCTGTTGTAATGTCTGAATTGATGGTCTCCAGTGTGCTCAATGCTGTCTGATCAGAGTCGACCATGAAATGAAATGCCGGGTATATTTCTTCCAGCCTGGATCGCAACGCTGGATCTGTCTGGGTACTACTGAGTAATGCGATGGCGAGCTGATCACCGTTCCTGCCGGTGGCCCGGTGAATCTGCCGTAAAGCAGTCACGCTTTCAATACATCCTTGATCACATGGCTGATCAAGCACATAAAGAATCAGCCACTTGCTATCCATAGCCTCTTGTTGATTGAGTGACAATGGAACCGGTGGCTGCACAAGTTGGCCCTGGTTTTTTAAACCGCTCGGCTGATACTGCCACCACGATGAACGCATCATCATCACAAGCAGTAGCGGAACGAAAAACAGAGCGAATATGCCAAGAAGTGTTAGTTGCTGACGGGACAGGCTCATTTGTTATTTCCTGATGGTTTTCTTAAAGCCGAGAAACATCCACATTACGATACAGGCCGCTACCAGTGCGAACCATTGAAATGCATATCCCTTGTGACGGCTTGAACTCAAAAATACGGCTTTCCACTCACGCCCGTCAAAACCGCCCGGTTCGGATTCTGACAATTGTATCACCCAGTTTTCAAGAGGTGTTCCCAGCGACCCGGAAATATCCGGCAGATTCAGGTAAGTTACCAGCTGAGGCCACTGTTCCCGCATGAGTTGGTCAGCTGATCCCAACACCCGGCCCGGTACCGGCAAGGTGTTAAGCATGCCCTTTAAGACAATCTCATGGGGTGGGGTGGGGACTTGGGGCATGCTTTTTCTGTCGGGGGCGAGGGGTAACCAACCCCTGTTAACCAGTATGGCTGTGCCATCGTTTGGATAAAAAGGCGTAAAAACATAAACCCCGGCACGTCCCTGCCATATCTGGTTGTCCAGCAGAATATGCCGGTTCGGATCATAACGACCACTCACGTCAATTGAGGAAAAGCGACTCTCCTGTTCTATAGCTGTTTCAAGGGGCAGGGTACCGGCAGTCTGATGTTGCTGCTCCAGTACTGCTTTCTCCATGGCCCGTTGCTCCTGCCATGTTCCGAGCGTCGTAAAAACGCATGCCAGCAGGAATAAAACAAGCGTGGCCAACCAGGATGGCCGGAATGACTTGATTACTTTTGGAACCATATTTACTCTAGGCTTTTCCGCATTGGAATTCAGATATGTTGGTCAAAGCTGTCATCATTTTGTTCCTGGTTGTCATTCTTTATTCACTGGGGTCGGCATTCGTATTCATGGTAATGGATAAAGGAGACGGTGAACGTACACTACACCGTCTGATGTGGCGAATAGGCCTTTCCCTGTTTCTTCTGATACTACTTTTTTTCATGTTTCAAATGGGCTGGATTGAGCCTTCAGGTGGTCCGATCAGATATGGTGCAGGGGGATAGTGAGCCCATTGAAACCAGAGTTTAAAGCTTAATAATTGAAAAAGCCCGCAAATTAGCGGGCTTTGCCGGAGTGTTTATTCCGGGGTTGGTTCAGAATGCGTATACAAAAATAAACAGACCGAGCCAGACCACGTCAACAAAATGCCAATACCATGCAACCGCTTCAAACGCGAAGTGGTGATTGGGCTTGAAGTGCCCCTTGATACTTCGAAACAGGATGACGGTCAACATGATGGCACCAAGGGTGACGTGCATGCCATGGAAGCCGGTCAGCATGAAAAATGTCGCACCATAAATACCTGAGCCAAGTGTCAGGCCAAGCTCTGTGTATGCCTCATGGTATTCGAAGATTTGAAACCATACGAAGGTAAACCCAAGCAGCACGGTGGCTGCCAGCCACAATACCAGTAAATTGCGATTTTCTTTCTTCAGTGCATGGTGGGCCAGTGTGACAGTCAGACCGGAGGTCAACAGGATCAGGGTATTGAGAAATGGTATACCGAAGGCTGGAATGGTCTTGAATTCGCCACCGATATCACCGGGGCCGTTGGTAGGCCATACCGGCACATAACCCTGCCACAAAGTTTCGTTGGTTGCAGCTCCCGACCCCTCTCCGCCAAGCCACGGCACCACCAGCGCCCGTACATAAAATAAGGTACCGAAGAAGACGGCGAAAAACATCACCTCAGAGAAAATGAACCAGGTCATACCAAGGCGGAATGAGTTATCAACCTGAGTGTTGTACATACCGGCTTCGCTTTCGCGTATAACTGTCCCGAACCATCCGAACATCATGAAAATGATGATTGCCATCCCCAACCAGAAGGTCCACTGTGCAGTTGGCGAACCATTCATCCAGTTAGCTGCGCTGGCCAGCATGGTGATCATACCCAATGAGCCTACGATCGGCCATTTGCTGCCGTGGGGAACGTAATAGGAATCTTCAGCGTGTTGTGCCATCTTGTATTCTCGTTTTCCTGAAAGATTAATGATGTGCCATATGGTCCGACGGCCCGTAGCCTTGCCGATAGAAAGTATAGGACAGGGTGATGTCCTTGATATGTTCGGGCAAATCAGGTTTTATGTAAAAATAAACAGGCATATCCCTGCTTTCGTTGGCTGCCAGGGTTTGTTCCGTAAAACAGAAACACTCCGTTTTTACAAAATACAGACTGGCTTCGGGTGGTGTCACATTGTAGGTTGCCTGACCGGTAACAGTGTCACTGCCCGGATTCATCGCCACGTAAAATGCTGTGCTTGGTACACCGAGATTGTATTCGTTGACCTTTTCCTTTGCCTTGAACTCCCAGGGCAGGGATGAATTGACAGTGGCGTCGAAACGAATGCTGACGACCCTGTCTGAAGCCACGGCTTCTGAGTTGTTTTCCTCAACCTGGATAGCGCGCCCGCCCAGACCGGTAACCTCACACAAAACGGTGTATAGCGGCCAAAGTGCGAAGCCAAACCCGAACATACCAACCGCCACCAGGGTCAGACGTCTTATTGTTCTGTGGTTTTTTTGTTTCAAATCCATATCAGCGCCCTATGACGGCAGAGCCAATGAAGGTTGCAAATATTGCCACGGCAATAATACCGAGTACCCAGGCAGTTTTAACCGCCTGTGCGCGTTTGATACGAATATCGTCCGACTGCTGCTTATCTGTCATCGTTCTATCCGGATCAATCTGCGCGGCTGAGTGCATTGCAGGTTACTTCGGGCGGTGTATTGAAGCTGTGGTAGGCCGGCGGTGAGTCGAGGGTCCACTCCAAGCCCCTGGAGCCTTCCCAGACTTTCGGTGTGGCCTTGACCTTGCTTCTAAACGCACAATGCCAAACGATACCGACAAAAATCAATTGCGTTGCACCAAAGGCGAACCCACCAATGGATGAAACCATGTTGAAATCGGCAAACTGGGGTGAATAATCGGGAATTCTGCGTGGCATACCGGCAAGCCCGAGATAATGTTGCGGGAAGAACAGTACGTTGACAAAAATTGCAGACAGCCAGAAGTGGATTTTGCCCCATTTTTCAGAGTACATATTGCCGGTGAACTTGGGCAGCCAGTAATAGGTTGCTGCCATAAGCGCAAACACCGCACCGGGTACCAACACATAGTGGAAATGAGCGACCACGAAATAGGTGTCATGATATTGAAAATCAGCTGCTGTAATGGCCAGCATCAGTCCGGACAGGCCACCAATGGTGAAAAGCACGACAAAACCAATGGCAAATAGCATCGGCGTTTCGAATGTCATCGAGCCCTGCCACATGGTGGCCACCCAGTTAAATACTTTCACGCCGGTCGGCACCGAGATCAACATGGTTGCGTACATGAAAAACAACTCGGCCTGTAAAGGCATACCCACGGTAAACATGTGATGTGCCCAAACAATAAATGACAAAAACGCGATGGTGGCCGTTGCATAGACCATGGAGCCGTAACCAAATAACGGTTTACGCGAGAAGGTTGGCAGGATTTCTGAGACCACACCAAAGGCCGGCAAAATCATGATATATACTTCGGGGTGTCCGAAGAACCAGAAAATATGCTGGAACATGACCGGGTCGCCGCCGCCGGCTGCGTTAAAAAAGTTGGTGCTGAAAAAGTGATCGGTCAGCAGCATTGTTACCGCTCCGGCCAGAACCGGCATGACAGCGATCAGCAGAAAGGCCGTGATCAACCAAGTCCAGACAAACATCGGCATACGCAGCAACCGCATTCCGGGCGCACGCATATTAAAGATGGTTGCAATAATATTGATCGAACCCATGATGGATGAGACACCCATCATGTGCACTGCAAAAACCACGAATGCGAAACTGGTACCTGTTTGCAGAACCAGTGGCGGGTAAAGTGTCCAGCCTGCGGCGGGTCCGCCGGAATCCATAAACAGTGTCGACAAAAGCATGGTGAACGCAAACGGGAGAATCCAGAAACTCCAGTTATTCATGCGTGGCAAAGCCATGTCCGGTGCCCCGATCATCATCGGGACCAACCAGTTGGCAAATCCCACCCAGGCAGGCATCACGGCGCCAAATACCATGATCAGTGCGTGCATGGTTGTCATCTGGTTGAAAAAATCAGGCTCGACCAGTTGCAGACCGGGCATGAATAACTCGGCCCTGATGATCATTGCCATGGCTCCGCCAATCATGAACATCGTCAATGAAAAAACCAGGTATAAGGTACCGATGTCCTTGTGGTTGGTCGTAAACAACCAGCGGTCAAGAAAACCGGTGGGTTTGTGGTCGCCATGATCGTGTGCGTCATGGGTTTCGTTCACATCGTGGTGGATTGCTTCCGTAGTCATCGTACTGTTACCTGCTGATCACTTTGAGTCTTTCCAGCCAGTTGCTCGCTCACCCAGGATTCAAATTCATCCTCGGCCAGGGCAATGACTACAATGGGCATAAATCCATGGTCCTTGCCACATAATTCGGCACACTGACCACGGTAAGTGCCGGGTTTTTCTATATTGGTCCAGGCTTCATTCACAAAGCCCGGGATGGCGTCACGTTTCCAGCCAAGCGCTGGAACCCACCATGAATGAATGACATCGTCGGCGGTGATCAGGAACCTGATCTTGCGACCGACCGGCAGCACAAGCGGGTGGTCAACATCACGCAGATAGTTGTCCACACTTTCAGGTGCGATACCCGAGTCCAGTTGACGGGCAGTGTTGGATGATGAGGCGAGACTGGAAATAAAACTGATATCCTGATCCAGGTATTCATACTTCCACCGCCATTGAAAGCCTGTAATTTTTACCGTCATCTCGGCGCCGGATGAATCTTCCATTCTCACCAATGCGGTTGTCGCAGGAACGGCCATCACGACCAGGATCAATACGGGAATGATGGTCCATATCATCTCTGCCTTAGTGGAATGGCTGAATTTTGCAGCCTTATGGCCCCGCGATTTCCGGTGCAGCACAATGGATGTAAACATTACGGTGAATACGCCAATGCCGATAACCACACAAATCCACAAGACAATCATGTGCAGGTCAAAATGATCTGCACTTTGTTGTGTCACACCCTTTGTCATATTGATTTCGTTACCCGTTAACGATGGGGCAACCAGTATTAACCAGGTGGCCGCAATGACAGCCGCCAGCACGGCAAGGGCGACGATGATTGTATTTTCTTTCTTCATGAAAAATCTGGCCTCAAGATAATTATCATTGTGTTCCGGGAGTGCGCAACTGCAAAAAGCGCTCCTCTTCAAACGGTGAATCCAAAAGAACTACATCGTTTACAGCCACTTACTCATACAGCCGAATATGCATTATTCAGGTCGGAATCAGGGATTTTCCGGTTTTTATATTATAAATGGCTAACATTAACCCACCATTGTAGCTTTGCTTCTGTTATTTCGGCAAGACTTACAAATCAATTTTTATCATTGTTGAATTTTTCCTCATCAATTCATGTCTGTATTGCAACATAATGATTTCAATGCTTGGACTTGTTGCTCCGGGTGACTAAACTTGTGTCTGCGGCTTGAGCCTGTAATGTTTGTGCCACCGATTGAATTGCTATAACTGCTGAGGGTCTGATACATGTATTTGCGCTATTTTGGGCTCAATGAAGCACCATTTTCAATCACTCCCGATCCTGCTTTCGTATTCCTGAGCCCACGTCATCGTGATGCCCTCGCGCACCTGATGTATGGAATTGGCAAAGGCGGCAGCGGTGGGTTTGTGCAACTGACCGGCGAAGTAGGAACCGGCAAGACTACATTGTGTCGCTGTTTGATGGAGCAGATACCGGAAGGCACACAAATTGCCTTGTTGCTCAATCCCCTGGTGACCCCCCGTGAATTACTGGCTGCCGTTAGTGAAGAGCTTGGAATTGATGTCCGTGAATCCATTGACAGTACCCGTTTACTGGTAGATGGGCTGAACCGGTATTTACTTGCGGCGCATGAACGGGGCGAGCGTGTGGTTGTTGTGATTGATGAAGCACAGAACCTGAGTGCCGAGGCCCTGGAGCAGGTCAGGCTGTTGACCAATCTGGAAACCAGCAAGGAAAAACTTCTGCAGATTGTCCTTTTGGGACAGCCTGAATTGAGAGAGTTATTGCAGCGCCGTACCCTGCGCCAGTTGGCTCAGCGAATTACGGCGCGTTATCACCTGAGCCCGTTGGGACCAAAGGAGACGCATTTATACGTCCGCCATCGTATGCAGGTTGCGGGTGCGCAGCGGAACCCATTTCGGCGCAGTGCAATGAACGCGCTCTACCAACGTTCACAAGGCATCCCGCGATTGATCAATATAATTGCTGACAGATCGCTGATTGCTGCATTTGCCAAGGAGCGTATGGATGTGACCGCAGCAATGGTGCATGAGGCCGCGAATGAGGTGCAATTAGGGGAACGGCAGGTTAAACGCGTCCGATGGCCGTTATTGCTGGGCGTAGCCGCCGTGGCCGCTGTTGCCGTGCTGGCGGTTGCAACATTCAGCGGCTTTCAATTTCCGCCTGATGCTACAAGTGTGGAAGCAGAGAACACCACACTGCAGGTGGTAGATGAACCGCAGATAGAAGCAGCCACTTTACCGCAGGTTGTTGCCCAATCACTACCGGAGCCCGTGCAGCCTTCGATGGTTGCAGCGCTGGATAAGGACTGGCTTGAGGGGCATCAGCAAATGGTTTGGCAAGGCCTCGCTGAAATTTGGCGGCAACCCGGCGCGGCGTTTGCTATCCAGGCGGCTTGTAATGGTGATAACAGCCTGGGCTATGCCTGTCTGAGGGATCAGGGGAACTGGTTAAAGATCAACCGGCTCGGATTGCCGGTTGTACTGGTGCTGCAGGAGGGAAGTCCATCGTATCTTCTTCTGCAAGGTGTGGATGCCGATCGCTTGTTGGTGGGAACGACAGATCAGCTGACCACGGTATCGAAGGAATCAATTGAGTCAAGCTGGCTGGGAACCTACCTGGTAGTTTGGCCGCAGGCAGCGGGGTGGCCGGTTTTCGTTGGCCGGGGAGATACGGGGCCCGCAGTGGCAACAATAATGGAAATGGCATCACTGGTTGATGTCCCGTACCATGGTGAGCGGGTATTTGATGCTGCTTTTGAGCTCTGGCTGAAGGATTTTCAGGCTCGAAATGGTCTGGACGCGGATGGTATTGTTGGCCGTAATACCTTGCTGCACTTGATGACAGCATCGATACAAGAACCAAAACTTTTACGGACTTGGGAATAAAATCAGGACCTGCTTATTATGTCCATACTTCTGGAAGCACTTAGAAAGTCTGAAAAAAGCCAGCACTTACGTGATGCGCCAACCATACACAGCGATGATCAACCCGGCTCTGTGTCCGAACCACTTCCGACCGGCTTGTTGGCCTTGCTGTTGGTCATTGCCTTATTTGTCAGCGGATGGTCTGTCTGGCGCCAATATCGGCCACCTGCCGTAGATTTCCAGCCGCCAGTTACCCAGGAGGCCAATGAAATTAATGTTGACTCTGTGCCCGTGTCTGAAGATAAGCAAGGTGATCAAGCACCTCTAAGCCCGGTCACCAACGCTTCATCAGCACAAACAAGGACGCCTGTTGAGTCCTATGAGCCGCCGGCTGGTGATGACGCTCAGCCGAAACCGGTTGTGCAGAATAACGCCAGGAAAACAGCGGCGAGAAACGCGAAAAACGCGCAACCCGAGCCCGGAAAGGCAAAAAGTACCGAACAAAACAAATCCACGCCCACAGCGGCAAAGACCGGACGGCGAACCAAGGCAGAAGAGAAAGAATATCAACCGGGTGAACCGGAACCCATCAGTTACTGGGAACTGCCAGACGCGGTTAGAGCTAACGTGCCGGAAATTAAGTTCAGTGTCCTGGTCTATGCTACGAAGCCTGCAGACCGTTTCGTGTTGATTAATGGCCAGCGTCTTGGGGAAGGCAGCAGTGCCGAGCCCGGGCTTGTGGTGAAGGAAATTCGACGCGATGGCGTTGTATTCAGTTATCGGCTCTACCAATTTCTGGTTGAAAGATAGTTTAAAACGGTAATTTTTGACGATGGATTCGGGCATTGTCACTAGCTGGTCAAAATCGGCGCCCAGGTTTCCCTGGGTCACACTGACCCTGTTCCTGTTTTGCATGGGTGTTAAATTGCTGCATTCCGGTATGACGCCCCTTGCCCAGAATGCAATGCTGGAGTTAGGCGGTGTGTTGCCAAATCAGCTCGCGCCAATATTCAGTCGCCCGTTCCCGGAGTGGGCCGACTATCAATTCCTCACCCTGGTGAGCGCTCTGTTTATTCACACAAGCTGGTTGCACCTGCTGGGTAATATGATTTATCTCTGGGTGTTCGGGGTGCCCCTGGAGCGCCGCCTGGGTAGTCCCGGCATGGTACTGGTATTTGTATTGGGTGGCGCGCTGTCCAATCTTTTTGTCACAATGCGTTTGCCGGATCTAAACTCGCCTATCGTCGGGGCCAGTGGAGCGATCTCGGCAGTGGTGGGCGCCTACCTTGGCCTGTTTCCGTACCGTCGTATTGGCATGTTGCTGCCATTGGGGCTTTATCTTCAGTTTGCCCGGGTACCGGCGCTGCTTGTGATTGGATCCTGGTTTACACTGCAGTTGGTTTATACGATCCTAGGCCCCATAACGGGGGTAGTGGCCTGGTGGACGCATATAGCGGGTTTCGCGCTGGGGTTAATATTCGCTTTACTGGTTCGGGCAACAGCACAGATTAAATTGGGATAAAACATGTCCAAGACGGATAACGAAAAACTGTATCGAATTGCATTTCTAAACCACGGCAAGGTTTATGAACTTTTTTGTACCGGGGTTTGTACGAGTGGTCTGCTGGGTTTTATTGAAGTCTCGGGGCTGGAGTTGGGAGACAAGGATTCCCTGGTCGTTGATCCAACCGAAGAAAAAATGCGTGATGAATTTGACGGGGTAGAGGTTTTGCACCTGCCCCATCACAGCGTACTTCGCGTTGAGCAGGTTAAGAAAAAAGGTCAGTTGGTCATCCGTGAGCGCGAAAGCGGTGAAAAAGTGACGCCATTTCCGGTCCAACCCGGTAGCCGCACACGCCCATGAGCGCTTTCTCTCAAGCGCCTGCTCAACGCTGGTTGATCCCGGTGGAAAGGATGTTGGCGGCCTTTAAAAGGATCAGCGCCTGGTACATCATGTAGTCGTCTGCAGCACTGACTTCAGAACCGAAATCAACGGAATCCATTGCCTTTTCGACGGTCAGGTGCCCTTCAAGGTCAACCTCTCTTTTGCGCTGATCACTATTTTCGACCATTTGGATCTCTGTTATTTCCACGTCCGGCAGAATGCCCTCGGCCTGAATTGAACGCCCGCTGGGTGTGTAATAGCGGGACGTCGTCAGTCGAATACCAGAGCCGTTGCGCAGATTAAGAACTGATTGCACCGATCCTTTTCCGAATGTTTTCTCACCAACGATCACGGCGCGCCCATGGTCCTGCAAAGCGCCGGCCAGTACTTCTGAAGCCGATGCCGAACTGCGGTCAACCAGTACTACCATGGGAACAGATTCCAGCCATTGACCGGGCTTTGCATTGTATTCCAGCTGGTTCCCGGCCCGTCCACGTGTAGTGACAATCAGACCGTCGTCGAGAAAACCATCGGCCATTGTCACGGCAGGGTTCAGTACGCCACCCGGGTTATTGCGCAAATCCAGGACGACACCTTTCAATGGTCCCTCATGGTTTTCCTGCATATATTCGATCTGCTCAAGCAGTTCATCGGCACTTTTGCGGGTAAAATGGGTGATCTGAAAATACCCGTAATCCTCATCCACGGGTCTGCTGAATACACTGTCAACTTCAACGAAGTCGCGCACCAGTTCGAGCGTGGAGACCTCTCCGTTTTCATGCTTGACGGTGACTTCCACAGTGGTGCCGACTTTGCCACGTAAGTTATCGACCGCCAGTCGCAGGTTCTGTCCGCGTAAAGCTGTCTGGCCAATTGATGTGATAATGTCGCCTGTAACGATTCCCGCCTTGTCCGCTGCCCCCCCGTCCATGACAAAAGCCACCTTGACCTGGCTGTTCTGAATGACGATTTCCACACCGATACCGCTGTAGCGGCCCCGGGAGCTATTATCAAGCTGGCGGAACTCACTTGCTTCCATATAGGACGAATGGGGATCCAATTCCGAGAGCATGCCTCGAATGGCCGCACTCATGAGTGCCTGGTCGTCCAACTCTTCTACAAAATTGTTGCGAACCAGGTTGAATACATCCGTAAATGTGCGTAAATCATCGAGTGAAAGCTGGCTGTCGGATGGTGCGGACTCCGTCTCGGTTGCCGCCACCACTGCGGGTGTCAGTAACAGAGCCATGAAAATTCTTCTGCCGATTTGTAACATATTAATAATTTGCGCCCTTCTCAGAAATTCTCTAGCGTTTTAACCAAACGGCAGGGTCCATAGCCTTACCGTCTTTCCTGATTTCAAAATATAGTCCATTCCCGTTGAGAGGACTGGTACCGACCGTACTGATATTGCTGCCCGTTTCCACCCAGTCGCCAACCTCACGCAACAGGCTTTCATTATTGGCATACAGACTCATGAATCCATCACCATGATCTATGATCATTAGCAGACCATAACCCCTGAGCCAGTCTGAATATGCCACTCGCCCACGTGCGATGGCCTTGACTTCACTTCCAATATTGGCACTGATTAACCAGCCCTGCCAGTGTAACCCTGCTGTTCTTGGTTGACCGTAAGCGTACTTTACACGGCCTTTTACCGGAATCAGCATTTTTCCTTTCAGTTTATCCAGTCCATGTCGCTGGCCGAGGTCTGACGGTATATCCGCCAGGACATTTGAGAGTTTTTCCAGCAGTTCCTCAAGGTCTTGCCGGTCACGCTGCAGGTCCGCAAGTCGCGTTTTTTCTGTACCGATCCGGTTGGATAAACTTTCGACAACCGCCTTGCGCTGGTTACGTTGGACAGTCATTTCATCCAGTATGGCCTGTTGGTCCTGTTGGACGACATCGATCGCAGACAGTTCCACATTTATTTTTGCCTGCATCTGGTCCAGTGTTTTCAGTACCTGTCTCAATTCGTTGATTTGAGCTGATTGTGAGCGGCTGAAGTAGTCGTAATAGGCCAGCGTTCTTGACAGGAGTGCAGGGCTGTCCTGGTTGAGTACCAGTTTTAGCCTTGATTCCCTTCCAAGCCGGTATGCCGCCATGATCTGCGCTGCGAGTATATCCCTGCGCTTTTCCAGGCTGGCCAGGTAACTCTTCCGCTCAGTGTGCAGGACAGACAGTTCGTCTTCATGTTCCTGCCGGGTTGATGCCAGTTGCCGAAGTTTCAATGCACTTGATTGAATTTCAAGGTCAGCAGTCTTGAGCGCCTTCTGCTCCCTGGAAAGTGTTGTGCGGGTTCGTTCCAGTTCTTTCTGTAATGAGCTGATCTCTGTCTTTAACTGTTTGAGCCGGGATTCAGCCTCTGCTTTGGTCAGGGTTTCATCAGCCAGGCATGCCATCGTGCCCAGTAAAAACCAGGCTGCCATGCCAAGTGATATGAGTTGCCTTTGAAGCACTGGCTACTTAGGCCTTCGCGGATGACCTGTCGGCCAATTCCAGCAATGGACGTCCTGTCATCTCAGGGGGTTGTGGCAATCCCAGCAGATATAACATCGTCGGCGCAATGTCCCTGAGTGCGCCGCCCTCGTGTGTCTCCGCCTTGCGGCCATAATAGACCAGCGGAACGGGATTGGTTGTGTGTGCGGTATGACTCTGGCCGGACTGGTGGTCTTTCATTTGTTCAATATTGCCGTGGTCGGCGGTTACAAGTAGTTCTCCATGCATCGACTGAACTGCTTCCAGCACGGCTCCAAGGCACTTGTCTACTGCTTCAACCGCAGTGATGGCGGCCGTCATGCTGCCGGTGTGACCGACCATATCCGGGTTAGCCACGTTACAGATAATGACATCAAATGTGCCGCTGCGAATGGCCTTGTCCAAATTGGCCGATAGTTCTTCAATACTCATTTCAGGCTGGAGATCATAGGTGGCCACATCAGGTGAAGGCACCAGTAATCGCTGCTCTCCGGCAAAGGGTTCCTCTTCACCGCCGTTGAAGAAGAAAGTCACATGAGCATACTTTTCAGTCTCAGCAATCCGAAGCTGAGATAAGCCGTGCTCGGAGAGTACCTGCCCTAACAGGCCGGAGAGTTGTTCAGGAGGGTAGGCGACATCGGCGGGCAAATCGTCCAGGTATTGGGTCATGCAGACATAGGATGAAAGCTTTGGCGCCCGCCGTTCGAAACCGGAAAAACCCGGCTCAATTAAGGCCTGGCTGATTTCCCTTGCCCGGTCGGCCCTGAAATTGACAAAAATGACAGCATCACCATCCTTGATGCCTGAGAAGGAACCGATGACAGTCGGGCTGACGAATTCATCGTTTTCATCCCGCTTGTAAGCAGCCTTGAGCGCCGCATCTGCGTCATCACAATGGAACATTCCCTCGCCATCGACCAGGGTTTTCCAGGCTTTTTCAACCCTGTCCCAGCGTTTGTCCCGATCCATCGCGTAATAACGACCGCACAGGCTGCCAAAGTCCGCATTATCGAGGTCATCCAGGCATCTCTGCATCTTGTGGATCGAGGGTTCGGCACTGCGGGGAGGTGTGTCGCGGCCGTCAAGGAAAGCATGCACCCTTATTTCAGGAGCGCCTTGCGCCGCCGCCATTTGTACCATCGCAAAAAAATGATCCTCGTGACTGTGCACTCCACCAGGTGACAATAAACCCATAATGTGTAGTGTCGAACCCATGTCGCGGCTTGCAGCGATAGCTTTTAAAAGTGCCGGGTTACTTGAAAAGCTGCCTTCTTCTATGGCGTTACTGATAAGGGTCAAATTCTGGAAGACAACGCGCCCGGCCCCGATATTCATGTGCCCGACTTCAGAGTTACCCATCTGGCCGGCCGGCAAACCAACGTATTCACCCGAGGTTTGAATGGTTGTGCCCACGCCCAGTTGTTGTACTTTGTCCCAGCAGGGGGTAGATGCCTGACTGATCGCGTTGTCTGCGGCGTCTTCGCGGTGGCCCCAGCCATCCAGGATCATCAACACCAGCGGTCCAGTCGGGTTGGTGTTTGCGGTTGTTGGTATTTCTGTGTCTCTCATTGAGCTTCCATGTTATTAGGTCGTTTGCATCGAAAGTAACGT
Source organism: Lysobacterales bacterium (assembly GCA_033791845.1). Lineage (GTDB taxonomy): Bacteria > Pseudomonadota > Gammaproteobacteria > Xanthomonadales > SZUA-36 > SZUA-36. Next base: position 28,464 of record JASJFX010000112.1, on the reverse strand, counting down.
TCCGGTAAGTCACTCACGCTGTCGTGGGGACAACATTTTAAGATGTCCGGGTAAAATTTTACGGATGACTCTTGCAAATTAACACCTTAGCCACAACATGACTCAGGCGCGCGGTGAAGTTAATAGCCGCTGCGAAAGCGTGACTCAAAAACCGGTACTGTTGTGGGTGTATTATTTCATAACATAAGACCGATCGCAGGTTAAATGCGGTCGATTAGACCGTATTGCACAAGAAAATTACATGGTGCATTGTGTCTTGCGGGTTGAGTTTTATTAAAAGCCGGACTTCCGATTTATACCACCGGATGATCAACAGGAGACCAAACAGTGGGGCAATTGATTGAATTTGCAGGTAACCATGGCATGCTGGTGGCTGGTTTTGCCGCTGTTGTTTTGTTGCTTATCTGGACGGAAATCAGCCGGTATACCAGGGGCTATACAGAGTTGACACCGCAGCTGGCCGTACAAAAAATCAACCAGGGAAACACCTCGATCGTTGATATATCATCCGCTGCAGATTTCTCAAAAGGGCACCTGGCCGGAGCGAAGCATATAGCGTTGTCCCGTTTCAGCGAAGCCGATCCGGAAATTGCCAAAGTACAATCCAGCCCGGTATTGGTAGTATGCAAGAATGGCCAGACCGCCCATACGGCGGCAGCAAAACTGGTTAAATTGGGTGCAACTGATGTGGCCGTGCTCAAAGGCGGGACAACACAGTGGGTGGCGGATCAGTATCCACTCGCACGAGATTGAAAAAGCTGTCTGGTCATACAGGTGGCGTAATGAGATAATTTTCCCTGTCACTTCACCGCCAGGTGAGTGGCACTAACTATTCATAAGCAAAGAGAAATTACCATGGCAGAAGAACAGAATCAGGAAGCCGGTGCTGAACAACAGCCGCAGGCACAATTCCAGCTCCAGAAGTTATACATCAAAGATGTGTCTTTCGAGCTCCCTAATGCTCCACAGATTTTCCAGGAAGATGGACAGGTCGACATCAAGTTAAACCTTGCACAGAAGGTCGAAGACCTGGCGGAAGGTGTTCATGAAGTCATTTTGACTGTTACTGTAACGGCCACTCTTGGAGAGAAAACAGCTTACCTCGCTGAAGTTCAGCAGGCAGGTATTTTTGGCATCACTGGTCTGCCTGAACAGGGCAAGCATGCCGCGTTGAACACGCTTTGTCCCCACACCCTGTTTCCCTACGCACGCCGGATGATTACCGACCTGGTTGCGGAAGGTGGTTTTCCTCCACTGGTATTGCAGCCGATCAATTTTGATCAGATCTATGCACAGCGTATGCAGGATGCACAGGCACAGACAAGCACTGCCGAGAACCTGGAAGTTCAGGGCAACGCCTGAATTGATGAAAGATCCAAAAATTGCAGTGCTGGGGGCCGGTTCCTGGGGAACCGCCCTGGCCTTGCAGCTGGATCGTAGCGGTTCCCACAGTATCCTGTGGGATCGTGACACCGGAAATTTGGAAAAAATCCGGGCAAGCCGTTCCAATCAACAGTATTTGCCAGGTATTGATATTCCGGAATCCATTGTCGTCGAGAACGATATTCTTGCTGCCGTGAAAGCCGCGGAACACGTATTGGTGGTCACGCCGAGTCATGCCTTTGCTTCGGTCATGAAGACCATACGCAAAGTGCTTGTGCCAGGGCAGGGCGTCGCTTGGGCTTGTAAGGGCTTTGAGCCGGGGAGTGGTCGTCTATTGCACCAGGTTGCAATGGAGCTGCTACCTGAAAGCACACCGCTGGCCATTGTTACTGGTCCATCTTTTGCAAAAGAGGTGGCGATGAACCTGCCGACCGCCGTTACGGTAGCGGGCCCCGACAGTGATTTTACGGGGATCATGGCGGCTGCCTTACATGGGGGACGTTTCCGGGCCTATACCAGTGACGATATGATTGGTGCGGAGCTTGGCGGCGCGGTCAAGAACGTCATGGCGGTGGCAACCGGTATCTGTGACGGTATGGAATTGGGTGACAATGCCCGTGCTGCACTTATTACACGTGGCCTGGCTGAGATGATGCGTCTCGGTGCCGCATTAAACGCGAAACCGGAAACTTTGATGGGCCTGGCAGGCGCGGGTGATTTGATTTTAACCTGTACCGGCGACCTGTCACGTAATCGTCGACTCGGTCTGAAGCTCGGAAAAGGCAAAAAGCTTGAGCAGGCGCTGGATGAAATTGGCCAGGTGGTTGAAGGCGTTAACAGCGCGGCGGAAGTTCAGCGTCTGGCCATTCAACATAAGGTTAATATGCCCATCACAGAGCAGGTTAACGGCATCATTCATCATGACTGGAATCCGGCCCAAGGCGTAGCCAGTTTAATGGCAAGAGAGCAGAAAGCAGAATACGGCGATTAAGTCTCCATATTTCACCAGTTTCCCGGCCCTGGCTACTGGTGAAATATGGGGACTAAGCCCGCATTATTCACCAGTCAGTTTATTAATCTCCCATTTCGAACCCGGATTGCCGCCAGGCTTCATACAGGCCGACGGCCACTGTGTTTGACAGGTTGAGGCTACGGGAAGCATCTGCCATGGGCAGGTGCAGACAATACCCAGAACCAGTTTCAGCCAGCACAGGCTCAGGTAAGCCCCGGGTTTCCGGGCCGAATAACAAACCATCACCTGTCTTGAAGTCAGCCTGGTCGTAAGGTTTTTTCCCGCGCGTGCTGAATGCCCAGATACGCATATCAGGGTGCCCGGTTTTGAACGCGCTCCAGTTCATATATTGCTGAACACTGGCCATTTCTGCATAGTCGAGTCCCGCCCGTCTGACACGGGAGTTATCCAGTTGAAACCCGAGCGGTCCCACAAGGTGGAGCCTGGCGCCGGTATTTGCGCACAAACGGATGATGTTACCGGTATTGGGCGGAATTTCGGGTTGGTAAAGAATGATGTGAAACATATAAAAGAGTCTCAAAAAAAGGCCCTGCCGGGAAAAACCGGGCAGGGCCTTCAGTATAGCGCTAATTTATGGATTCAATCTTCGATGACAATTTCTTTTTTAATGACGATAACCTTGTGCCCTTCACCGCTTTGATGCGATTCGTGAAGCTCTTCAAGATCAACGTCTTCATCATCAGAAACCCAGATCATCCGCTCACTGCAAGCCGTTCCGTCTTCGTCATCAGTACATGAAATCTCAACTTCCTTGTGGATAAAGACATTCTCACCATCCGCCGTAACCCACTCTGAGTTGTGGCTGTCATCATCCCCAAGCACAATCACATGTTTGCTGCACTCTTCATCATCATCACATACGATTTCCACGTGTTCTTCCATCACGTGTTCTTCGTGTAAGCTTTCATCGTCGAAATTCATTTCGAGTAACTCGCCGTCGACATAAATGTCTGCACCATCGGCGGTGCGTAGAATATCAATGACCGTGCCGCTCTCTGTTTCAATGGTTTGAGCTTCACCGACGGCCAGTTCGCTGATGTCGGTTTCAGCCAATTCGAAATCATCGGTTTTAAGCGCAATGACCATCTTTTCCCCGGCTGCCGCCTGCACGGAAGTGGCGGTAAGAAGCACAAACACAAAAAGGGTAAAAACGGGTCTTAAATAGTGTTTCATAGTCGAATCTCCAGTATTTTAAAATTTTGCGACGAAACGAAAGCCTTTGTTAGCAGGGTTTTCATGACTCCCTTACAGGACGCCATGCGCGTAAAAAACGTCGCAAATTTTTTAACTTCATGAATTTGAAATAATAATTATAATTTATAACCGAAACAACCCAAAGCAGAAGCGGATTTGACAGTACCTGCGATCGTCGGTATTGTTCCTCATCTCAAGCACAACATCTTGTGTTGTTCAAGAGGGGACGGCACAATAGCTTGTGTCTATAATCAAATAAAACCAAGTAATTAAGTGGGATAATTCATGAGCAGCGTGCGGGTTGAGGCCATAGGTACTGATATTCAAGCAGTTCCTTTCCAGAAAGCATCTCTTGACATATGGGATAAGAAATATCGGCTGAAGTCAAAGATTGGCGAGAGCATTGATAGCAGTATCGACGAAACATATAAAAGGGTCGCCCTCGCTATTTCCGATGTTGAAAAAACCAGGGAACTACGTGAGCATTGGTATAAGTCATTTTTATGGGCATTGCGTCGTGGTGCGATACCCGCCGGCAGGATTACATCCAATGCAGGAGCGCGCGATCACAAACCTGCAACCTCTACGATTAATTGCACGGTTTCGGGAACCATCAAGGATTCCATGAATGGTATTCTGGACAAAGTGCATGAAGCGGGGTTGACGCTCAAAGCGGGTTGCGGAATCGGTTACGAATTCTCAACCTTGCGCCCCAAAGGGGCTTATGTATCCGGTGCCGGGGCTTATACGTCCGGGCCACTGAGCTTCATGGATATCTATGACAAGATGTGCTTCACCGTTTCTTCTGCCGGTGGCAGAAGAGGTGCCCAGATGGCAACTTTTGATATCGGACACCCCGATGCAATGGAGTTCATCAGGGCCAAGCGTGAGGATGGACGTTTACGTCAGTTCAATTGCTCCCTGCTGATTACCGATGAGTTTATGCGTGCTGTTGATTCTGATTCGAATTGGGCATTGGCGTTCCCCATCACACAACAGGAAGCCACCGAACTGGATATCGATGACCCGGCACAGGTGCTGTGGCGTGAATGGCCACTGCTTGATGACTATGTGAAACGCGAAGATGGCCTGGTTGCATGCAAGGTCTATAGAACCATACCGGCGCGCCGCTTGTGGGACATGATCATGTCATCAACCTATGACTTTGCCGAGCCTGGCTTTATCATGATCGACCGCATCAATGAAATGAATAACAACTGGTTTTGCGAGAATATCCGTGCAACCAATCCTTGCGGCGAACAACCCTTACCGCCCTATGGTGCCTGCCTGCTTGGTTCGATCAACCTGACACGTTTTGTTGAACATCCCTTTATGGATAACGCAGAGTTCAACTGGCAAGAGTATCGCAAGGTCGTCAAGGTTTTTACCCGCATGCTGGACAATGTTGTTGAAATCAATGGCCTGCCGCTTGGTAAGCAACGTGATGAAATTGAACGTAAGCGCCGTCATGGCATGGGATTCCTGGGCCTGGGGTCCACCCTGGTATTGTTGGGTATGAAGTACGGCTCCCAGGAGTCACTTGAGTTCACCGACAGGTTTGCCCGTGAAATGGCCCTTGCCGGGTGGCAGGAGTCACTGGAACTGGCCAGGGAAAAAGGTCCCGCCCCGATAATGAGTGAGGCATTCATGGTTGACGCGGCGATGTTGCGTAAACGACCGGAAATGGCAGACGATGGTTACCAGTTAGGAGATTCGGTCAGCGGTTCGGTACTGCATGCAAAATACAGTCGGTATATGCAACAGGTTGCTGAGCTTGAGCCCGGATTAATCGACGCACTGGCAGAGGAGGGCGGTCGTTTCACGCACCATACCTCCATTGCGCCAACCGGTACGATTTCGCTGTCACTCGCAAACAACGCTTCAAACGGAATCGAACCCAGCTTTGCCCATCATTACAGTCGTAACATCATCCGCGAAGGTAAAAAGAGCAAAGAAAAAGTGGAGGTCTTCAGTTATGAGCTGCTGGCTTATCGTGAACTGGTGAATGCGAGTGCGATGCCGGGTTCTGATGATGAAAAGACAAAGTTGCCGGAGCAATTCATTACCTCTGAAGACGTCTCGCCCGCCGAGCATGTTGATATACAGGCAGCAGCACAGAAGTGGATCGATTCATCTATTTCCAAGACCGCTAATGTGCCGACCGATTACGCCTACGAAAAATTTAAAAATATCTATACCTACGCTCATAGCAAAGGCCTCAAAGGGTGTACCACTTTCCGGTTCAACCCGGAGGCTTTCCAGGGTGTTCTGGTAAAAGAGGATGACCTTGAAAATACAACCTATCGTTTTGTCCTTGAAGATGGAGAGGTGGTTGAAGTAAAGGGTAATGAAGAAATTGAATATGATGGTGAGGTACATACCGCCGCCAATCTTTTTGATGCTTTAAAAGAGGGTTATTACGGAAAATTTTAGTTGGAATATTGAATAAATGACGATCAAGATTAATAAACACATTGCCGGTTATGAAGTAGTTAAACCGGAAGAAGAGTTGGCCGCCTTGATGCGTGCAGCGGATGAAAAGGAAGCACGCAACTCAGCCAAGGTCATTCGCATGACTGAAAAAATCATGCGTCCCGAAGGTATGGAGTCGCTCGAAGGTTCAACCTATAAAATTAAGACACCTCTTGACGATCACGCGATGTACGTGACCATTAACGATATCATACTCAACCAGGGAACTGTGCATGAGCAGCGCAGGCCTTTCGAGATTTTCATCAACTCCAAGAACATGGATCACTTCCAGTGGATCGTGGCATTGACCCGCTTGATGTCCGCTGTTTTTCGCAAAGGTGGTGATGTCACTTTCCTGGCCGAAGAATTACAGGCGGTATTCGACCCGAAGGGTGGTTACTTCAAGCCCGGTGGCAGGTTCATGCCTTCGATCATTGCCGAGATTGGCGATGTGATAGCGCATCACATGCAAAAAATCGGTTTAATGCAAAAGGAAGAACTATCTGAGCAGCAACAACTGATTCTGGATCAGAAGCGTGCAGAAGCCGAGAGTGCCCTGGAAATAAAATCAACGGTTGCTTCACCCGGAGAGGAAGCCGGTTACCCCGCCTCAGCCACCCTGTGCAATAAGTGTAATACCAAGGCCGTGGTGGTTATGGATAATTGCGCGACCTGTCTGTCGTGCGGGTACTCCAAATGCGGGTAAGGGTCGGGGCAGGCGTATAGCCTGCCACCGTCCCTATTACAAAAACTCTACTTTCAACCATTCAAAGATATTCGCTGCTATTATGAATGTATGTTACTGCCCACAGAATTCATAAAAGCCAAGCGGGACGGTCGGGAATTGACCGCTGGCGAAATAAGTGACTTTGTACAGGGTATCGCGGGCGGACAGGTCAATGACGCCCAGATAGGTGCTTTCGCGATGGCCGTGTGTTTCCAGGGTATGAGCATGGCGGAACAATTGGAGCTCACTTTGGCCATGCGCGATACCGGCCATCGAATGGAATGGCCCGATCTTGATGGTCCGGTTCTCGACAAGCATTCCACCGGCGGTGTCGGTGATCTGGTGAGTCTCATCCTGGCCCCGGTGCTGGCAGCTTGTGGAGCCTATATTCCGATGATTAGCGGTCGTGGTCTTGGCCACACCGGCGGTACCGTGGACAAGTTGGAGAGTATCCCCGGCTTTGATGTCCACCCCTCAGAACACACATTCAATCAAACTGTGCACAAAGCAGGTTTGGCCATGACCGCTCAAAGTGGTGACCTGGCGCCGGCAGACGGGCGGATGTACGCGGTCCGTGATGTCACTGCCACGGTCGATTCAATACCGTTGATCGTGGCGTCCATTCTTTCCAAGAAACTGGCAGAAGGGCTTGATGGCCTGGTGCTGGATATAAAAACCGGTAATGGCGCGTTTATGCGTGAACGTAACCAGGCCAGGGATTTGGCGGCAAACCTGATTGAAGTTGCCGGGCTGGCCGGTTTACCCTGTCGTGCATTGATAACCGACATGAATCAACCCCTGGCGCGTAGTGCAGGCAATGCGCTGGAAATGATGGAAACCATCGAGTTTCTCAGGGGTGGTTATCGTCAGCCACGACTGGAACAAGTCATTTTGTCATTGGGCACCGAGATGTTATTGCTGGGTGGCCTGGCGAAGGGTAAGAAAAAAGCACGATTAATGCTCAACGGCGCACTTGAAACGGGAATGGCCGCAGAGACCTTTGCGTGTATGGTGAGTATGCAGGGTGGACCGGCTGATCTAATAGATCAACCGGAAAAATACCTGACCATGGCCCCCGTGGTGCGTGCATTGCCAGCCACGGCCGATGGCTGTGTTGAATACATGGACACCCGGGCGATTGGTCTTAGTATCGTTAGCCTCGGTGGTGGTCATAAACGTATTGATGACATTATCGATCACCGCGTTGGATTATCTGATTTTTGCCTGGTGGGTGATAATGTTAACGAGGGTGAGCCATTGGTTGTCATTCATGCGGCGAATGAAACAGATTGGCAGACGGCAGCTGAAACGCTTTTAGAGGCTATCGTCTTAGGCCGTTCAAAGGATGCCTTACCCGCCGTTTATGAACATTTTTCATGAGCAGATCAGTTACCGTCAAAACAGAAATTGAATAAGGACCAAGTGATGATCGGAACACCACATATTGGCGCATCAAAAGGACAGATTGCGGAAACAGTGCTGATGCCGGGCGACCCTTTACGGGCGAAGGCCCTGGCTGAAAATTACCTTGATGACGTCGAACTGGTTACAAGTGTACGCAATATGCTTGGATTTACCGGGACATTCAAGGGAAAACCTGTTTCGATCATGGGTTCGGGTATGGGTATGCCGTCGATCAGTATATATGCGCATGAACTGTTTGATTATTATGGTGTGAGTCAGATCATTCGCGTGGGTACCTGCGGTGCTTTGTTTGCTGACATGCAACTGGGTGACCTGGTTCTGGCGAGCGCTGCAAGTACTGACTCTGCGATGAACCGGGAAAGGTTCGGTGACTGGGATTTTTCGGCCAGTGCTGACTTTGAACTGTTACGCCGGGTGTATGAAGAGGCAGTTCACAAAGGCCTTAAGATCAGAACCGGCAATGTGTTTTCTTCGGACTGGTTTTATCACCCCGATGAAACATTTATCGAAAAAGTGCAAAAAATGGGTATTCTTGCCCTGGATATGGAATCCGCCGCATTGTATGCACTGGCACATCAACATGGTAGGCGCGCACTGACGATTCTATCGGTGAGCGATGTTATTCCCACAGGTGAACAGGCATCTCATGAAACACGGCAGAATGCATTTGGCGCTGTTATTGAAGTGGTGCTGGATGCGGTGCTTGAAACAGGGTCTGATGCGTGAGTAACGTTGAGAAGGCGGTTGCGAAACTGTATGCCCAGGCACGTTTAGCCAGTGATAATGCCTATTCACCCTACAGTGGCGCGAAGGTCGGGGCCTGTGTTGTTGATGATGATGGCAATGTCTATTCCGGCTGCAATGTTGAGAATTCGTCTTTCGGTCTGACTCAATGCGCGGAGCGCAACGCGCTTGCTGCAGCCATTGCGGCAGGCATGAGACCCGGTGCCGCTCACACGCTGCTAATTTATGCGACCGGTTTTGAATCACTTGCTCCGTGTGGCGCCTGCCGGCAGGTGATGAGTGAGTTACTGGCAGATGACGCCATGGTTGTTTCCTGTCGCAGTGAAACCGATTATCGCAGTTGGTCGATTGCGGAGTTATTGCCGGATCCATTTATCTTAAGCTGAGGAACCTCTGATCTATTCATGAACTCGTATCTCGCCGGCAGGCGCCCTGTTTTTCTTTTTTCTCAGGCAGAAGTTGACTGCTTCAAGTGTTATTACTTAATTATTATTCAATGGAGTCCGTAATGAAACGCTGGTTGCTTTTGGGATTGTTGGTTCTTTTTGCACTGGGTTTCCAGGCCAAAGCTGAAGAAACGACCGAACCGGCCGTCAGCCGGTTTGCGGGTCTGGCGCTGGATTGTGTGCATCAGCAATACCCTAACAAGATCTCGCACGTGATGAGTAGTGATCAGGATGTTGCTCCGCCGCGAGAGTTGACACCGGTATTCTATGGGTGTTTTGACTGGCACTCGTCCGTCCATGGGCACTGGTTACTGACACGCTTGCTGCGTCTCTACCCGGATGCGGAATTTGCCGGCCCCGCTGAATCAGCTTTGAATGAAAGCTTTAAGGCTGAAAAAATTGCAACTGAAGTCACTTATGTCAGACATCCACAAAGAGCGTCATTCGAGAGGCCCTATGGTGTTGCATGGTACTTGCAGTTAACCGCAGAATTACGCGAGTGGGACGATCCAAGAGCCCAACCCTGGTTGGAGATCCTGGTGCCGCTCGAAGCCGCTTTGGTCAGCAATATGGAAACCTGGCTCGCAAAGCTGTCATACCCGATCCGGGTAGGCGAACACGCTCAAACGGCCTTCGCATTCGGGCTGTTTCTGGATTGGGCGCGTGCCAGTGGCCGCACCGATTTTTTCAACCTGGTGGCGGGCAGGTCAAGAGATTTTTATTTGGACGATCGCAATTGCCCATTGGCTTACGAACCGGGTGGACAGGATTTCCTGTCACCCTGCCTGGCCGAAGCTGACTTGATGCGGCGCATCATGGATATGGAAGAATATGCCCGCTGGCTGACAGATTTTATGCCGTCAATACCCGTTAGTGGAGGTGCTGACTGGTTGCCGTTGGCGGTGGTCACTGATCCGACGGACGGCAAACTGGCCCATCTCGACGGTTTGAATATCAGCCGTGCATGGATGCTGCAGGGCATGGCTTTTGGATTACCGGAAAGCGACCCGCGTAGAAATTCACTACTCGAAAGTGCCGCCCTTCATAAAACTTCAGGCCTGGCTTCAGTAACGGGTGAACATTACGAAGGGGGTCATTGGTTGGGGAGTTTTGCAACCTATCTGCAAACAGCTCGGGGGCTGGGGAAAATAGAAGACTAAACAGACTTATTTGATTTCGATCAACATGTGCGTTAGAGCAGTTTATTATCATAGAGTTGTTGTTGCCGGAGAATGATATGGCTACCTATCAAAGAATCCTTGTTGCGGTTGATCTGAGCTCCGAATCAGAGCTGGTGGTGCAAAAGGCCGAGCTAATCGCAGGCCCGAATGCCGATATTCATGTCGTATATGTCCAGGAGCCCATGGACAATGTGTATGTCGGCATTGTTCCGCAGAGTGCCGCGTTCAGTGGTCTTGGCGATCTTGAAGCACAACTTGGCGAGGAACTGAAAGAGAAACTGACCGTACTGGGTGAAAGTTTCAAGCTGCCGTCAGACCACTTGCATATCCTTCATGGGTCACCCGCTCACGAAATCCATCGTTTCGCTAAAGACAATGAAAGCCAGTTGATCGTTATCGGTACACATGGTCAGAAAGGCCTTCAGCTATTACTGGGTTCAACGGCAAACTCAGTACTGCACGGTGCTTCTTGTGATGTGCTGTCCGTCAGAATAGGTGCTACCCTGTAAAGAATCTGTCGCCTGGGTTGTCGCGTATACTTCGAAAACGGGTTCTGTTTCGTTTTACCATGGCCCCTGGCCGTGAGGGGGTATCTTGAATTTAAAAGCTCTGATTTGGATTACGGTTTTTCTGTTGGTACTGGCCTGGTCTGCTATTGAGCCAGCCGATCGGCTGACCTGGTGGATGGAAGTCATTCCGGCACTTCTTGGATTGGGTGTATTGTTGATGACCCGTCAACGTTTTCCATTAACAGGGCTGGTCTATTTTCTGATTTTGATACACGCCGTCATCTTAATGGTGGGTGGTCATTACACTTACGCCGAAGTACCGCTCGGTGACTGGCTGCGCGACCTGGCTGGTGGCGAGCGAAACAACTATGACAAGCTGGGTCACCTTGCGCAGGGTTTTGTCCCGGTGATGATTGCCCGTGAAATCATGATCCGGAACAAGGTCGTTGCGCTCAGGGGTTGGTTGACCTTCCTGTTGCTTTGCATTGTGCTGGCATTGAGTGCGTTTTATGAATTGATAGAGTGGTGGGCAGCCTTACTCAGCGCAGAGGCAGCAGATGCATTCCTGGGAACACAGGGTTACGTTTGGGATACGCAATCAGATATGCTTTGGGCGCTGAACGGGGCAGTCCTGGCTCTATTGATGCTGTCCGGGTGGCAGGACCGTCAGATCCGAGCCATTACAAGAACCAGTTAAAGATCGCTGCCGTAGGCGGAACGGCTGATATTCATGAGCTCAAACCGTTTGTTCACCTGTTCGAGTATTCCATTTGCATCCAGGCCGGCCATGGCCAGGCAGTCCTTTCGCGAACCATGTTCGATATATTGGTCCGGTATTCCAATATTCAGGATATTAAAACTACCCCCGGTTGCCGCGAGAAATTCATTCACAGCACTGCCTGCCCCGCCCATAACGGCATTTTCCTCTACGGTGACCAACAGGTTGTGGCCATGGGCCATCTCCATGATGACTTCAGTATCAAGCGGCTTGACAAAGCGCATGTTCACAAGGCTCGCACCGATACGGGAAGCGACTTCGCTACAGGCCTGGAGCGGACTACCAAACGCCAGTATGGCGACATCCTTACCACGTTTTACCACCTCGGCTTTGCCAATGGGTAGCTCCTGCATGCTCTCCTCAACAGGCTTGCCGGGCCCGCTTCCACGTGGATAGCGGACGGCTACCGGCCCCTGGTACCTGAAGCCGGTATAAAGCATTTGCCGGCACTCATTCTCATCGGATGGTGCCATGATGATCATATTTGGAATACAGCGCAGGAAGCTCAGGTCAAAACTGCCTGCATGGGTTGGCCCGTCCGACCCGACCAGACCTGCCCGGTCAATCGCAAATAGCACAGGAAGATTCTGAATTGCAACATCGTGGATCAGCTGGTCATAGGCTCTTTGCAGAAAAGTGCTGTAGATGGCCACTACCGGGTGGGTGCCCTCGCAGGCCATGCCGGCCGCCAGTGTTACGGCATGCTGTTCCGCGATGCTAACGTCAAAATAGCGTTTGGGAAAGCGCTGCTCAAATTCAACCATGCCGGAACCCTCGCGCATCGCCGGTGTTATGGCGAGCAGGCTTTCATCCTGTTCTGCCATGTCACATAGCCACTGACCAAAGACCTGCGTGTAGGTTGGTGTCGGCTTAACTGCCGGTGTGACCGGGACAATACCCGTTTGAGGATCAAATGGTGCAACGGCATGATATTTAACCGGATCCTTCTCCGCCGGTTCATACCCCTTGCCTTTGGAGGTAATGATGTGCAGCAGGTTGGGCCCATCCACGGTTTGTATGGTTTGAAGTGTGCGCAACAGCACTGGTAGGTCATGCCCGTCAATCGGACCGAGATAATTAAAGCCGAACTCCTCAAATAATGTACTTGGCACAATCATGCCTTTGACGTGTTCTTCCCAGCGGCTCATAAAGCGCCACACCCGGGAATCCTTGTGCATCATCTGTTTACCGCGTTCGCGCAAATGGGTCACGGTTGGCCCACTCATCATGCGCGCCAGAACCTTGGTCATTGCACCGACATTGGGTGATATTGACATCTGGTTTTCATTCAGTATAACCAGCATGTTCGGGTCAAGTGATCCGCCGTGATTAAGGGCCTCAAATGCCATGCCTGCGGTCATCGCGCCATCACCAATGACGGATACGATCCGCCGGTCCACGTTTTTGTGTATCGAGGCCAATGCCATACCGAGGCCAGCGCCAATCGAAGTGGAAGAGTGACCTACACCAAAGGTATCGTATTCACTTTCCGCGCGCTTTGGGAATGGTGCCAGGCCACCGGTTTTCTTGATGGTGCCTATGCGCTCACGTCGGCCGGTCAGTATTTTATGGGGGTAGGCCTGGTGCCCTACGTCCCAGATGATACGGTCATGGGGTGTGTCAAAAAGGTAATGCAGGGCTACCGTAAGTTCAACACAACCCAGGCCTGCACTGAAATGCCCGCCACTTTTTGAGATGGCCTGCAGTAAATACTCACGCAATTCATCAGCCACCTGCGGTAACTTGTCCTGATCCAGTTTACGCAAATCTGCCGGTTTGATGATTTGGTCAAGCAGTGGGTATTTCTCAACGTTCATATACGTATTCTACCGGTCGCGATCGACTGCGTAAGCAGCCAGCCACTCAAGCGTGTCGGTATTTCCCGGAAGATGGGCTAATTCCATCAGTGCACTATCCCGCAGTTCATGTGCTCTCTCAAGTGATTTCTCCACACCAATAACGGCGGGGAAAGCGGGTTTTAACCTGGCCGCATCGGCCCGGCTCGGTTTTCCGGTGACATCGGAACTGCCGGTCACATCAAGCAGATCATCAAAAACCTGGAAAGCCAGGCCTATCAACTGGCCGTAACTGGACAGGGCACCGATTTGCGAGCTTGGCGCCAAGCTAAGTAACGCCGGTGCTGCGGTACTGATCTGGATTAATGCACCGGTTTTGAATGCGTGAATCTTCTCCAGTTCGGCTTGAGAAATTTGTTTGCCAAGGCTGTCGAGATCAAGTACCTGGCCGCCGGCCATACCACTGGCTCCACAGGCCCTGGCCAGCCCCAGAATAATAGCGACCTGTTGTTGAGGGCTGCTACTCAAAGTCGGGTCGGCTGCCAAGATCTCGAATGCCAGTGCCTGTAAAGCATCGCCTGCCAATATGGCAGTGGCCTCGTCAAACTCGCGATGACAACTTGGCTGTCCGCGTCTGAGGTCATCGTCGTCCATGCTGGGTAAGTCGTCATGGATCAGGGAGTAGGTATGGATCAGCTCAATTGCGGCGGCAATACCATCGAGACTGTTTTCATCCAGATTCAGTGCCCGGCCTGCTGCATAAACAAACAATGGCCGGATTCGTTTACCACCCGCCATAGCGGAATAGTGCATCGCCTTCTGCAACGACGGCGGTGTTCGTGAAGGCTCAGGCAGATATCCGGGTAGATTTTTTTCAAACCTGGTCTGCCATGCCCTGATGGTGGCAGCGGTTTCAGGCATCCGGGTCAAATGGCCTCAGCGTATCTTCGTCCTGGGTATTGGTCAGAATTTCGACGGTCTGCTGCGCATTGTCCAGTGCTGTCTGGCATTGACGGGTCAGCTCGATACCGTGTTTGAAACCGGACAGGGATTCGTCCAGTGACAAATCACCCTTTTCGAGGTTTACAACCAATTTTTCAAGTTCAGCCAGCGTTTCTTCAAAGTTGGGAGCAGGCTCGGTTTTTTTGCTCATAATCTATTGTTCCGGGGTTTGACCCAAATAATTCATCAAGACGGACGACACTAATGACAATATGGTTTATTAAACCCAATAATATATGTGCCATTTTAGCAATTTCTGGAAGTTACAGTTCGTCCTATCCGGTTTTGCACTGCATCTGACTTCACATTTCGGCCGATCCTCCTCAAACCATAGCTACAGCTATGCTTTTTCGAACGATCGACCAAACTGTTTCGCCAGCTACACCGCAAACTCCGGATCCCTGATGAGTTATCCGGGTTCGCGAAGCGACACTAACGTACCGCACCGGCAGGGTCAACCATCAATGGATCACCGGGTGCTGCTGTTTAAGAATGAACTGCAGTAGCGGGTGCTTCGGACACCATTTTAAGCTGAGGTGGTTTTGCGATAACCAGGATGCAAACTGCTCGTTGAAGCACCAATCTCCCATTGCCACCAGTTCGCCATCCAGTTTACAAAGTGGAATGGAGTCTCTTAACCAGGGAGGAATATTTGAGGCCTGGAACAGTTTTTTAAGACTCTTGTGAAAACCGCCCTGACTGAAGAGAGTGTCTTTCGTATTAATACGACCAGCAACCGAGAATTCGCCAACGGGATGGTTGCTGTGGCTTTGCTCAGCCTTGTTTCCGGCCCACAAAATCAGCTGACCGGCATCTGCACCCAGATCAACGCTGTTTTCCCCTCTTGGCCATTTGACGGCGGGGCACGGTAGAATTTCTGTATCTGCGTGCAGCCATAATTGATTCACATACCATCGCAATATCCAGCCGTCCCAATGCACCGAGATTTTGTGGTCGCTGCCTGCCCCTTTTACCTGCTTGCAAAATGTATCCAGTTTATAGGCGGGGATGCCAGCTACGTCCGTTTGTTTCAACCAGCGCCGGATCACCAGTTTGAATAACTCCGGTTTGGCAAGGCACTGCGGGGTAATTCTCAATACGTGGGGATGAGCCAGGTTTGGCGTGATAAATTCATCCGCGAGATCTTCCAGCAAATTTCGCGAATCTGTCATTGCATCGCGGGTTAACAATAGCCGCTGGCATACGTCCGGCCACCGTTGTTCCAACTGGGGGATGACCTCGTGACGTACAAAGTTACGGTCATGATTCAGGAATTGATTGGAAGGGTCTTCCGACCATTGAATATGGTTGTCGTGCAAATAAGTTCTCAATACACTATTTTTAAACCGAAGCAGGGGTCTCTGCAAAAATCCGTCTCCAAGCGGTCTGCTTTCAGGCATGGCTGAAAGGCCATCAACGCCGCTGCCCCGCATCAGGTTAAGTAATAGTGTTTCAGCCTGATCATCCGCGTGATGAGCAGTAAGCAGACAGTCACCGGCACCGAGCAGGGCTGAAATGGCCTCGTATCGCAAATGACGGGCTTCCGCCTCCAGACCTTTGCCCGAGCGATTCTTTAACTCAATTTTGAGACAGGTCAACTTTATACTGTGCTGATGGCAGAAACTTTCACACTGCAACTGCCAGTGATCGGCATCTGGATGAATGCCATGGTTGATGTGGACGGCAGAAACAGGAATATCCAACTGCTCTTGAGTCTTGCTTAGAGCGTGCAAAAGCGCAGTGGAATCAGCGCCTCCGCTAAATCCCACGATATAGGAGTTCACACTGGGAAAAGACCTGAGGATTTGCAGCAAACGCTCTGCACTGAATGCCAAGGAACGGTTGCTCATTAACCCGAAAACCCGTTGGATCAGTCCTTGAATTCGCCGTAAGAGAGCAAGCGTTGATAGCGGTCGTCCAAAAGGGCCTCCGTGGTCATGCTGTCGAGCTCTTCAAGTTGCGCGGCCAGGCAGTCGCCAACCTTTGTGGCAACATTCTCCGGATCCTTGTGGGCACCGCCCAGTGGTTCCGGGATCACCTCGTCAACCAATCCCAACTGCAAAAGTCTGTCGGACGTGATGCCGAGCGCAGATGCGGCGTCTTCCGCAAGCGCCGCGTCATTCCACAGAATGGATGCGCAGCCTTCCGGTGATATCACCGAGTAAGTGCTGTATTGCAGCATATTCACGCGATCGCCGACACCGATGGCAAGTGCTCCACCGGACCCGCCTTCACCGATCACGGTGCAAATGACCGGCACCGGTAGCCTGGACATATATTTCAGATTGGTTGCAATGGCCTCCGACTGACCGCGCTCTTCGGCTCCCACGCCCGGATAGGCGCCTGGCGTATCAATAAATGTCAATACGGGCAGACGAAAACGTTCCGCCATTTTCATCAATCTCAGGGCTTTGCGATATCCTTCAGGTCGGGCCATTCCAAAATTCCTGAAAATTTTGGCCTTGGTGTCACGACCTTTTTGCTGTCCAATGAGCACCACACCGCGGCCGCGAAAACGGGCCAGCCCCCCAACAATTGCGTGATCATCTGCAAATGCGCGGTCACCGTGAAGTTCATGAAACTCGTCAAACAGGAAGTCTATGTAATCCAGTGTGTAGGGTCTCAAAGGATGACGGCTAAGCTGTGATATCTGCCAGGGTGAAAGGTCTTTGAAAATGCTGGTCAGCTTTTGGCGCATTTTGGACTGCAGACGCTGAATTTCCTCATCCAGGTTGATTGCATTGTCAGAACCAACGTTCCGCAATTCATCAATTTTTGCCTGTAGCTCAGCAACGGGCTGTTCGAAATCCAGATAATTTGAGTTCATGGCAATATGATTCCAGCAAAGAGTGCGAATTATAAACGCAACTGACAGTTTAGTTTAGCCCGAATATTTCGCAAGTCCCAGATCAGGCTCTGAAACCCCGGTAGCTTAACCGGAGAGAGCGTCGTCGGGCAAAATTGTTCTGACACGAGGTATCAGTTTAATTTTCCAGTGATCCAAAGCCCACTCCCACAAACCGTTCAGAGACAAACCTGATGGTGGGTTCTGGCCGAGAAACTTTAAGGCCTGCTCAATGGCAGATGCTGGTTCCTGACGCTTTACCGGATCAGTCTGGATGCGTTTGCTCAATTTTTTGCCGTCTGCAGATATCACAACGGGTAGGTGCATATAGTCCGGAGAAACCAGTCCCAGCGCTTTCTGCAAACAAATTTGACGACCGGTGGAGTCGAGCAGGTCGGCACCCCTCACCACCTGCGTGACTCTCTGAAAGTCATCGTCAACGACGACGGCAAGTTGATAGGCGAACAGTCCGTCTGCGCGTTTGATAATGAAATCACCACCGATATCTGCAGGAGAGTCTGAAACAAAGCCTAGCAATCTGTCTTCAAAAGCGCAAACACCGGCTTCTACACGGAAACGAATGGAACGTGGGCTTTTACCCGGAGGCAGTCCATTCCTGCACGTACCGGCATACTTGCCGGATGCAGACAGATCTTTTCGGGAACATGCACAAGGGTAAGCCAGGCCCTTTTCCAGCAAATGGTCTACCGCACCCTGGTAAGCTTCAAGCCTGCTGCTTTGGTACAAGACGGGACCATCCGGAACCAGGCCCAGCCTGTTCAGGTCTTCAATAATGCGGTCCGCACTACCGGTAATTTCCCTGGGTGGGTCGATGTCTTCAATTCTGAGTAACCACAGGCCACCGGCATGCTTGGCTTCAAGATAACTGCCGACAGCGGACACCAGCGAGCCGAAATGCAAATCGCCTGTGGGTGAAGGTGCGAATCGACCGACCACGGGCACCGGATTCATAAAATACCTGGTTGGTTATTGTCCGACGACCTGGGGCGCCTCATTGAGGAAGTCACCTGTAACCAGCTTAACGCCACATTGCCAAAGTACAGCAAGATCTGAAGCGTCCTGGACCTCATCGGCAATGATGGTGATATTGCGTGTTTCTACTGCCCTGACAACGGTCCGGATGATCTCCTGGTTGGTCGTGTTAGACGACAAACCGTTTGCCAGGCCGGGACGGAGTTTGACTGTGCTGATGGGCAGGTGCTCCAGTAACTGTAGTGTCTTGCGGTCATTGTCAAACTCTGAAAGCACAAAGTTACAGCCCAAAAGCTGAAGCTCGTCGACGACACGGCAGGTTGGTTTAAGATGGGATTCGGCAACAATTGCTGAAACCTGCAAGAGCAACTGTGAGCCTTCAACCTCGGTTTCTTTCAGCATACGCTGGAACCAGTTAGGAAAGCTGAAATCAAGTATCGAGTTGGTGCTGAGACTGATAATATGCCTGTCACCGGTTCCGGCGATGGCCAACATTATCTGGGGAATAACGTGACGGTCTATGGTGCTGCCCAGATCGTTACGCTCCGCAGCCAGCATAAACTCGCTGGCAACGGTATCTCCACCGTCTTCGCGCATAAAAGTACGGTTTTCGAACAAGCCTTCGTTTTCACCTTCCAGGTCGACGATGGATTGCTGGACGGTGTAAAAATCGTGGTTATTGAGGGCGTAACGAATACGTTCTACCCAGTCCCGATCGGCTTCACCTGTATGAACCGTTGTCAGGGCAGGCTTGTACCTGACGAGCGTATTGCCTGTTTCCGAGGCCTGCTTAAAGGCTGTTGTAGCCTGCGCAAGCACTTCTTCGGCATCGCGGGTCAACGGACCGAGAGTGGTCATACCTATACTGCAGGAAGCCGATTTGGTTTGATCACCCAGGTCAATGATGTGATTCGCATAATTCTCAAGGATGCAATCGCCCGCCTCTTGCAGGGACGAGGTTTCATCACCCCTGATCAGAACAACAAAACCGTTGTCACTGAAACGTGAGGGAAGGTCGTTTTCTTTTGTGCAGCCACTGATGACGTTGGCCAAATCCAGTATGTATGATTCAATACCATCCATGCCAAGGTCATTTTGCAATTGACTGATACCGTCAATCTCGATATACATCACGGCCGTTCTGTAGTCATCCCCGAGGCCTTCTCCTATCAGTTCGGTCAACCGGGTCGTAAATGTTTGCCGGTTGATCATGTGGGTCAATTGGTCAGTTTTGCGCAAACGATCCAACTCTTCATGAAGAACATGATTGGCATCTTGCTGGCGTACCATCATCTGTATGCACTGCTCGCCATTGAATTTGGCCGGTGAGAATGTCAATTCTGCTTTTAGATGCTGGTTTCCAAGCGTATTGATGGTGACCGTCAGCGCTTCTTTAGGAAAAATAGCCTGGTTCATATCCCGCAGGAGTTTTTTCGGGTCAAGCCCTTCCTCAGTTGTTATCAACTCAAGTAGTGAAATCCCCTCGATTTCTTCCAGCATTGTTACTTGCAATAGTTCGAGATAGGCGCGGTTGGCATAAACATGCAGACCTTCATGAATATAAGCTATGGAGTCCCGTGCACTATCCAGTAGGAGGTTATAGCGATGGTGCAATTCTTCCTGCTTTTGTAAAAGTTCATCGTATTCGCGGGCAGTTTTTCCACCGGATATATGCTGTTTTACAACCTGCATTAGCTGATCATTATCTTGAGCATTGATGATCAGCAACGGATGTGTAGCGATTGCCGCTTCAATATTGGCAGTATCGTCGGGTTCAACCTGCATGACTACCGGTGTGGAATGTTGCTCAGCCGCCAGCAAAACCTGGCTGATCTTCATGGATGCCGGCAAGCTTCTGCCGATCAGCACCATAAATGGTGTTTTTTCCTTCAGAGCGATTTCGAATTCACCCAGGCCCGAGACGCTCACAACCCTGACGGCTACACCCGAGTTGCGTAAGAAACTATTGATAACCTGAGCATGGTCAGGAGAATTATCAATCACCAGCAAGTAAGCACTATGCATGGAATTGATTCTCCAACCCTCGATGCTTGAGGATTTTAAATATCATTGTCAGCCCTGATGGTGATGATAAGTTCAACATTTTATCCGCATTCCATTGCGCATTGATAGCCTCGCATTGTTTGTTTATCTCAACTATTTAACTGATGCAATTATGACGTATATTCAGGATGTTTTGTATAGACAGTCTTTGACCGGATTGTTCAGGGCGGTTTTCGAGTGGTTTTGCGTGAAATCAGACTCGTGTATTCAGTCAAATTCTATCGCTGCTATCGCGTACGCGTTATCATTGCGCATATTTTCAATAGTAAATAGAGAGCCTTTGTTTAGTCTGATCGATTTAAACAGAATTAATCAGGGTTATTTTGCTAACCAGGCGAATTTGCGCAGGCTTGTGCGTGTAGAATTCGAACAAACTGCTTCGGAGAAAACAATGGCAACTTACAGTACCAGTGAATTTAAGAGTGGTCTGAAAATCATGATCAATGGTGACCCTCATAACATCGTGGAAAACGAGTTTGTAAAACCCGGCAAAGGCCAGGCATTTAGCCGGGTCAGGGTGCGCAACCTCATGACAGGCAGGGTGGTTGAGAAAACATTCAAATCAGGTGAAACGGTTGAAGTTGCAGATGTTTTCGAAACCGAAGCCCAATACCTGTACAACGACGGTGAATTCTGGCACTTCATGCACGGTGAGTCCTACGAGCAATATGCTGTCAGCAAAGATGGTGTGGGTGATGCAGTCTGGTGGTTGAGGGAAGAGGATGTTTGTGTCCTGACCTTGTTCAATGGGCAGCCCATCACCGTAACTCCTCCGAATTTTGTCGAAATGGAGGTTGTTGAAACCGATCCGGGTATGCGGGGTGATACCTCAAGTGGTGGTGGTAAACCTGCCAAGCTGTCGACCGGTGCAACGGTGCGTGTGCCCTTATTTATTCAGGAAGGCGAGGTGATCAAGATCGATACCCGGACTGGAGAATATGTGTCCCGTGTGAAAGGTTGACGGTTGGTGGACACTGTATTACTTTTCCCACGCCTGCTGGTACCGGTCCGGCCGCGTTTGCAGGTGTTGGAGCAGATGGCAGTCGTTATTGAAGGCGAGCATATCAGTGCCGTAATACCACGCTCCGAAGCGCTGACAAGGTATGAAACTGCCACCCGCATTGAGCTGCCAGAACATGTATTGATGCCGGGGCTAATCAATATGCATACGCATTCCGCCATGTCCTTGTTGCGGGGCTATGCGGATGATCTCAATCTCCAGGTATGGCTCAACGATCACATCTGGCCCGTCGAAAAGGCCTATCTTGGTCCGGGATTCGTACATGATGGTGCGATGCTGGCCATTGCCGAAATGCTGCGTGGCGGCACGACTTTTTTCAATGACCTTTATTTTTTCCCCGAGGTGACTGCGGCGGCGGCGGTTGAAGCAGGCATGCGTGCATGTATAGGCTTGCCAGTGATCGATGTGCCTACGATTTGGGCGACCAATGAGAACGAGTATATTGACAAGGGCCTGGAAGTCAGTGCGAGTTGGCAAAGTGAATCATTGATTTCTACTTCTTTTGCTCCGCACGCGCCTTATTCCGTTGGCGATGCGGCCCTTGGAAGGATTGCAGAACTATCAGAAAGTCTTGATTTGCGTGTTCATATGCATGTGCTTGAATCCAGCTGGGAGATTTCCGAGTCATTGCAACGGCATGGAAAGGCAACGCTGGA
This sequence comes from Lysobacterales bacterium, assembly GCA_033791845.1. Classification (GTDB taxonomy): domain Bacteria; phylum Pseudomonadota; class Gammaproteobacteria; order Xanthomonadales; family SZUA-36; genus SZUA-36. Next base: position 6,195 of record JASJFX010000112.1, on the reverse strand, counting down.
AAGGCTGGATGACATTGGAATATTGAATGAGCGACTGCTGGCCGTTCATATGACCCAGTTAAACGGAACCGATCTGGAGGCACTGTCGGAGACGTCGGTAAATGTCATCCATTGTCCGGAGTCCAATCTCAAGCTGGGTAATGGTATTTGTCCGGTGGCCAGCCTTCTTGAGCATAATGTAAACCTGGCCCTGGGTACCGATGGGGCTGCGAGTAACAACAACCTCAATTTGCTTGCCGAATCCCGTAGCGCGGCCCTGCTTGCAAAAGGGTATTCAGCCGATCCATGTGTGCTGAATGCATTTCAGACACTGGAGATGTTGACGATTAATGCCGCCAGGGCACTTGGAAAAGAACACCAGCTTGGTAGTGTAGAAGCCGGCAAACAGGCCGATTTGTGCGCCATTCGGATCGACTCGTTGCAGACAACACCCATGTATGATGTGGTCTCACACTTGATTTATGCGGCGTCCAGTCAACAGGTATCCCATGTTTGGGTGAATGGGCGAATGCTATTGCAGGATAAGCAGTTCCTGTACCTGGACACCGGCGATATTATGGATCGTGCAAATTACTGGGCGAAGCGGATTGCAACCGAAACCAGGGCCACACGCCAGGGAGTACAAGGTTCATGAATGACATCACCGGAAATATTGATCCTGCTGAACAACAAAAATTTGATCGTATAGCTGCTTCATGGTGGGATCCCGATGGCGAATCGCGACCATTGCACGATCTGAATCCCGCGCGATTGGCCTACATTACCGAGCGTGCTGAACTCAAGGATAAAAAAGTCATTGATGTGGGTTGCGGCGGAGGTATTTTATCGGAGTCTATGGCCGCGAAAGGGGCTGTCGTGACGGGTATCGATATCGCGGCAAAAGCTTTGGCGGTGGCCAGGTTGCACCTTCATGAGTCGGGGTGCCAGGTCGATTACCAACAGGTCACGGCGGAATCATGGGCGGAGGAGAACCCTTCCGGTGCGGCAGTTGTAACCTGCATGGAAATGCTTGAGCATGTGCCGGATCCGGCATCTGTGGTTGCGGCCTGTTCAGCCATGCTGGAAACAGGTGGTCACCTGTTTATGAGCACCCTGAACAGGAATGCCATGTCTTTTGCCGTGGCGATTCTTGGTGGTGAACACATCACCCGGATCATTCCCAAGGGCACACATCAATATGATCGATTTATAAAGCCGTCAGAATTATGCCAATGGTTACGCGCCTCCGGTATGAAGGTCGCAGAGATCACCGGGATTCACTACAACCCCGTGGAAAGGACGGCGCGTACCGGCGGTCATGTCAAAGTGAACTATCTGATCCACGCGATCAAGACAGAACCATCGTGTGATTAAAACCATTGAAACCTCCGGAGCGAACTGATGGCTGATGGTTCACCGGTAGAATTCGATCATTGCCGTGAACTGGCTTTACTGCCTGGGAGCGTTTTCGAATTCACCAGTCGTTATCTGCCAGCAGGCAAGTTAGAGCCCCTGTTGGCTTTATATGCACTCAGGCAAGCCATCGGCGGTATTCCTTACGGGCCTGCAGATGACTCGGTCAAATGGGCTAAGTTAAAGTGGTGGAGTGAAGAAATCGTTGCAGATCCTGCTGAATCTTTCCGTCATCCGGTATTGCGCGCCTTGTGGTTATCGGGATCGAGAGCAAACCTGGGTAACAATCTTATTTTAGGGCTCGTGGGCGATGCAATTTCGCAAATTGATACCGCACCTGACGCTGATGAAAATGCCATGTTTGAACGGCAGTCGGAACTGGGAGCCACAGAGATTCAGCTTGAGCTTGCGCTTGATGATATTGGAATCGACCCCCAAAGCCTGAATTTTCTGGGTGCGGCCACTAGTTCGTTCCGTTTGATTTCGAGTTTTTCAGGTAGTCAACTGTCGCAAACGGCACGATTGCCGCTAAGCATGTTGGCAAAATTCAATGTCAGTGCGGCACAACTGGAGCAAGCGTCGCACAGGGCTGAACTCACTCAAATTATCAGTGAGCTTGCCGAAAATGCTTTGGGTTGGTTTGCAAAGGGCAAATCGGCTTTAAATATTGAGCCGGGATCCTCAGCAGGAACGCATTTACAGTTACGCTGGGCAATGGAAAACAGACGGCTGAACGCTATCAGGAAGGATGTGAGGGGTTTCCTTGAGACAGGTAAGCGTTTTGGACCTGCAGATGCTTGGTTTGCCTGGCGTTTCCTTCGAAAGCTGGAGTGAATTTAATCGCCGGGACACAATAGACTGCGAGCGGGCCCGGATTTAGTCATATTGGAGCTTTGGTCTATGCATACATGTTCAGGCGGTTGTCATTGCGGGCGGGTAAAGATCGCGATTGAAATACCGGATGAGATCATCGTGCACCGGTGCAATTGTTCAATCTGCCGGAAATCCGGTTACCTGCACCTCATCGTGGCAAAGGATCAGTTCAGTCTGCTCGAAGGTGAAGCTGACCTGGTTGACTACCGCTTTCACACCGGTGTTGCCTGCCACCTGTTCTGCGGTATTTGTGGAATAAAGTCATTCTATATTCCTCGTTCGCACCCCGATTCGTTCAGCGTCAATCTGAACTGTATCGATTTGCCCGAAGGGGTTAATGTGACGATAAAACACTTTAACGGCCGTAACTGGAGTGAAAGCCGGGGACAACTTTCAAACGATTAACCCGCATATTTCACCAGTATGGCCCAGGCCAGCCTCTCGACCGCTTGGCGGCAGCCCAGGCTGGCTTCTCGACGGGTTCCCCATCTCACCTTCTCTCACCTTCTCCCGGAATTTGGCGCCGGACAGATGACACTGGGCGCCGGGCTGGACTGAAGGCCATAGCCGTAGCTATGGCCTGAGGGAAGACCAAGCCCAGTGGTATATGAACAAGCCAGAGCCGGGATAGGTATCGGGCCGGGTACAAAGTCTACCATGGGATTTATTTGAAATAGTGCCTTTTAATTCAGACAAATCATTTACTTATAGAGAGGCTCGCTACCGACTGGTGAGATGTGCGGGTTAGTCTTTCCCGGTGCGGTTAATATACCTCAAGGCACCTCTTTGTCGGTGATGAAATCAGGGCCCTTGCCAGCCGTTTTCTCATAGACCCCTTTTTCAACCTTTCTGAACTGCGTAAAGCCATGCTTTTCAATGTTTTCATTGGAAAGGGAAGGTGCCGGGCTGGCCAGGTTCGGGCACGAGATTTTTCTGCGTACCGGGTTGTGGCATTCGGGGCAAAATTTAAGTGGTTCGTCTGATAGTTTTTGCATGATGTCAAATACAGTGACACACAAATCACAGCTGTCCGGGCCAGCGGCCTGATATTCATATATAGGCATTCATTTCACCTCTAAGACTGTCCTGCACCAGGGTCGATCGATAAGCTTGCCGAAGTCAATCAACAATGTTGCCTGATCTTTTGTATCACGACAACGCACAAATCGTTAGAATATTTTTTTACTTCGGGCGCGATGTATGGGGCTTTCGGGAAAAACGGTGTTAATTACGGGTGCTGCAGGGGGGCTGGGCAGCGCACTTGCACAGCAATGTGCCGGTCTGGGTGCAGAGTTGATTTTACTGGACAAGAATCGACGTGGTTTGGGTGAGTTAAGCGACAGGATGACTGACCAGGGTCTCACGCCACCCGGGCTTTATCCCCTGAATCTTGCCGCTGCGGGTGTGGATGATTTTAATGATCTGCTTGATACCATAAAATCTGAGTTTAGCGGTTTGGACGCCCTGATTCACTGCGCCGTTGATTTTGACAGCTTGCAGCCTTTTGAACAGGTTCAACCACAGGACTGGTTGCAATCCATGCAGGTAAATGTCAACGCGCCCTGGTTGCTGAGCTGCACGCTTTTACCATTGCTGAAGCGCTCGAAAGATGGTCATCTACTTTTTATGCTGGACGATCTGGAAGCAGTCACAGACGCTTTCTGGGGGGCATACGGTGCAAGCAAGGCCGCACTGACCGGCATGGTAAGACAATTTGATGCAGCACTCGGCCATTCCCCGGTTTCAGTAAATGGAATCATTCCCGGTCCAATGCGCACCGGATTCAGAGCCAGGGTCTACCATGCAGAGAACCCGATGGAGCAGCCGGATCCAGGGATTGTTGCCGGGAAAATGACAGCCATTTTAACTGGCGATACTTCAGTAAATGATCTGATCGTAGATTTTTCTGAATAGTGGCGTGGTTTTTAGTCTGGCTGGTCGGCACTTATTGCTGCTTCATACCCAATGATAGCTTGCTTGGTATTGGTGCCCCATCTATAGCCTCCCAGGGCACCGAGGCTGTTGATAACACGATGACAGGGTATGAGCCAGGAAACCGGGTTACGACCGATGGCTGAACCGGTAGCCCGACTTGCACCGGCGTGACCGGAAAATGCAGCCAGTTGCCCGTAGGTGCAATGTGTTCCCGCAGGCAGACTCAGCAATGCTTCCCACACACGGAGTTGAAAGGGGCTGCCTCTGAGCCAGACTTTTAGTTGTTTACGTTCTTTTTCATTGAAAATTTCTGACAGTTGGTTATTTGCCTCCAGGCTGTTTTCGCTCAGGCTCGCATCCGGCCACTGTCCTTTGAATTGCTCCAGGGTATGTTGTTTGCCCTCTTCATGACAGAAACCCAGGAAACAAACTCCCCGGCCTGTCCAGGCCAGCAGTGCTTCACCAAAAGGTGTGGCCCCGTAACCGTAGCTTACCTCTACACCGAGACCTTTCTTCTTTGCTTCGCCCGGGGTCATGGCCTGTGTGGTTATCAGCAAGTCGTGCAGCCTGCCAGGGCCGGATAAACCACTTGAAAGGGCAGAGTCAAGTACCGTCTGACCCTGTGTCAAACGTTCCATAGCCTGTTTTTTGGTCAGATATTTTAAAAATTGTTTGGGTGTGACACCGGTCCATTCCTGAAAAAGACGTTGCAGGTAGTGGGGGCTGAGGCCAACGTGGTTTGCAAGCTCCTCCAGGCCGGGTTGATCTTGTTGGTTTTGACAAAGCCAATGCAAGGCTTCGGCAATTAATTGATAATGATCCTGAGATTTCATGTGGCTATTGTAGAAGTTTCATGATCAATAACCACCCGATTCTTGTTATGTATGCTGGTGAACCTGCTGATGGAGTTTATGCCGTGTGAAGCAAGGGTTCACCAATTTCTTTGAACCACTAAATTCAGAGTAGAAATTATGTCAGATGACCTTTTTCTTAAGATTGTTGCGCGGGAAATCCCGGCGGATATCGTATTTGAGAACGATGATGTTTTGGCTTTCAGGGATCTCAACCCTCAAGCGCCCCTGCATGTGCTGATTATTCCGAAAACACGCATACCGACCATCAACGATATGCAGCCGGAAGATGCCGAACTATTTGGAAAGCTTTTTCTAGCTGCACGGGAAATTGCGGCAGAGCAGGGCGTTGCCGAAGACGGTTACAGGGTTGTAATGAACTGTAATTCAGCTGCAGGCCAAACGGTTTTCCATGTCCATTTGCACTTGCTTGGTGGAAGAGGGTTCAGCTGGCCGCCAGGTTGAAAATGGTTGGCAAAGGTAGATATTCAGCCAGCAGTAGTGGTCGTGAAGTCAAATTGATCAGGTGAGCGGAAATGTTGAAGCTGATGTGAGCCTATGAGCAGGTGTCCTGACAGGAAACCAGCGATTCAAATTTTCACAGACCTTAACAAAGAGGGTGCCCCTGCGGGTTATGCAGGGGCAAATGTTCTCGTTGGTAAAGCGTAAATCAACCAAGGTTCGCTATAAACTCGTTATAACAAACCCGGTTTTCAATCATTATCATTAATTCGCTTTTTTCATTGGGTTTCTTACGACCCGTGACCGCGCGTCATTAGCAGCATCCTGACATAGACCGGTGTCACCCATGACCTTAACATCACTGAAAAATGCCACTTCGACGAAGTTAGAGTCAACAATTGAAATTGAAGCTGTTTCACAACCTAATACGATATCCATCTCAAGGCCAGTATAAGACGGAAGGGTAATTGCGATTCTCTCAACACCAGTTCCACCACCAGTCACTTCAACACCAGTTCCACCACCAGTCACTTCAATACCAGTTCCGCCACCAGTCACTTGGATACCAGTTCCACCACCAGTCACTTCAATACCAGTTCCGCCACCAGTCACTTGGATACCAGTTCCACCACCAGTCACTTGGATACCAGTTCCACCACCAGTCACTTCAATACCAGTTCCG
>JASJFX010000111.1:0-4435 GCA_033791845.1 Lysobacterales bacterium | reverse complement strand
AAATCTGGACGGGGTGTTCTACTTTGGCCTGGCGCTGGTTATTTGGGGTATGGGGATCGTGCGTATCTGGTTTGATGGTTTAAAGGGGTCTTAAATGGGTTCAGAGCCATTTTCTCAGAAACGGGCTCTGACCCCTTTAATCGAAAGGCCTGGCGATCTTCTTTATACCTGGATGACTTTAAGACCGCTTTACAGGATGTGGCTGACTGGCAGGAAGGCTTTCTGGACACCAGGGATTTCCGTGTCACAAAGCCCATGTTAAACGGGCTGACCCATCTGTATGCCGGCAACACTGAAAGCGCGACGCCATTGCTGCGCGATGCCAAACAGGAATTTGAATCCTTATTACAGGACGACCCGGACAGCTACCCCATTAACCGCTCCCTGTGCTTCATCGCGGGCGGACTGGGCGAATTGGCCAACGCCAAAAAATATTGTCAACAGGCTCTGCAAACGGCACCAGCAGATGCCTTTTTTGCAGGCGAACTCAAATTTGATATCGCTGCCGGTCTGGCACTGGCGGGTGATGCACAAGCATCGGTCGAGCTATTAAAAGCTATGCTGGACGGCGGTGTCGGCCCGACCATCTACCCGGTCATGTATCACCCGGCCTTTGATGGTATCCGTGATGATCCCGCTTATATTGATTTACTGAAAGAATATGGACCAGAAGAATAGATCATGAGCTTTTTCACTGAACTCAAACGCCGCAATGTTTTCCGTATGGGTATCGCCTATGTGGTGGTCGCCTGGGTGCTGTTGCAGGCAATTGATTTTGCCCTTGACCTGATTTCCGCACCCAACTGGGTATTACAGGTATTTTTCATAGCTGCACTCGTGGGTCTTCCCATCGTGTTAATTGTTTCCTGGGTGTTTGAGATGACACCTGAGGGCATCAAACTCGAGTCTGAAATAGACCGAAGCGAATCAGTAACTCACAGCACGGGTCACAAACTGGATCGCACGATCATTACCTTTCTCGCATTCGCGGTGGTCTTGTTACTTGCCGAGCGGTTTATCATGACGGAAAGCGTTCCGGTTTCTGCGACTGCAACCGAAGTGGTGGCGGAACAGCCCGGGGTCGCTGGCCAGGCTGCAGATAACACCGTACGTTCAGTGGCAGTCCTGCCGTTTGTTAACATGTCTTCCGATCCGGAGCAGGAGTATTTTTCTGATGGCCTTTCCGAAGAACTGCTAAACCGCCTTGCGCAAAATGATAATTTACGCGTCGCCGCCCGCACCTCTTCATTTCAGTTCAAAGGGCAAAATCAGGACATTGGTGAAATCGGCCGGCAACTTAAAGTGGACCATATACTGGAGGGTAGCGTACGTAAGTCGTCCAATCGTCTGCGTATCACTGTGCAGTTGATCCAGGTGGACAGTGGCTACCACCTCTGGTCAGAAACCTATGAACGCGAAATGGATGATGTTTTTGCTATCCAGGATGATATCTCGCTGGCAATTTCCAGGGCGCTGGACATAGAACTGGGCACGGCAACACCAGTGGGCAAGAGGAAGCCCACCGAAAACCTCGAAGCCTATCAATTGTATTTGCAGGCTCGATACTTTCTGGCAAAACGTGGCGGGGACAACATCCTCAAATCTTTAGAATTGTTCAAACAGGCTACCGAACTGGATGACAAATTCTCCGAAGCATGGTCCGGCATGGCCTATGCCTATGGCTTGGCAACCTCTTACACTCGAAAAATATCAGCCAGTCAGGCCAGTGATCTTGCGCTTGAGTCGGCCCGTAAAGCTATCCGGATAGACCCCGAAAACGCGGAAGCTTATATGGCACTCGCACGAACCCAGGGTCAAACGGATCGGAACAATGTTGATGCCCTGGAAAACTTTGAAAAAGCCTTACTGCTGGCTCCCAATAACGTTGATATTATCAACATGTATGGCGATTTCCTGATCAATAACGGTAATTTTGACAAAGCGCTGGAAATAGAAATGCGGGCCATAGAATTGGACCCGCTTGCTGCTGTCCACTACTCGGACCTGGCCTTTCTGATGCTCTTGCTCCAACAGAATGATGATGCTCTCGAGGTTGCTCAAACATCAGCCAGACTGGCGCCTGATTCCTACGATCGCCATGATCCGCTTATCGTGGCACTTATCAGGCTGGGCAAATACGAGCAAGCAATAGAGATAATAAACATGGCAGAGGATAAACTGGCAGCAGACCCCGGTAACGTGAACTACTGGTGGTGCATGCTCTATTATAACCAGGGTGACCGCGAAAACCTCAGGAAGCAACTCAGTAAGCGTCTTGAGGCAGCTTCTCGAACAGATAATTATTATCCCACTTCCATCACAGCATTTTTCACCCTGTGGCTTGATGGTGTTGAGGCTGCGCTACCCTTGTTAGAGAAATCATACGAAGAAAAAGAGGTCTTTCTTGCTTGGCCCGAGTTTTTTTACTTGCCTGAAGACGTGAGCGACGACCCGGCCTGGACTGCATTCTGGCAGAAACCCGGCCTGGCTGAACTGATGGAAACCCGGCGCGCGAATGGCCCCTATGAAAATATCGGCTACTGGAAGGCACCAACACCATGAATAAGCAGCCAGGCCAATGAATTTTTTCAACGAACTCAAACGACGTAATGTCTTCAAAGTGGGCGTCGCCTATGCAGTGGCCTCGTGGTTATTGTTGCAGATCGTTGACCTTGTACTGGAAAACATCAATGCGCCGGACTGGATTATGCAGGTGTTTATGCTGGGCATGGCGGTCGGTTTCCCCATCGCAATCATCGTCGCCTGGGCATTCGAAGTAACCCCGGATGGCGTCATGCTTCAAAAGAACGTCGATCAAAGCCAATCCATCAACCGGCATACCGGACAACAGCTTAATCGCGGCATCATCATGATCCTCTCGATGGCGATCGTGTTGCTGCTCACCGATCGTTTTCGTGATGAAATTTTTGGAGCATCCGAGGAGACTGGTGCTCAAACGGAAAATACGGCCATCGAGACAGAAAATCCGACATCCGTTGATTCCAGAAAGACAATTGCGGTATTGCCTTTCCGTGATATGAGCGCCGCCCGGGACCAGGCTTATTTTGGCGAAGGCATTGCTGAGGAGCTACTCAATGCGCTGGTGAAAGTTGATGGCCTCGACGTCGCCTCACGCACCTCGGCCTTTTCCTTGGTCGATGAGAACCTGGACATCCCGGCCATCGCTGCCCGTCTCGGTGTCGATCATATTCTTGAAGGCAGCATCCGCACATCCGGGCAGCAGGTGCGGGTTACCGCACAGTTGATCGAGGTCAGCAAGGATGTGCATTTATGGTCGGAAACTTACGATGGTTCGCTTGATGACATTTTCAAAATCCAGGATGAGATCACCAGCAAGATAACCGCCGCCTTAAAACTGCAACTGGGTAGCGAAAACCTGGTCCCGTCTGCTGAACTGCTGACCAGCAACGCAGAAGCTTATCAAATGTATCTGCAGGGCCGTCAGCTCTGGCGGCAGCGAAATGCGGCCTCATTGAGAGAGGCCATCCGGCTTTTCAGCTCTGCAGTTGAACTGGACCCCGGGTTTCACCGCGCCTGGTCAAACATGGCAGTGGCCTATTTGAACCTGCCCGATTACGATCGCTCATACGATGAAAATGAAGGCCGTGAACGGAGCCTTGAAGCTGCGGACAGAGCCCTGGCCGTCAATCCGCAATCCACGGAAGCAATCATCGTAAGAGCCAACTACGTTCTGGAATCCAACTGCAATGTGGCAGAAGCGGCCCGTTTGTATGAAACCGCCATTGCATTCAGCCCGGAAGACCCGACGGTTCACCATTGGTATGCCATTTTGCTAAATATGGCGGGTAGATGGTCCCTGGGGCTTGAACACATCCAGACGGCAAGACGTTATGATCCGTTAATTTCTGCGGTTATTGGGGTTGAAGCTGACTTCTATGCAAACATGGGCGATTATGCCCGTGCTGAAGAACTGCATCGCAACGCTGCTGCACTCGGTATGTATGGTGGTTCCTTGCATCAGGTGGGGATGAATTATTTGTTCGGCGGAGAATATGATAGAGGTATTGCTTTGGTTAGACAGGGATGGGCAGGTGAAAACCCGGCGCAGTCTGTAACACGTGAATTGTTTTTACAGGCGCTTGAAGACCCGGAAAAACAGGCTGCGTTTGAACAAAACCTTGGAAAGGCTGTTGAGTCAAGCAGATATACAACTTATGAGAACATGGAGTACCTTGCGCTGCTTGGTTCGGCATACGCTTTCGATTACCAGTCAGACCTTGAATGCGCTGTTGTTGATGAAACCATATGGGCAGAATCCTTCAGGGAGCAACGTAAAACACCCGAGTTCTTTGAACTGATGGAGCGTGCCGGTCTGGTGGAATACTGGCGTGAATTCGGCTGGCCGGATGATTGCGCATCTCTAAACCAAACCCTGGCCGAGTGCCCGTAGGGT
>JASJFX010000110.1:0-29353 GCA_033791845.1 Lysobacterales bacterium | reverse complement strand
TTCTCGACGGGTTCCCCGTCTCACCTTGCAAGTTACCCACGCGTACTCCCCGCACCCCAAAGACAAATGGTGCGTTAAAAAACAACGCACCCTACGGGCACGCGTTTTTCCAAAGCTGAGTCCTAACGGTGGGTAACAAGTTACCCACCCTACGGGCGCGCGTTTTTCCAAAGCTGAATCCTAACGGTGGGTAACAAGTTACCCACCCTACGGGACGGCAAAGGCCTCCCGTGTCAGGTTTCTTGGCGCACCATCGGTAACCACCATATCGTCCTCGATGCGGACACCGCCATAAGGTGCCAGGGCCTCAACCTTACTCCAGTTGATCGCATTAACATCCCCCTTCTCGCGCCACTTACGTAGTAAAGGCTCAATGAAATACAGGCCTGGTTCGATGGTCAGCACATTGCCGGCCTCGAGCGTGCGGGTCAAACGTAAAAAAGGATGACCTTCGGGACGCGGTATGGGTGTTCCCTCAACATCGGCGATCAAGCCGGCAACATCGTGGGTCTGCAACCCAAGGTAGTGCCCCAGTCCATGCGGATAGAAAACAGCGCTTAAACCGGAGGCCACGGCATCTTCAGCAGTTGGCCTGATAATATCGAAATCCTTCAAAATCCCGGCAATATCCAGATGTGCACGCAAATGCAGGTCACGGTAATCCAGTCCCTCAACTACGGCCGCACATAAGCGTTGCTGCATGGTGTCCATCGCCGAGATTAATTCCGAAAACTCACCCGATTCTGTCGCATAGGTACGCGTAATATCACATGCATAACCATGTACCGTCGCACCGGCATCGATCAGGAATGACCGCACCTGATCCGGCACCTGCTGCTCGTGCTCCTGGTAGTGTAAAACGGCGCCGTGCTCATTCAATGCAACGATATTGCCATAAGGCAGCTCCGCATCGACCAATTGTATCGACATGCAATAACGCTGGTGAATGTCATACTCGCTCAACCCTTCCCTGAAGGCCTGTTCTGCTGCCGTATGCGCCACCGCACCCAGCCGGGCTGCTTCCGCCATGCAGGCGACTTCATACCCCGTTTTTCGTGTTCTATCCAGGTGTATCCGGTTAAGCAGGCGTGCCGGGTTTAACTGGCTGTTATTAACTGCTTCAGCGAGGGCGGGCGCATCGCCAATATAAGCCGTGTGTTCATTAATGCCGGCCTGCTTCCAGGCATCTGCATCGCGAACCGATACAACTTCAAATTCATCCGCCCACCAGGATTCCGGGTCTGCCGGCGGTGAATACCAGTAATCATCGGGCTGGTAGTAATACAGTTTTGGCCGCTCACCGGGGCGGATCAGCAGTGCGCTGTCGTGGTGATGTGTCAGGGGCAACCACCACAGCAAATGCGGGTTACATCGAAACGGATACTCGTAATCATCCAGAAAACTCACCAGCTTGCTGCCGGCATGGATCAGCGCCGCATCATAACCTTCCGCCTGAAGTGCATTTTCCCAGTGCCTTTGTAACTGTGCCACATGGCTTTTGTAGCCTTCTGATATGATTTTACCTGCACTCATTGTGATTGCCTCTTTGTTCAATAAACTTGTTAAAATACTGGATTCTTATCCTTCGAAACATAACCCAGATCAAGACTATGACTGAAACAGAACCGTTGCGGCTATACAACACACTCAAACGTGAAAAACAGGTCTTTGTACCACAGGACCCGAACCGTGTAACCCTGTATGTCTGTGGACCAACCGTTTACAGCTACGCGCATATTGGTAATGCCCGGCCAGCAGTGGTTTTCGACCTGCTACACAAGTTACTGTCGACCCGTTACCCCAATGTCGTCTATGCACGCAATATCACCGACGTGGACGACAAAATCAACGCTGCTGCTGCCGAGCAGAATGTTCCGATAGAAGTCATATCCAAACATTACACGGATATCTATCACAATGACATGGCTGCTTTGGGTGTCGGCACACCCAGTATAGAACCGCGGGCCACCGATCACATTCCGCAGATGATTCAGATGATTCAGCGTTTGATCGATAGCGGTAACGCCTATGAAACGGATGGACATGTGCTGTTTGCAGTTGAGTCATTTGCTGATTACGGGTCATTGTCCGGCCGTAATGTTGCAGAAATGATGGCCGGTGCAAGAATAGAGGTTTCTGACTTTAAACGGCATCCGGGTGATTTTGTCCTTTGGAAACCATCGGTGGCTCCCCAGCCCGGCTGGGAAAGCCCATGGGGCTGGGGCAGGCCCGGTTGGCACCTGGAATGTTCCGTGATGTCCGAATTCCACCTCGGAGAGACCATTGATATCCATGGTGGCGGTCAGGACCTGGTTTTCCCGCATCACGAAAACGAAATTGCACAAAGTGTTTGCTCACATGCCGGAAAAATATTTGCCCGCTACTGGATGCACAACGGTTTTGTGACCATCAATAAAAGCAAGATGTCCAAATCGCTTGGCAATACCCTGGTGGTGCACGAACTTCTCAAACAGAATGCCGGAGAGGTCCTGCGCTACCTGCTGCTGAGCGCCCACTATCGTCAGCCGCTGGACTGGTCGGAAGAAGCCCTGGTGCGTGCTCAGCGCACCACCGATCGTGTCTATGGGGTTATACGTGATGCCAACGCCAAATTTGGTCCTCTTGAGGCGCAGACCATCCCTGAAAAATTTATGTCTACCCTTCTGGATGATCTCAACACACCGGAGGCCCTGGCAGAACTCAATAACGAAGCACGCAGGCTGGCCAATGCCGAAGATGCAAACGCGGCACGGATTTCCGCAGGCAAATTGCTGGCTGCAGGTGCCTTGATGGGCTTATTCCAGCAAGACCCGGAAAGCTGGCTTGCAGGTGATACCGAAGGCCTCGATGATGCCTTGATTGACCAGTTAATAGAGGAACGCAACACCTCACGAAAGCAAAAGAACTTTGCCCGCGCCGATGAAATCCGGGCACAACTACAGGAAATGGGTATCAGTCTTGAAGACGTTGCCGATGGTACACGCTGGCGCCGAAGCAGTGACTAGGAGAGCCCTCTTCCGCTAACCGGCATTGATCTACTTACCCCGAGGACTACTGGAATGCACGACCCGCGAAAAGCCCAACAGGAAATCATCAGTGATTTCAGCCTTTTTGATAACTGGCTGGATCGCTACCAGTACCTGATTGACCTTGGTAAAGCGCTCGAACCACTGGATGAGTCAGAAAAAACAGACGACATCCTGTTGCATGGTTGCCAATCGAGGGTTTGGTTAATTATTGAGGGCGATGCCAGTGAGGTTAATATACGCGCCAATAGCGATGCCGCTATCGTTTCCGGCTTGATCGCCCTTTTAATTCGGGCTTATTCAGGTGCTTCTGCTGAGGCGATTCTTAGTGCCCAACCGGAGTTCATCACTGCCATCGGTTTACAACAGCATCTGTCGGCCACCCGGGCAAATGGTTTGCACGCCATGCTGGAGGCTATCTACACCACGGCAGGGTCATACCTGAAAGAAAGCTGAAAGGTCAGGAAACTGGTGCAATATACGGCTTCTAACTAGCCCGCGTCGCCCAGTTGCTTCTGACGCATTTCCCAGCGCTCCTGGGCATCCAGGCATAAGGTCGCAATAGGACGTGCTTCAAGACGTTTCAAACCGATCTCTTCACCGGTTTCTTCACAATATCCATATTCACCATCATCAACACGGGCCAGGGTCTTATTAATCTTGTTGATCAGCTTGCGATAACGGTCACGGGTGCGTAACTCAAGACTATTTTCCGTTTCCCGCGTAGCCCGCTCGGCTTCATCCCCCACGTCCCTGACTTCCGTCTGCAGGTTACTGATGGTTTCGCGGGACTCTTCTACCAACTCGTCTCTCCAGTGGGTCAATTTCTGCCTGAAGTACTCAATCTGTTTGGGATTCATGTACTCTTCGCTTGGAGAAGGCTTATATCCTTTGGGTAATTTTACTGTTTTAGCAGGCATTTAGATCTAATAACTCCTTGAAAATCTGAGCATATATACTGTAATCTACTGATTATTATATATTTTATGAAAACTAAGCCACAAGTGGACTCAATCAAGGTGCAGTGTTATATCCCAACTGGAACGAGACAGCAAGTGTTTTTTACCCACAAGCGGAATTTGACCGGAATTAAATAGGAATGCAAAAGATTCTTCTCGCGCTCATCCGCGCATACCAACTCGTATTAAGCCCGTTTTTAGGCCAACACTGCCGCTTCACACCAAGCTGTTCCCAATATACGCAGGAGGCCATCCGAAAGTACGGCGCAGCCCGTGGTAGCTGGCTGGGCATAAAGAGAATTGTTCGCTGTCAGCCGTTTTGTGAAGGTGGGCATGACCCGGTTCCCTGAACCAGATTTACCCAGGAACCTGTTTAGTCACGAAGTTTACGATGACCACGTTGTATAGATGACACACACGAAGGCAGAAGCGACCCCACGATCACTATCGTGGGAATTACGCTTGCCGGTATCTACTTGTTGTCCTGCCTGATTTTAACGTACCTTAACCTTGATAATTTCTTCCCCATCCTCATCACTCAAGTGGACCGCACAGGCAATACAGGGATCAAAACTATGAATGGTGCGCAGAATCTCTATGGGTTGTTTCACATCGTGCAATTGATGATTGTCCTCAAGCGCAGCCTCGTAGGCGCCTGGTTGGCCGTTGGCATCGCGCGGACCGGCATTCCAGGTACTGGGTACCACTGCCTGGTAATTCTTGATGGTTTCGTTTTCAATCACAATCCAATGGGCAAGACCACCACGGGGTGCTTCCATGAAACCAACACCCTGGGCTTTCTTAGGCCAACTCGATGGCTCCCATAACACTTCATTGAAAGTCCTGGTATCCCCTGCCTTGATGTTGATAATCAGATCATCGAACCAGCCCTGCATCGCATCAGCAAATATCTTGGTCTCCAACGTACGCGCTGCCGTCCGACCCAATGTCGAGAAAAGGGCCTCCACGGGGATATCCAGTGTACTGAGGGTCATATCAACCAACTCTTTAGTCTGCTCATGCCCGCTTGCATAAAGCACGAGCACCCGCGCCAGGGGGCCCACTTCCATTGCATTGCCTTTCCAGCGTGGTGATTTCATCCAGGAGTACGACTGCTCAACATCCAGGTGTTCGTAAGGTGGTTTTGGACCGGTGTAATTCAGGTCGGTCTCACCATCGTAGGGGTGCAGACCGGCATCTTTTCCGTCCTTGTAGTCATACCATGAATGTGAAATGTACTCCTGAATTTCATCCGCAGCATTCATATCAACATCATGTATGGTGCTTAGATCGCGGTTTAAAATGGCACCTGCAGGCAGCATGAAGCCTGAGGGATCATCCATACCATTGGACGGGAAGTCACCATAGGTCAGGAAGTTGCCAAGGCCTTCGCCCCGGCTGCCCCAGTCTTTATAGAAACTTGCGATAGCCAGCGTATCAGGTACGTAGACCTGCTCAACGAAGACTTTCATCTGGTTGATGATGTCCTGTACCTGGGAGAGCTTTTTCGCATTGATCGCTGAATCGGAATTCAGGTCAATCGCACAGGGTACGCCTCCCACGACAAAGTTTGGATGCGGGTTCTTACCACCGAATATAGTATGCAGGCGCGCGACATCACGTTGCCACGAAAGTGCTTCCAGGTAATGTGAAACAGCCATCAGGTTAGCTTCCGGCGGCAGTTTATAGGCAGGGTGCCCCCAATAGGCTTTTGCAAAAATACCCAACTGGCCCGCTTCCACAAAGCCTTTCAGTTTTTTCTGCATATCAGAGAAATAGCCGGGTGATGATTTCGGGTAACTGCTCAGTGACTGTGCCAGCTCTGATGTCGCTTTAGGGTCTGCACTCAAGGCCGAAACCACATCGACCCAGTCCAGCGCATGCAGATGATAAAAATGCATCACATGGTCGTGTATGTACTGGGCACCTGCCATCAGGTTGCGAATCAAATTTGCGTTCTTTGGCACCTGGTAGCTGAGTGCATTTTCCACCGAGCGAATCGAGGCAAGCCCATGGACCAGTGTGCACACACCACAAATCCGTTGTGCAAATGCCCAGGCATCGCGGGGATCACGATCTTTGAGAATGACTTCGATGCCGCGAACCATGGTACCGGATGAGTATGCGCTGACGATTTGATTGCCCTCCATTTGTGCCTCAATACGCAAATGGCCTTCAATTCGGGTAATCGGATCAACTACGATTCGCTCGCTCATTTTTTTTCTCTCTGCTTATGCGTTTAGATAGTCTGACAAACACTGATACTGCCATTCGCACTCTGTATGTGCTGAATGCTGGTCCGTATCATCATCAATTAACATGCTGGTATGCGCCATTCTCGCGCTCATGGCCGCCTGCCATGCCGGCCCGCCCGCCCTGGAGTGGTCCGGTAGCGTGACTGCGGCAACGGCTGCACGGGCAACAAAGTAGCCCGCCTGATCATCCCAGTGCCCTTCTGCGCCACAGCGTGCATGGCTGTCAAACGTAACCGCGTGCGCCAATTTCAATGCCGCCGCGAGTTCTTCCCCGGTGGCATCGTCATCCATCGCTGTCTTAGTCACACGCTCAAGACGCTTATCCGTACCCAGGGAAAGAACATGGTTAACGAATAATGCCGCAACCTTTCTTTGTTGCAAATCATCAAGGGACTCAAGCTCACGTTTGAAATCCGCTTCCTTGTTTATGTCAATCATTCTGTATTACTCCTGCACATTCAGTCTTCGGCCAGGTGTTCTGCTATGGTCTCTGTAAGGCTCAACAGGGGAATATCCATGTTGTATTCCTCCAGCCCGTCTTCCAGGTGAATCCGGCAGTTTGAACATGCGCTGATAATGGCATCCGGTTTAACCTCATCCAGCTGGGCTTTTTTCCGTTCGAATACCTTGAGACGGATTTCATCTGCACGCTCGTTTGCACTTACACCGCCACCAGCGCCACAACACCAGTTCATCTTTCCAGCATCCGGCATCTCGACAAAATTATCCGAGATCATATCGATCAGCCTGCGTGGTTCATCGATAACTCCACCGCGACGGGATATCTGGCAGGGGTCGTGATAGGTGAGCTTCTGCGTTTCCTTGGTGGCGATCTTCAGACGATCCTGCTGACGCAGGTCATCCATTACCTCGAGGATATGCCGGACCTTGAAGTTAAATGGTTTACCACCCAGGTTAGGACCATCCCAACGTATTGCCATGTAGGCATGACCGCATTCCGGACTGATCACCGTCTTAACCCTGAGCTTGTCAGCAACATCAACAATACGCTGTACCAACTCAGCCGCAATATCGGAAACGCCGATTTGGATACCACTGTTGGTCGCCTCGAATGCTTCGGATGAGATGGTCCAGGTAGACCCGGACTTGTCGAATATTTTCGCTACCGCTTCGATGAATTCGGGGAAGTTCATGATTTCCATCGATGACAGCAGCAACATGTATTCCACATCTTCGACATCAACCGGAATCTTCAAACCGCTGTCTTCTTCCACGTGCTTGATCTGTGCACGTAACGCCGGCCATTTCACACCCATCGGGCTGCCGATGGTGACAGAACGGTTGGTTGCACCGATCAGACCTTCGGGTGCCTGACCGGCTGCCGCCATACCCTCACGGGTTTTACGGATCATCAATGCAATGTCATTGCCCACCGGGCAGACCATCGAACAACGGCCACACAGGGTACAACTGTCATAAACCAGTTCCTGCCATTCTTCCAGAAACTTGTCATCGACCTTCTTGGTCAGACCCAGCATTTTGCCGACCCGTCCGAACAGTGTGTATTCAGATTTCCAAATACGCCGCAACGGCTCGGTCTTGTTGATCGGTGTGCGTTTCGGGTCACCCGTTTCCGTGTAGAAAAGACAGGCTTCAGCGCAAAGGCCGCAATGGACACAACTACTGAAGAAGGCCGCAACGGACGAATCTATCTGTCGTTTGAAGGCATTAATACCTTTTTCTAAGGTGGCACTCATGATGCAACCCCCCTGTAACCGGAAATCGCGCCGTTATACCAACGCGCAATGAACAGCGTGAATGCATGCATCAGCTTGGTGAAAGGAAATATGATCAGCAGCAGTTCGACGCTCAATATATGCACTGCCAGCAGTGTCGGTGCAGTCATGCCGATGCGATGGAAGGCGATGTAACCCGTAACCACCGGCAAAAAGGTGATGAACCAGGTCAGTAAATCTTCGAAGTTGGTCAGGTAGCGCATCACCTTGTTGGTCAGCCTGTTGACCAGCGTGGCCAACATCGCAATGATTGTGACCACGGCGAATGCATCAATTACCGGTGTCGGCAACGACGGCCAGCCAAATCCGATAATGTCCTTCAGGAACAGGATATGCGGTGCAGACAGAAAACAGACGGTGAACAAACCAATGTGAAATATATATCCGGACACAATGGTGACACTGGAGCGCTTGAAAGTCGTCCGGTCAGGAACCGTTCTCGTGATTATCGTTTTCAGGCCACTGGACATCTCGCCGCCCTTGGCTTCAGCAAGGTTGGCTTTTCTGCCCAGCATGAATATCTCGAAAATTCGGATCACGACACCGGCAACAAAGATAACGGTTGCAATCTGCAAGCCCGGACCACGTGCCCAACTCAGAAGCTCGATTTCGGTCATAGTCTCTTCCTCATTTTTTCTGTCTTACAAAACATCACTACCAACTCCTACTTTCTCAGGTCATCAATAGTGGTCTTGATATGAATTTTGTCACTGTTATTTTTCTTGCCACGGTTTAAAGCACCAATGACAGCGCCTGCGGCGGCAGCCCCCGCTACCGTGTAAACGGCAGTCTTTGAAAGATCCTCGGTCGGCATTGACAGCGCCCTATAAAAGCCGCCGCCATCCCAGAAATCAGGCTCGGAACAACCAAGGCAAGGATGCCCGGCCTCAATCGGGAAGCTGGCACCGTTGTTCCATTTGGTTGTGGCGCAGGCGTTGTAGGTAGTTGGACCTTTGCAGCCGAGCTTGAACAGACACCAACCCTTTTTCGCACCTTCGTCATCAAAGGTCTCGGCGAATTGCCCCTTGTCGTAAAACGGCCGACGGTAGCAACGATCATGGATACTCTGGCCATAAAATGCCTTGGGCCGGCCAATATGATCCAGCTCCGGTATTGCACCAAAAGTAAGGTAGTGCGCCAGAACACCGGTGATGACGACAGGGATCGGTGGACAACCCGGTACATTGATGATCGGTTTGTCCTTGATAATATCTTTAACGGACACCGCGCCGGTCGGATTCGGGTTGGCATGTGGAATGCCACCGTAGGTTGCACAGGTTCCAACCGCAATGATTGCAGCAGCACCCTTGGCACTCTCGGTCAGCATATCCAGATTGCTGATACCCGCGATGGTTGAGTAACCCGGGTTATCCAATGGAATGGAACCGTCTACCACCAACAGGTAATTTCCGAAGTTCTCTTCCATCGCAGCCTCGCGCGCCGCTTCGGCGGCTTCACCTGAAGCTGCCTGCAAAGTGTGATGGTAGTCCAGTGATATTGACTCAAAAATCAGACTCTCGAGCGTCGGTGAATGAGCACGGGTCAGCGATTCTGTGCAGCCCGTGCACTCCTGGAACGACAACCAGATAACCGAAGGCCTCCTGGCATTTTCAAGCGCATTGGCAATCATTGGTATCATCGACGGCGGCAGGGCCATCATTGACGCCGTCGTTGCGCAAAACTTCATAAAACTGCGACGGGAAACCCCCTGGCTACGTAAGGTTTCGCCCAGGGTCCCAGGTTCCGGGGTCCCTTCTATCGGGGTGCCATCATTCAGGGATAAATCCTTCTTCATGTTTCCGTCTCCGCAAGTATTTACGTGTCTTGTGTTTCCAACTCTTGTGTAAGCTCTTTCAATGCCTCGGACATATCCTCACGCTGCGACTTGAGGATGGCCGGTAATTCTGTAATCTCGATAAAGCGGCCGACGACCGCTTCATCTTCGTTGTAATGGGTAACCAACCAGACACCTGAATACATCGTCTCGGCTATATCACTCCGGCCAAGTGCATCCAGGCGGGCGTGAACTTCACCCTGCCCCAGTGCACTGATGATGGTCGCTTCTTCACCCGGTGCCAGCGGAATGCTGCGCAGGTCAATGATGCTGGTGGTGCCGCTGTCCAGTAAATCAAACAGTGCATGACGTATCTCGTGCAAGATCGGCTTAACGTTCCAGGTGAGTTCGTTACCCGTGTGAATATTGAACCGGGGGGTGTTTGTCTGATTCATGGGGTCACCCACGAAGGCAAGCCCTGAACCTGCTGTTTTGATGTTTCCAGGTTACAGTCTGAACCCCTGCCGCTAACTATTTCCCACTGCTTAAGCAGATTTTCCGCCTGCTCAACGGCAATGGGTAATGCGGCCTCAACCGATGGAGTTGGGGACATACCCCATTCAATACTTTTCGGTTGAATACCAATCAAAGCACGGTTGTCCGGAAGCGATTCGGTCAAGCGTGCAATATCGAACAGATCCAGCAAACCGACCTCATGCGGGCTGCGCCTGGCCGCACCCAGAAACGCGTCCATCCGTTCACCTGACATGGTTCTTACGGTTCCGGCAGGTGCCTTTAATTCAGCCGCATCTAACACGATGAGGTTGTCACAATCTTCTATGTAGGCTGCGAGGGTGAAACTGAGTGTGCCACCATCGATATATGTAAGATTTGTCGGATCAGGGTGGTATGATTGAAACAAATTCAGAGCGTGAATACCCGCACCTTCATCGCTTAGAAGGGTATTACCGATACCGAGTATAAGTGTATTGGGTAAGTTCACACCTGATTTCTCTTTGTTCTTATTAACATATTAGGACAGCGTGCGACGTGACAAATTGACGCAGATCAATATACGTTAAATAAAACTAATATAAGGTTAATTTGCTTATAGGTTCCATTTATCAATAGCTGGAATGGTCTTACTCAAGCTGCGGAGTATGTGTGTTTAGTATCATTTTTCTCGGGTTTCTCATCGGAATGCAGCACGCAATGGAGGCTGACCACGTCGCGGCTGTTGCATCGCTGGCGACCCGCAGCCGGTCCCTCGCTTCAACCGCAAGGCAAGGTGCGGCCTGGGGAGCGGGACATGCACTAACCCTGGTACTGTTTGGTGGTTTGGTGCTGGTGATGGATACGCTGGTGCCCGAACGATTTGCACAAGGGCTGGAACTTGCGGTTGGCTTTATGCTGGTGGCGCTGGGTTTCGATGTGCTACGTCGTTTGGTCAGGGATCGGATTCACTTTCATTTACACCGGCACGATTCGACGGTCCACTTCCATGCCCATTCGCACACCGGCGTGCAAACGCATGCAGATGACCTGCATCAACATGAGCACCCCGAATCTTTCCCGTTAAGGGCAATGCTGGTTGGCATGATGCACGGAATGGCCGGATCCGCAGCACTGATTATCCTGGCCCTTAACAGTGTTTCCTCAATCACCCAGGGTATTCTGTACATTGCCTTGTTCGGTGCAGGTTCCATTCTCGGAATGGCCTTGCTGGCCGCGGTCATCAGCCTGCCCCTGAGGTATTCAGCCCGTGGCTTCACATGGGCCCACAATGGTTTGAAAGCGTCCGTCGGCCTGCTGACAATCGGGCTTGGCAGTAAGCTGATCTATGAACTCGGTTTTGTCCAGGGATTGTTAACCGGTGCATAGGTTTTTATGAATACTTGTGTAAAGAAAGCAATTCACTTGATCTAAATCCCTGCGTCGTTGCGGTATTTCATTTATGCTTTAATTTATCTGTCTATCACTGGAACAAAAAACGATGTGCCTCGGTATCCCCATGCAAATTTGCGAAATAAACGGGTTTGTTGCCAGTTGCGAAGCCAAGGGTGTATTTCGTGACGTCAGCCTTTTCATGATGCAGGATGACGACCTGAAGGTTGATGACTTCGTCGTGGTTCACGTCGGTTACGCGATTCAAAAAATCACACCGCAGGAGGCACAAACCGCCTGGGAAATTTATGACCAGATGATTGCGGCAGGTTAACGACAGGAACCGACCGGGAATATTCGACAAACCTATGAATTTTGGAGCCAATGATGTGTGATACCTGTGGATGCAACATAACCCGTGGTAACGAACACCTGATATCAGCAGGCGGTAAGCTGGAAAAAACGGAGGGTGGACGCGAGGCGATCACCGTCCTGCATGACCTGCTGATTGAAAATGACCATACCGCGCAACATAACCGCGAACATTTCAATGCACATGGCGTTATGGCAATCAACCTGATGTCATCACCGGGTGCGGGTAAAACTGCATTACTGGAAGCAACGATCAAAACCCTCGGAGATGAGTTTCGCATTGCGGTCATCGAAGGCGACCTCGAAACTGAAAATGATGCAGAGCGTATACGCAGCCATGGTGTAACCGCGATCCAGATTACCACGGGTAGTGCCTGTCACCTGGATGCGTACATGGTGCATGATGCGCTTCACCAGCTCGACCTTTCGAATGTCGATATCGTGTTTATAGAGAATGTCGGCAACCTCGTTTGTCCGGCCAGTTTTGATCTTGGACAGCATAGCAACGTCGTGCTGTTATCCGTGCCTGAAGGTGACGACAAGCCGGCGAAATACCCGGTGATGTTCCGCACCGCTGACATGGTGATGCTCAGCAAAGCTGACCTGTTGCCGGTACTGGATGATTTCAGCCCGGCACGCGCGGAACAGCATCTGCGCAACCTGGCCAGCTCTGCTACCCTGATCCATACCTCCGCCAAATCAGGTGAGGGTATGGAAACCTGGTTGCAATGGCTGCGTGGGGTTGTCAGCAAACACCGGTTGGATTTACAGGCCTCACCGCCTGTGCAGGCGCACCACCACGAGCACCCGCAACCGTAATATCCATGACAGTAACTGCCAGCCAGTGGTTAGACCGTATCCGTGCACTACCACTGGAACAGCATGTCAAAATCATGAATGTATGCGGTGGGCATGAACGTTCCATCACCATGGCTGGATTACGCAGTGCACTACCCGGCAATATTGAGCTGATCCCGGGACCCGGCTGCCCGGTCTGTATATGTCCTGAAGAAGATGTCTATGAGGCCATTCAGTTGGCTTTGAAGGAAGACATTATCCTGGTGGCATTCGGTGACATGTTGCGTGTACCCGTGAACGTCAGGAAAAGTGAGGTTCGCACACTTGCAGAAGCAAAAGCACGGGGTGCCGATATTCGACCGATCGCATCACCGGCCGAGGCGGTAAAAATTGCAAAGGAGCAGCCCGAAACCCCGGTCATATTTTTTGCCGCCGGATTTGAGACCACGACCGCACCGGTTGCCGCCATGCTGGTTGAAGGTGTGCCGGAGAATCTGTTTCTGCTGTTGTCCGGGCGTCTGACCTGGCCCGCCGTTGCCATGTTGCTCGATTCCGGTGAGGCGGGTTTCAACGCATTGATCGCGCCCGGCCATGTGGCTACCGTGATGGGCCCGGAAGAATGGCAGTTCGTTGTGGATCAACACAATATGCCCGCAGCGATCGCCGGGTTTGCACCCCAAAGCCTGCTCGCAGCAATGTATTCGGTCTTGCGCCAATTGACCGATGACCGATATTTCCTCGACAACTGCTACCCTGAACTGGTTCGTGAAGGTGGTAACCGATCCGCACGCAGGCAGCTTGAGGAAGCATTCAATATCGAAGACGCGAACTGGCGCGGCGTGGGCAGTATTGCAAATTCCGGTTATGTTATTGCCGATCAATACAAGGCGCATGACGCACGCCGGCAATTCCCTGCCTATGCCGGTGATGCGCGCAAACGGGCAGGAGAAATGCCGCCCGGTTGTGATTGTGCCGGGGTCGTACTCGGAAAGATTTACCCCAATGAGTGCCGTCTTTACGGCAAGGCCTGCGTGCCACGCAACCCGATAGGACCCTGTATGGTATCGGATGAAGGCGCCTGCCGGATCTGGTGGGCCAACGGCTTGCGGGAAACTATTTAGCCCGGCATTTAATGAGGCAATCACCCCGAAAGACAGCCCGAAAAATCACCCTGAGCGGTGTGGTTCAGGGTGTCGGTTTCAGGCCTTTCATTTACCGTCATGCGCAACAACACAAGTTGCGCGGCTGGGTGCTCAATTCTTCAGGCCGGGTTGAAGTTCATGTGCAGGGTCAACTGCAGCACGTAGACAAATTTGTTGACACGCTTTTGCAAAGCGCACCGGATCTGTCACGGCCCGTGCTCGAAACAGTTGAAGAAACCGGCTGCATCGAAACTGATGAGTTCCTGATATTGGCCAGTCAGGCAAATGCGGATGCAGATATACACCTGCCTGCAGATCTTTTCACCTGCGATGATTGTTTGCGGGAACTGAATGATCCATCCAACCGGCGCTATCGGTATCCGTTCATCAACTGCACGCAATGCGGGCCGCGCTATACCCTGATCGAAGCACTGCCCTATGACCGCCCCAACACCAGTATGGCCGATTTCCCCCTGTGTGAGGCCTGCAACCGCGAATATACCGATCCTGCTGACCGGCGCTACCACGCCGAACCTGTCGCCTGTGCAGAATGCGGGCCGGCACTGACATACTGCGAAGCAGGAAAAAGCCCAATTCCCGGCAATGAGCCCGCACTGCAGGCAGCGCTCGAAGCACTGAGGGCAGGAAAAGTGCTGGCGATTAAAGGCATTGGCGGTTACCACCTGGTTTGTGACGCGCGTAGTGATGCTGCAGTCGGACAATTACGCAGCACCAAGCCCAGACCCCACAAACCGCTTGCCGTGATGTTTCCTGCGCCTCGTGGCGACAACTCGGCAGTGGTCAGGCGATACCTGCTTGCCGGTGAAGCCGAGACACAACTGCTCGAGTCACCTGCCCGACCGATCGTACTGGTATCAAAAATACCGGGTAGTGGTTTATCTGAGGCAATTGCACCCGGGCTAAATGAAGTAGGCACCATGTTGCCATATAGCCCTCTTCACCATATCTTGCTAAACGAATTTGGCGCACCGCTGGTGGCCACTTCTGCCAACATCAGTGGTGAACCGGTACTAACTGAGAACGACAATATCGAACAACGCCTCGCGCATGTTGCAAACGCCTTCCTGCATCACAACAGACCCATTGTCCGACCCGCAGATGACCCGGTAATTCGCGTTATCAACAGTCAACCTGCACCGATTCGGCAGGGTCGTGGCCTGGCGCCGGTGGAGATTGAACTGCCCTTCACACTGGATAGGCAGGTATTGGCGGTAGGTGCACATATGAAAAACACTGTTGCACTGGCCTGGGGTAAGCGGGTGGTGGTTTCACCACACATTGGTGAGATGGATAACCTGCGCAGTTTCGAGACATTTATCAAGTGTATAGACGACCTTCAGGCACTGTACCAGGTCAAAGCCAGCCACATCCTATGCGATGCTCATCCGGGTTTCACCCCTTCACGCTGGGCATATCAGCAGGGCCTCACAGTTGAAAAGGTTTATCACCATCATGCGCATGCTTCAGCAACATATATCGAGGCCCTGAAAAACGATGGGGAACCTGAAGATAAGCTGGTGTTCACCTGGGATGGTGTCGGGCTGGGTCCGGACGGAACACTCTGGGGTGGAGAAGCATTACTTGGCAAACCCGGGCAATGGAGGCGTGCAGCATGCTTCAGGCCTTTCGGCTTACCCGGCGGCGAACGTGCGGGACGCGAACCATGGCGGAGCGCGGCCGCATTGTGTTGGGAGTCAGGGCAGGAATGCACGCTGGCTGAAGCATCAGACCCCTTATTGTTCAGCTTCTGGCAACAGGGTAAAAACGCTCCACTCACCACCGCTGCCGGCCGCTTGTTTGATGCGGCATCAGCGCTTATCGGTGTATGTTCACAGGCGAGCTTCGAAGGCCAGGGACCCATGCTTCTTGAAGCAATGGCAGCGCGGCATGGAGATTTGGATGACAGCTTATTGATACCACTTGAGCTGATACAGGAAGGCGATATTTATCACGTGGACTGGTCAGCCCTCATTCCCATGCTGGTCGACGAATCCCGACCGCAACCAGAACGCGCAGCCCGGTTCCATCTATCCATGGCACACACGCTTTTACAACAGGCAATAAGGCTGCGTGAAGATTCGGGGGTCAACAGCATCGGGCTGGCCGGCGGTGTGTTCCAGAACCGCGTGCTGACAGAAAAGTGCCAGGAGCTACTCAAATTAAATGGTTTTGAGACAACACTGCCTTTATTGATGCCGGTCAATGACGCGGGTATCAGTTTCGGTCAGATTATCGAATACGGCTATAAAAGAAGATAAATTTATGCAAGACACTCATATTTCACTGGCACACGGTAACGGCGGCCGTTACATGCGCGAACTCATAGAAGAGTTATTTGCCCGCCACCTGGCAAACGACCGGCTCGACATTCAGGTCGATGCAGCCAGCTTAACGCTGGATTCCCATGACGTGATTTTTACCACGGATGGATTTACGGTGCAGCCACTGGAGTTTCCGGGTGGTGATATTGGTTCACTCGCGGTTCATGGCACCACCAACGACCTCGCGGTCGCCGGAGCCATTCCCAAGTACCTGAGTCTGAATGCATTTATCGAAGAAGGTCTGGAAATCGCTCAACTGGAACGCATTATCTGTAGCCTGGCCAGTGCTGCAAAAGATGCGGGCGTCAAAATCGTAGCAGGTGATACCAAGGTGCTGAGACGCGGAGAAGGCGGCGGTTTGTATCTCGCCACAACCGGTATAGGTTACAAGGATCCCGGCATGAACCTTGGACTGAACCGGATACGTGATGGCGACCTCATGCTGGTCAGCGGTACGGTGGGTGACCACGGCATATCCGTGTTGCTGGCACGCGAGCAATTCGGACTGCGTGGCGATTTGAAATCCGACTCGGCAAACGTTTTACCCCTTACCCGGGCACTTTCGGGAGTTGAGGGTTTGCATTTTATGCGTGATCCAACCCGGGGTGGCCTGGCCACTGTCTGCCACGAACTTGCGCGGGCCACCGGTATGGGAGTCAGTATTCGGCAAACGGATATCCCCATCAGTGATCCGGTTCAATCCGTTTGCGATATGCTGGGATATGACCCCTTGTTTCTCGCCTGTGAAGGCAGGGTTGTCGCCATTGTTGATCCCGGCCAGGCACACCAGGTGTTGGCTCAATGGCGGGCTCTGCCCGATGGAGAAAATGCTGCAATCTTTGGCAAAGTGGATGCAAACCTGTCCCGGGTAGTACTGGAAACTGATCTAGGCGGGAAGCGTATCCTTGAAGAACTCGAAGACGATCCTCTTCCGCGTATTTGCTGACTTCACCCCGAAAGTTGGACAATCGCAAAGTCATCCCGGCGAAAGCCGGGACCTGCATCCGTTTTCCGTAAATTTGGAAAGAACCCCATATCAGACATAGCGCGAGCTTTGGGAGATCCCGGCCTTCGCCGGGATGACTGTGCCTATAGTTAGGTATAAATGATGCTTTGAAAGAGACGATTTGCGATGAAATGGCAACCTTTGCAATAGCACAGAACAAATGTTGAAATAGGTCTACAATATTCACAAATAAGTCCATTCCAAATAGCGAAGCAAATGAATAAATCCACCGTTATACGCAATGCGCAACTGGTCAATGAAGGTCAGGTAACCGAAGCTGATGTGCTACTGAAAGGTGGCCGGATTGAGAAAATCGCCACCGGTATTCAAGCACCTGCCGGTGCCGAGGTTGTTGATGCCAATGGCCGTCACCTGCTACCGGGTATGATCGATGACCAGGTGCATTTCCGTGAACCGGGCCTGACCCACAAGGGAGATTTTTACTCTGAATCGCGTGCCGCCGTTGCCGGTGGTGTGACCAGCTATATGGAAATGCCTAATTCGAAACCACCCACCACCAATGTGGAACAACTGGAATGGAAGTACGCGCGCGCCGCTGAAACTTCAGCTGCAAATTACGGTTTTTATTTCGGTGCCACCAATGACAATATCGAAAACATAAGGGCCCTGGATCCTTCATTGACCTGTGGCTTAAAGGTGTTCATGGGTGCATCCACCGGTAATATGCTGGTAGATAATGAATCCACCCTGGCCGCCATCTTCCGCGATTCCCCGGTTCTGATTGCAACCCATTGCGAATCGACCCCCATGATTATGGCCAATATAAAACAGGCTGCGGCGAAATACGGAAAAAATATCCCGGTGACCGAGCATGCCAATATTCGCAGTGCCGAGGCCTGTTACACATCCAGTGAACTGGCTGTTGCACTGGCAAATAAATACCAGGCCCAATTGCACATACTGCATATTTCCACCGCACGTGAACTGGATCTGTTCGAGCCGGGCCCTATCGAAGGCAAGATGATTACCGCAGAGGCCTGTGTGCATTTTCTGCACTTTGATGATTCGCAATATGGGCAATACGGCAACCTGATCAAGTGTAATCCTGCTATAAAGAGCGCCAAAGATCAGGCCGCACTGATCACTGCCATCAAGGACGGCCGCCTGGATATTATCGCGACCGACCATGCGCCGCATACCTCGGAAGAAAAAGCCGACCACGACTATCTTATGGCACCATCCGGCCTGCCACTGGTGCAGGACGTCCTGGTGGCGGCACTTGAACTTGTACATGATGGCAAACTTGATTTACACACGGTGGTGCGTGGTATCACCCACAACCCGGCCAGGCGGTTCAGTGTCGTGGAGCGTGGTTTTATCCGTGAGGGTTATCATGCCGATCTCGTGTTGGTGGACATGGACGGCACCACGGATGTAACCCGTGAAAGGGTTCTTTCACGTTGTGGCTGGTCGCCTTTCGAAGGCCGTCACTTCCGCAGCAGCATCGATGCCGTATGGGTTAACGGTGCTCTCGCGTATGACGGTAAGCAGGTGATTGAGCATGGCGCTTCCGAACGCCTGCAGTTCAATCACGCCAGGCGATAAGACGGGCTTTTTGCTAAAAAGGAAATCTGCTGTTAACCTGCCCTTCTTCTAATAAAACCTACTAATCGGGAGAAAAACATCCATGGGATTCCTCAAAGGAAAACGGGCACTGATCGTTGGTGTCGCAAGCAAACGTTCAATCGCCTGGGGCATTGCCGAGGCCATGCATCGTGAGGGAGCGGAACTGGCCTTTACCTACCAGACTGAAAAACTAAAATCACGTGTAGAACAAGTAGCACAAGCCTGCAATTCGGACATCATCATGCCATGTGATGTGGCCTCTGATGAACAAATCGAGAATGTGTTTACAGAACTGGGCAAACATTGGGATCATTATGACATTCTCGTCCACGCCGTCGGTTTTGCGCCACGTGAACAACTTGTCGGTGATTACATGGACGCCGTTACCCGCGAAGGTTTCCAGATTGCCCATGACATCAGTT
The DNA here is from genome assembly GCA_033791845.1 of Lysobacterales bacterium. Classification (GTDB taxonomy): domain Bacteria; phylum Pseudomonadota; class Gammaproteobacteria; order Xanthomonadales; family SZUA-36; genus SZUA-36. The sequence continues at coordinate 10,029 of JASJFX010000110.1, read as the reverse complement.
CTTACAGCTTCGTTGCGCTGGCCAATGCCGGCCGCAAAATGATGAGTGGCCGCAACGGTGCCCTATTGACCCTGACCTATATGGGCTCTGTAAGGGCTATGCCGAGCTATAACGTCATGGGCCTTGCCAAGGCCAGCCTTGAGGCCAATACGCGCTATATGGCGCAGAGCCTCGGTCCTGAAGGACACCGGGTGAACGCGATTTCTGCCGGCCCGATCAAAACGCTGGCGGCGGCCGGTATCTCACAATTCAGAAAAATGCTTGACCATGTTCAGGGAACCGCCCCGCTAAGAAGAACCGTGACGATTGCAGATGTCGGCAACGCTGCCGCATTCCTGTGTTCAGATTTGGCTGGGGGTATTACCGGTGAGATCACCTATGTGGACGCGGGGTATAACATCCTGGGTATGGCAGAACTTGGAAGTAACGCTTAAGAACCAGCATTAATCGAACCAACCAGTTGCCAGAGTCTCCCCGCGCAAGCGGGGATCTCTCAAATCAACTTCGGTGCTAAACCAGAGCGGTTCCCGCCTGCACCAAGTGACTGAATTTTTCTATAAGCGCTGAGGCAGACTATTGAATCCGGTCCTCAAAGACTTCGATACTGGCGGCCGTCCTTAATTGACGCATCAACGCGGCATTTTCCTGGCTTGCATTTCCATTCGCAATAACTCTTTCATATTGCTGCTGGACCATCAACATATCGCTATCCAGTTGACCCTGAACGACTGACTCCAGCTGTACAACCGCGAAACCCTGGGTGGTTGGCAGCACCGTTTCTACGGGTGAGCCCTCAAGGGGCGAGGCCAGGCGGAAAATTTCCTGCACCAGCATTGCATCGGGTACAAACGCATTGCGTTTTACCTCCCCATGACGTGCGTAGTCCAGACCGGATTCAGCAACAAGCTCTTCAAGCTCACTATCACCGCTTTGCAGGGCAGCCAGTAATTCGTCAGCCCTGGCCTTGGCAATATCACGGGCCAGGTTGTCACTCAGGGTTGCAATAATTTCATCGCGCACTTCTTCAACCGGTTTCAAAGCCACCGGCAGGTGTTCTCTGAGCTTGAGCATGACCAGGCGGTTCTCATCCAGGTTGACCGGGTCACTGACAGAACTCTGCAAAAGAACCAGGTCAGAGAAAGCTGCCTCGACGACCTCGGGATTGGTTGCGATGCCCTCCCCGCCAGCGCGAGAGAATGGACCAGCGACATTGACCGGCAGCTCCATCACCAGGGCTGCGCTTTCGAGCGTCGTGGGGTCCTCGTAAATAAGGTCTACCAACCGGTCCGCCTGCTCAAGGAATGCGCGGGCCGCATTTTCCTCTTCATACTCGCTGATCAAAGTCATACGAGCCTCTTCAAAACTCATGCCGGTGGATTCGCGTATCTCTTTCAACTGGATGACGTGCCAGCCAAACCCGGTCTGAATGGGTTCTGATATCGGTGCTTCCATTGAAAGTTCGTACATGGCATTCTCGAAAGCCTGAACCATCACACCTGACTCTACCCAGCCCAGATCGCCACCTGCTGATGCAGAACCCTGATCCTGCGAGTACTCAATAGCCAGGGTGGCAAAGTCTTCACCTTCCTGTGCGCGCCTGGACAGATCCTCGGCAGTCTGCCGGGCCGTTTCAATGTCTGCTTCACTCGCGTCAGCTGCCACTTCAATCAAAATATGTGAGACCTGCCGCTGTTCGGGGCTGATAAAACGTGCGCTCTGTCCTTCAAACTGACTACGCAGATAATCTTCCTCAGGTGGTAAACCAACGGGCAGTGATGTCGCATCCAGTTCGATATATTCAACGATAACCTGTTCTTCGGATTGGTAATCTTCGCTGTGTGACTCATACCAGGCAACAATTTCGGATTCACTGAATTCTACGTCAGACTCTGCTGCATCAGCGGGAACCAGCACTGCGTTGAAGGTTCTGGTTTGATCAAGCAAGCCGACAAAGTCTGCAACTTCAACCGACGTTGCGATACTGCTCTCGGCGATATTTCTGGGTAACTGGTTAATCACGAACTGCGAACGCATTTCAGATTGAAACTGCTTCGGTGTCATACCTTGTGACAGCAGTCTGCTTTGATACACATCGGAATTGAATTGACCTTCCACCTGGAAGGCCGGTATTTGACGGATCTCTTCGGCCAACGTGGCATCATCCACATCAAGCCCCATTGATTGTGCTGCCTGTGTTATCAATTCCTGGTCAATAAGACTATCGAGATGTTCACGGCGAACGATCAACTGGTCGAATTGTACCGGGTCATACTGTGCACCCATAATTGACTGCATACGTCTGCGGTAATTAGAGAAACTCTGGTTGAATTCATTGGTCGTAATTTCAGTATCATTAACCCTGGCGACAATATTGTCACCACTGGATGTGAAGTACGAATTGACACCTACCAGGGCAAAAGGAACGACCAGTATGCCCAGGATAGTGAAGGCAAGAACTCCGGTCAGTCTTTCACGAATCGATTGAAGAACCATGCTATAACAACCTTTACATTTTAGATATCACATAAGAAAAAGGCGCCTGGAAGGCGCCTTTGTCTTTCATATGGCGGAGTGGACGGGACTCGAACCCGCGACCCTCGGCGTGACAGGCCGATATTCTAACCAACTGAACTACCACTCCTAGTACGATGGTGGGTGCTGAGGGGATCGAACCCCCGACCCTCGCCTTGTAAGGGCGATGCTCTCCCAGCTGAGCTAAGCACCCCCGCTCGAAGGCGCGCTAGTTTACGGCATCCTTAAGGGCTTTACCAGCCTTAAATGAAGGATTATTTGATGCCTTGATCTGGATGGTTTCGCCAGTACGCGGATTGCGTCCTGAACGTGCTTCGCGACGTTTCACAGCAAAGGTACCAAAACCAACCAGTGAAACAGAATCACCGGCCTGCAATGCTTTAGTGATTGCAGCGGTGAAGCCATCAAGAGCTCTACCGGCATCCGCTTTACTCAGACCGGAATTGTCCGCAATTGAATCAATTAAATCAGATTTATTCATTTATGCACTCCAATTTTTTAAGTGTCGATTGTAAATTTAATGAAGACTTGTACATGACCTTCAGCGTCAAACCCCCACTGAAATATCTGCTGATTACGAAAGTTGAAAAAACTCCCGAAAGACCTTACAAATAAAGGCCTGCAAGCCGAACCGCCATGGTAATACACGACTCTGTCACGGCGCAACTGCTATTAAGCAATAAGACAACTTTTTGCTTTAATATTGCTACCCAAGCGACTCAATTAACTAGGAACACTGTTTTTTTAACGATTGAAAAAAAATTATCGCCTTAACTTAAAATTTCAGTTGACCCAATCTGACGGCAAGCTCACCCGAAATGTCTGAATATCCCGAAAACTGCCCCGCGGTTTACCACGGGGCATTCTGTCAGTGCGGCCTGGTTTCCGTATCCGCAACATCCGTCAACGAAGTTTTCGGCCCAACTGCACCGGATGACGGCTTGGGAACTTCGACCAATGCGATCTCAAGCACTTCATCGATGGTTTTAACCGGGTGAATATCCAGTTTACGCAGAATGTTTTTTGGAATATCGGCCAGATCCTTCTCATTCTCGGAAGGAATAATGACCGTTTCAATGCCACCACGGTGTGCTGCCAGAAGTTTTTCTTTCAAACCGCCAATCGGCAGCACAGTGCCACGAAGTGTAATTTCGCCCGTCATCGCGACAGTGGCACGCACCGGCGTTTTCGTCAGGGCGGATACCAGTGCTGTACACATACCAACACCTGCACTTGGGCCATCTTTGGGAGTAGCACCTTCAGGCACGTGTACATGCAAATCAAGCTTCTGATAAAAATCCGGATCCAGCCCAAGGTCTGCCGCCCTGCTCCGGACCACCGTCATGGCGGCCTGGATTGATTCCTTCATCACATCACCGAGTTGACCGGTCTGCTCCAGCTTGCCTTTACCCGGCATCAACATCGCTTCAATCGTCAGCAACTCTCCGCCCACCTGGGTCCACGCCAGACCGGTTACCTGGCCGACAGCATTATTCTCCTCGGCAAGTCCATAACGGAACTGCCTGACACCGAGGAAAGATTCCAGGTTGCGTGCCGAAACGTTTACCTTGCTGAGCTTCTTATCCAGCGCCAGTTTCTTGACTGCCTTACGGCATATCTTGGCTATTTCCCGTTCCATGTTCCGGACACCGGACTCACGCGTGTAATAGCGGACAATGTCAACCAACACCTGGTCACTGATCCGTATTTCAGTATCACGTAATCCATGTTGCTCCATTTGTTTGGGTAACAGGTAGTTAGCCGCAATGTGCAACTTCTCGTCTTCGGTATACCCGGGGATACGGATAACTTCCATGCGGTCGAGCAACGGGCTGGGTATATTCAGCGTGTTGGCCGTCGCGACGAACATCACGTCGGACAAATCAAAATCCACTTCAAGGTAGTGGTCATTGAAGGCATGATTTTGTTCCGGATCCAGAACCTCCAGCAATGCTGAGGAAGGATCACCGCGAAAATCCATTGACATCTTGTCCAACTCATCAAGCATGAACAATGGATTTCGTTTACCTACCTTGGCCATATTTTGCAATATGCGACCTGGCATGGAACCGATATATGTACGCCGGTGACCGCGGATTTCCGCTTCATCCCGCACACCGCCCAATGACATTCTAACAAATTTACGACCGGTCGCCCGCGCAATAGAGCGTCCGAGACTGGTCTTGCCCACACCAGGAGGACCGACCAGGCAAAGAATCGGGCCCTTTATTGCCTTGACCCGTTGCTGCACAGCCAGGTACTCAAGAATCCGCTCTTTGACTTTCTTGAGCCCGTAGTGGTCGGCTTCAAGTATGCCCTCAGCTTCTGCCAGGTTCTTGCGAATACGACTGCTGCTTTTCCAGGGAACATTCAAAATCCAGTCAACATAATTTCTGACCACAGTTGCTTCAGCCGACATCGGTGACATCATTTTTAGCTTATTCAATTCGGAGGTAGCCTTTTTCTTGGCCTCCGCCGTCATACCGGCTTCCTCTACGCGGCGCGTCAGGTCGTCCATATCATTGGGCGCATCATCCATATCGCCCAGTTCTTTCTGGATCGCCTTCATCTGTTCGTTAAGATAATACTCACGCTGGCTCTTTTCCATTTGGGTCTTAACCCGGCCACGGATGCGTTTCTCCAATTGCAGCACCTCGATCTCACCATCGACCAGCGCCATGAGTTTTTCCATACGTTCCGCAACACTGCCGACTTCCAGCAATGTCTGCTTTTCCTCAAGCCTGATACTCAAATGGGCAGCCACGGTATCAGCGAGACGGCTGGGGTCTTCAATACCTGCCAGCGTGGTCAACAATTCGGGTGGAATCTTACGGCTCAGTTTGACGTATTGTTCAAACAGGGATATCAACGAACGCATCGCCACATCCAGCTCCTGCTGGGTGCGTGACTCATCAACAGGAAGCAGGTCCCACCAGGCTTCAAAGTAACCATTCTCGTCAATAAATTTATTTATTTTGACCCTTTCTCCACCTTCAACCAGCACCTTGGTGGTGCCGTCAGGCAGTTTCAGTAGTTGCAAAACCGTGGCAAGCGTACCTACTTCAAACAGGTCAGACTCGGCCGGTTCATCAATTTCTGCGCTACGCTGAGTGACCAGAACGATACGCTTATCGATATTCATGGACTGATCAAGCGCCAGTATTGAACGGTCACGTCCTACAAACAGCGGTATGACCATGTGGGGGTAAACCACCACATCGCGCAAGGAAAGAACCGGTGTGGGCTGCATACTCCCCTTTTTCTCAAGCGAAGGCGTATCAGTAATAACTGTTTCGGGTTTCTCGGTGTCGGACTGTGCCATCATATTCCTTATCAATCGTACCGGTTGTCAGATTATAAGAACCGGTCTGTAAATCAAATGTAATTCAGGGCGAAGCGCCCTTCAAGCTGATACGGAGAAATATGGGCGCGGGATTGGAAAATTCAATACCAAAGTGACAGGTCGTACCTGTAAATGCAATACCATGTCCGCAAAAGCGATTGCGGAACAAGCGCAGGAAGAGAGGTCTTGAGTCGGGCCGAGCTAACAGGCCCAAATATCAGAGTAGGTTGTTACTCGCCAGAAGCTACGCTGTCAGGCACATTCTCATAAACGATAAAGGGCTCTGAATCACCATCGATGACGCTTTCATCGACCACGACCTTGGAAACGTTCTCCAACGAAGGCAATTCATACATGCTGTTGAGTAATGTGCTTTCCATGATGGTCCGTAATCCACGGGCACCGGTCTTGCGTGCCATGGCCCGCAGCGCGATTGCCTGCAGTGCCTCCTCCCGGATATCCAGTTGCGCACCTTCCATGCTAAACAACTGCTGGTATTGTTTGACCAAAGCATTTTTTGGCTCGACCAATATACGCACCAATGCGTTTTCATCCAGCTCTTCAAGCGTGGCAACAACAGGTAGACGACCAACAAACTCGGGAATCAATCCATACTTGACCAGATCTTCCGGTTCAACATCCCTTAGCAGTTTGCCAATGTCTTTTTCGTCCTGGCGGCTTCGAACTTCTGCTCCAAAACCGATACCAGATGCGGAGGAACGTGATTGAATAACTTTTTCGAGACCGGAAAACGCACCACCGCAAATAAATAATATCTGACCGGTATCAACCTGCAAAAATTCCTGCTGCGGGTGCTTACGACCGCCCTGCGGCGGAACCGAGGCAATGGTGCCTTCAATCAGCTTTAACAACGCCTGCTGTACACCTTCACCGGAGACGTCACGGGTGATGGAAGGGTTTTCCGCCTTTCGCGAGACCTTGTCTATTTCATCAATATAGACAATACCGGTCTGTGCCTTATCGACATCATAGTCACATTTCTGCAGCAGTTTCTGAATGATATTTTCGACGTCCTCACCAACGTATCCGGCTTCGGTTAACGTCGTTGCGTCGGCAATCGTGAACGGAACATCCAGCATCCTGGCCAGCGTTTCAGCCAGCAGTGTCTTACCGGAACCTGTAGGCCCGATCAGCAGAATATTGCTTTTTGAAAGCTCTATATCATCTTTTGTACGTTTTGGCTCAAGGCGCTTGTAATGATTGTAGACAGCAACGGCAAGTATTTTCTTTGCGTGCTGCTGACCGATGACATAGTCGTCCAGAAAAGCGTGAATATCCTTGGGTGTAGGTAGTTTTTCGTGTTTATCTAAATTGGCTTCATCCAGCTCTTCACGGATGATGTCATTACACAACTCAACACATTCATCGCAGATATAAACGCTCGGCCCTGCAATTAACTTGCGAACCTCATGCTGGCTTTTGCCACAGAACGAACAATAAAGAATTTTACCGTCGTTAGTTGTCTGAATTTGATCGTTCATTTCACTATTTCCTGCACCCTGCGGAAAATACTACTATTTATTGCTCTCTGAGTCATCCTTTCTGCTTTCGATCAGTTCATCGATCAAACCATATTCTTTTGCCTCGACCGGACCCATGAAGTTGTCACGCTCTGTATCTTTTTCGATGGTTTTAACAGACTGACCCGTGTGATGCGACAACAAGTCATTCAACTGCGAACGTATCTTGAGGATTTCCCGGGTGTGAATTTCGATATCGGTTGCCTGCCCCTGGTAACCTCCCAGCGGCTGATGAATCATCACTCTCGAGTGCGGCAGGCAATACCGCTTGCCCTTGGCACCGGCAGTGAGTAGCAAAGCACCCATACTGGCGGCCTGCCCGACACACATGGTGCTGACATCAGGCTTTATAAATTGCATGGTGTCATAAATGGCCAGACCCGCGCTTACCGAGCCACCCGGACTGTTGATATACAGGTTTATATCCTTGTCGGGGTTTTCAGACTCAAGGAATAAAAACTGGGCAACAATGACGTTGGCGGTATGGTCATCAACTGGTCCGACCAGAAAAATGACGCGCTCTTTAAGCAAACGGGAATAAATGTCATACGCGCGTTCACCGCGTGAGGTCTGCTCAACCACCATGGGTACAAGATTCAAAGCTCGTGTTTCATTACTCATGTTAATGACCTGCTGCCTGTGTTGCTTCAGCGATGGCTTCCTGGAAGCTCATCGGTTTATCAGTCACCTGGGCGTGATCGACAACCCATTCAACTACCTGACTTTCCAGTACCGAGTTTTCCACCGACTGCAGCAAACGCTGGTCGCTGTAATACATTTGAACAACCTCTGCCGGCTCTTCGTAGGTCTGGGCGATTAACTCGATGGCCTCACGCACCTTGGGTCCATCAATCTTGATTTCATTCTGCTGCGCCAATTCTGCCAGCAAGAGACCACTGCGAACCCGTTTTGTAGCGGGCTCCTTAAAATGCTCGAGCATTTCCATGGTGATATCAAGCTTGGCACCACGCAACATCTGCTGCAACATGTTGTGTGATTCGTTGGCAACGATACTGGCGGGCACTTCCAGATCCGGGTGCATTTCCAGCAGTCGTTCCGCCAATTGTGTTTTGAGCTGGGTGCTGACTGCCTGGCCCAGTTCCCGTTCCAGGTTATTTCGAATTTCTGTTTTGAGCTCTTCAATATCGCCACTGGCGACACCGAACGATTTTACGAATTCCTCATCGATCTCAGGCACTTCACTTTCCTGAACCTCTGTCAGTGTGACAGCAACCTCAGCGGTTTTACCAGCCAGGGCGGGCTCACGGAAATTAGCAGGGAACTCCAGCTTGACGTTTTTCTCATCACCCGGGGACATTTTCTTTACGGCTTTCTCAAGCGCTTCAAAACCTGATTCCCCGAGAATGACAGCCAGTCGAAGACTGCCCTCTTCCGGAATGGTCTCTTCATCTGTCTTGGCGGTGTATTCCAGCAGGGTCTGGTCACCCTCCACCGGTTTACGCTCAACACCGTTCCACTCGCTCCGTTGTTTCTTCAAGGTTTCCAGCATCTCGGCAACATCACTGTCCACAACACTGACTTCCGGTCGCTCAATGACAATATTGGAAACATCGATCGAATCCATATCCGGATAGGTTTCGATTATCGCGTTGATTTCCAGTTCGGACTCACCCAGCACCGGTTCGCTTTCCACCCTCGGGTTGGCCGCAATACGCAGAGACTCTTTCTCAACAGCCTCCTGCAGGGCTGCCTGAGCGGTTTGCTGAATGACTTCCTGTTTTGCCTGAGGACCGTATCGCTGGTTCAAAACACTGAAAGGAATACGACCGGGACGGAAGCCTTTAAGCCTGACCTGTTTGCCAATTTCACGCAAACGTGCATTGATCTGCTTTTTAACTTCTTCTGCGGGAACCTGAATCTTCAGCCGCGTTTCTACTGTACTGATATTTTCAACTGAGACTTGCATGAATAGTGTTTAACCTCTTGGTGATGTCTCGTCGTGCCGACCGTGGCGGGTAGTATGGTGCGAAAGGGGAGACTCGAACTCCCACGGGTTGCCCCACTGGAACCTAAATCCAGCGCGTCTACCAATTCCGCCACTTTCGCTAAACGTTTTCCGAACTGATATCCCGTCCAGGAGCCTTTGATAATTGGTGGGCCATCTAGGACTCGAACCTAGAACCAATAGATTAAGAGTCTACTGCTCTGCCAATTGAGCTAATGGCCCTTTTAGCCAAAGCAGATACCATGATCTGCTTTTAAAAATTTGGGGTGGACGATGGGGCTCGAACCCACGACCGCCGGAATCACAATCCGGAGCTCTACCAACTGAGCTACGCCCACCATTGTTTCTTTCTGCCTTTCTAACTATACCAAAATGTATTTACAAACCATATTGGCGCGCCCGGCAGGCCGTTCCCGGGCATCCTGGCCTACACGGCACCTGCACCTCCATGTGCAATGGACTCGAACCTGCAACCCTCATAAATTAAAGGTTGGTGCCCGAACCATTTGCATGGCGCGCCCGGCAGGACTCGAACCTGCAACCCTCAGCTTAGAAGGCTGATGCTCTATCCGATTGAGCTACAGGCGCATCGTCTTTCATATAAATGGTCGGGGTGGAGAGATTCGAACTCCCGACCCACTGCTCCC
>JASJFX010000109.1:0-10293 GCA_033791845.1 Lysobacterales bacterium | reverse complement strand
CTTTCATCACTGGGGATTTTCGACCATGTCTTTCTGAACGGTGTCTGTCCGGACCCGTATTACCAGGAGGCACGCGAGAAAACCATCCTGGTTTCCTGCGACTGCGCTTCCCATCTGGACGTCTGCTTCTGCCCGGCCGTGGGTGAGCAGCCCTATGCTGTGAGCGGTTTCGATATCAACATCGCACAGACAACCGATGGTTGCATTCTTGAACACGGCTCCGAACGTGGCGAACAACTACTTGAGTCCGCGCAGCAATATCTCGAACCGGCCCCCGGGGAATTACTCGAGAAACTGGAGGAGCAAAGAGCCAGGCGTTACGACGAACTTGTCGAAAACAGCAAGGCACACGGATTAAAGCCCGGTACCGACTTCCGCGCAGCAATCGAAACCTCATTCGATTCAGACCTTTGGAAGGAATTCGCAGAGGATTGTGTCGAATGTGGTGCCTGCAATTTCATTTGCTGCACCTGCCACTGCTTTCTGCTGGCCGACGGCTACGATGCGGACGCTGAGCCGGCACGTACCAAGCTCTGGGATGCCTGTCTGTATTCCGGCTTTGCAGCCACCGCGGGCGGAGGTAATCCGCGACCGTTACGCGCAGAGCGTCTGCGTAACCGCTTTGATAAAAAATTCAGCTATTTCCCACAGGTCCTGAATCGATATGCCTGTGACGGATGCGGGCGCTGTAGCGAAGCCTGCATTGCGAATATTGACGTACGAGATGTATTAAGGAGGGCCGTTGATGAATGCGACGATCTACATGCCCATTCCAGCGATCATCGAGCGAATTGAGGACGAAACGCCTGATATAAAGACGTTTACAATTCGACCGGTTGAGCCGATCCAGTTTGCGGCTGGCCAATTTGTGGAACTGGCCGTGCCTGGCATTGGCGAGGCGCCCTTCACACCTTCATCATCACCAAAAATATCAGACTTCATGGAAATCACCATCATGCGCACTGGACGCGTGACCGACTGGCTGCACAACATGAAAGAAGGTGATGAACTGGGTGTGCGCGGCCCGATGGGCCGGGCTTATCCGATCGGGGATTTCCATGGTCGTGAAATCCTCATCGTCGGCGGTGGCTGCGGTGTGGGCCCGCTACGCTCCTTATTACTGGCGCTGATCGACGATCTGGATGCCTATGCCCGGATTATCGTTCGCTACGGTGCACGTTCCGCGGACAGCATCGTATTCAAGGACGCACAGTTGCATGGCTGGAACCAGGGGGGTGCGCTTGACGTCATGCTGACCGTGGATGAGGAAAGCGACAGCTGGGACGGCCATGTCGGCATGATCACCGATATTCTTGAGGAGGACTACCTGGACTGCCACGCGAGTGATGGCATTGCCGTCATGTGCGGCCCGCCCGTCATGATGAAATACGGCACAAGCAAACTGCTGGAGCGGGGTTACCTTCCTGAAAACATATACCTTTCCATGGAGCGCAATATGAGTTGCGGTATCGGTCAGTGCGGACACTGCCGTCTTGGCTGCTACTACGTCTGCAAGGACGGACCGGTCTTCTCATATGACGAACTTCAAAATGACCGGGGGTTGTGGGATGACTGATACTAGCCACAAGCGCCTCATCATCGACCTGGAGAAATGCGACCAGTGTGATTCCTGCTCTATAAACTGCGGCTATCACGAACGCGCCCTCACGGGGGAAAATGGGATGTCGCAGCTTCGCGAACGCGCCACCTTTGCCATCATCTGCCGCCGCTGTTCCACCGCGAGTTGTATCGAGGCTTGTGTTTTTGACGCTCTGGAGCGTGGTGCTGAAGGCATCATACAGCGCCACAATATGCGCTGTGTCAATTGCAAAATGTGTGCACACGCCTGTCCATTCGGCACTATTTACACCGACATGCTGTCGTTTTACCAGGTCAACTGCGACAGCTGTCTCAACCATTACGACACGGCACCGCCCTGCGTGGCGACCTGTCCTCAAGGTGCGCTCGAATATCGAATTACAGACCCGGCCGAAACGGATGTACACATCGTTGATCTGCACCTGGCAGCCCGTGCCAGACGCTGGGTAAGGCAGGAGGTGACCCCATGAAAGGCAGCATGGTCCTGGTCGAGTTTTTATTGTTCCCCGGCCTGTTGTTTACGGCCATCGCGGGTCTGCTGACCACATGGGTGGATCGCAAGGTCACCGCGCTGGTACAGATGCGCGTGGGCCCTCCCTTTTTTCAACCTTTCTACGACATCCGCAAACTGTTGATCAAGGAAACCTGCGTACCCGAGGACGGCGCTATCGGCCTGTTCCTGTTGGCGCCATTATTAGGACTCGCCGGTGTGACACTGGCATCCATGATCCTGTGGCGCACCTTGCTGGATGTGCAAGCAACCTTTGTCGGTGACCTGATCGTGCTGGTTTATCTACTGGTGATGCCTGCATTGAGCGTCATGCTCGGTTCGTTTGCCTCACGAAATCCATTGGCATCGCTGGGTGGCAGTCGCGAAGTCAAATTGATGATCGCCTATGAGCTGCCGTTGGTGTTGGCAATCCTGGTACCGGTGATACAGGCCAACAGCATCCGCCTCGGCGACCTGTTGACAGCCCAGGCGCCGATTTTCAGCCTGTCCGGTACACTCGCGCTTCTGGTCTGCATTGCCTGTACACAGGCCAAGCTGACCATCGTTCCATTTGATATGCCGGAAGCCGAGACCGAACTCTCAGGCGGTGCCCTGATCGAGTACTCCGGGCCACCGCTGGCGATGTTTAAGCTCACGCGGGCGATGATGCTGTTCACAATGCCGGTTCTGCTGGTCGTGCTGTTTTTTGGTGGTGTGGTGAGTGGTCCGGGCTGGCTGCCACCGGTGATCGGCTTCCTGCTGTGGTTTGTGCTGGTAGCCGTCACCATAGTTGTGCGCAATACCACACCCCGCGTACGTATCGATCAGGCGGTTCGTTTCTTCTGGGGCCCGGTGAGTCTCCTTGCCCTGGTGGCAGTGATGCTCGCCTGGCTGGGTTGGTGAGCCATGAGGTTATCTTTATGAACATGACAATCAATGCGCTGACGCGCTCGCTGAATGTATTCCACCTCGCCGGCAGTGCCTGCAACAACTGCGATATCGAAATCCTGGATGCACTGACACCCCGGTACGACCTTGAGCGCTTCGGTATAACGCTGGTGGGCAGTATCCGCCACGCGGACGTGTTGCTGGTTTCAGGTGTTTTCAACCGCAAGGCAGCCATTCGCGCAAAGGAATTGCTGGAACAGGCCCCAAAACCCTACCTGGTTCTCGGTATCGGCGGTTGTCCCTGCACTGGCTTGATGTTCCGTGACTCATATAACTGGGAACGCCCGCCGAGTGATTACATGAACATTGATGCCTTTGTACCCGGTTGCCCACCGAAACCGGAGGCCATCATCAGCGCGGTCGTCAAAGTTATTGAAGGCTTACGCAGCGGCGCACTGGTCCCCCGGTGCCTGCAGGACAGCACCGGACGAACAGAGGCACCAGCACCTGAGGTAGTGAGCACAGCGTAAATAGCAAAGCAAGAGGACAGCATGGACAAGTTCGATATTATCACGACGATCCAGAGGCAACTCGGTGATCACATCCTTGCGGTTCTGCGTAAATCTGATCAACGGATTTATATCGATATCGCACCGCAATCCGTGCAGGAAGCCAGCCGCCTGATGCTCGATGAATTTGCAGCACGTTTGCAGATCGCCACCGGTGTGGACAGCAGCGATGGATATGAGGTGATGTATCACTGGGCCCTGGACAATGAAGGATTTGTTATCACCCTTCGGGTACTGCTGGATCATGCCTCACCGGAACTGGAGTCTATTGCCCTGATGTGTCCCGCGGCCGAATGGATTGAACGGGAGATTTGGGAATTACTGGGTATCCAGTTTAAAGGTCACCCGGATTTGAGGCATTTGCTACTGGCTGACGACTGGCCTGAAGGAAATTACCCGATGCGCCATAACCACGAGGTGACGACATGAGCAAGCGCACCATCGTACCTATCGGTCCTTACCATGCACTGCAGGAGGAGCCTGAGTTCTTCAAACTGCATGTCGAGGGTGAGAAGGTCGTGCACCTGGATATAGAGCTCGGATACAACCACCGGGGTATAGAAAAGCTATCTGAATCGAAAACCTTTGAAGAAACCATATTCCTCGTTGAGCGTATCTGCGGTATCTGCTCAACCTCACACCCGCTGGCCTGTGTGCAGGCAGTCGAAGATGCAGGTGACATCCCGGTACCTGAAAGGGCCCTGTTCATCCGCAGTGCGGTGGGTGAACTGGAACGCATTCATTCACACCTGCTCTGGCTTGGACTGGCCGGACACTTTATTGGCTTCAACACCATCTGGATGTGGGCCTGGCGTTTTCGCGAGGACGTACTCAATATTCTCGAACTCATCACCGGCAATCGCAATCATTACGGCATGATGAAACCCGGCGGAGTGCGCCGGGATATTAATAAGACCGACATTCCGGCCATCTCGAAATTGCTCGACAGTCTCCAGGACCCGATCAAGATGTTCAGGGATGCCGTCGTGCAGGATCCGTTGATACACGCCCGCACCAAGGGTGTCGGTATCCTGACACGCGAAAAAGCACAGGACTATGGTGCCCTGGGCCCAACTGCACGCGCTTCCGGATACGATATCGACGTGCGTCGCGACCACCCGCATGCCGCCTACCCGATGCTGGACTTTGATGTCATTACCTGTGAGAAAGGCGATGTATTTGACAAAGCCGTGGTGCGAATTCTCGAGATGTTCGAATCGATCCGCATCATCCAACAGTGCCTCACGCAACTGGAGAAAACTGGTGGCCCTGTCGATTCCAACCCAAAAACCGTAAAGGCAGGGGAAGGTATCGGGTTTTACGAGGCGCCACGCGGTGAAGTGTTCCACTACGTACGCAGCGACGGCAGCAACCGGCCCATCCGTCACAAGGTACGCGCACCCAGTTTCATGAATGTTCCCACAAACCGGGAGACCGTGCTGGGTGCGACGGTAGCGGACGCCACCATCATCCTGGCTGCGGTCGATCCCTGTTATTGCTGCACCGAGCGTATGGCCGTAGCTATCGATCGCAACAATGGCGAGCGCTTGTTGAACGCCCGTGACCTGATGCGCCTTTCCTGCGAAAAAACTGACCGCCTGATGGCCGAAACCGGTCTCAGGGGGCCATCATTACCGGAATTCCAGAGAGAAAGACATGGGCATTGAGCAACTCACCCACCCCATGGTTTTACCGGTAATCCTGCCGTTACTCGCGGGCGTGCTGTGCCTGCTGATACCAAACCGTGCAAGCAATCTGCGCTCATCACTTGCCGTATTGACAGCGGCCCTGGTTCTGGCCCTGGTGTGGCCATTGTTTCAACAAGCCAACATGGTGCAGAATGTATTGCCCTGGTTGTCTCTCCGGGTAGACACCCTGAGTGCATTTATCCTGCTGGCCGCGGCATTTTTTGGACTGCTCATCGCGATCTATTCAGTTGCCTACATGAAAGGCCATGCACGCCACCGTGAGTACTTCACCTACCTGCTATGGACAATTGGCATCAGTTGCGCCGCGGTGCTGGCGAACGACCTGCTGTTGTTGCTGGTATGTTGGGGATTCCTCGCCCTGACACTCTATCTGATGGCAGGCATCTCCGGACCGGATGCGGCGGAGGCCGCACGCAAGTCTCTAATGGTAATTGGCGGATCCGACGCCCTGATGCTGTTGGGCATCGTCATATACTGGCAACTAACCGGCAGTACCCGTATGGACGGACCGGCGATAGCACTGGATAGTCCACTGGCCTACACCGCTTTCCTGACACTGCTCTCTGCTGCTTTTGCCAAGGCGGGAGCAGTACCGTTTCATACCTGGGTACCTGGCTTTGGTGAGAAGGTCGATGCACCGGTATCGGCGTTTCTGCCCGCATCACTTGATAAATTACTTGGCATATACCTGCTGGCCCGCTGTGTGCTGGATCTGTTTGTTCCCACCCCGGCGATGTACGGGATGCTGATGCTGCTCGGTGCTGTCACGGTTATATCAGCGGTTTTGATGGCACTGGTCCAGCACGACCTCAAACGGCTGCTGTCATACCATGCGGTCAGCCAGGTCGGCTATATGATCCTGGGTATCGGCACCGGTACGGCGCTCGGGCTGGCCGGCGGTCTTTTTCACATGCTCAACAATACCATCTACAAATCCGCATTGTTCCTTTGTGCCGGTGTGATTGAAAAGGAGACGGGTACCACTGATCTTGATCGTCTGGGTGGTTTGGCCAAACTGATGCCGGTCACATTCGTGACCTGTACCGTGGCCGCCCTGTCGATTTCAGGCATTCCGCCGCTGAACGGCTTTGCGTCAAAATGGATGATCTACCAGGGCATTATCTCAAGCGGCGAAGGTGCAGGCCCCGGCTGGATCGTGTGGTTGGCGGTCGCGATGCTCGGCTCAGCTTTGACACTGGCAAGTTTCGTCAAGGTTCTGCACGCGACCTTCCTGTGCAAACCCTCTCCGGAAGTTCAGCAATTGAAGATTAGCGAGCGCAGCGTCAGTATGTTAACGCCGATGGTGGTGCTGGCGGGCTTGTGCGTGATATTTGGCGTATTTGCCTTCCAGCTTCCGCTGGGCCGCATGATCTTCCCGCTGGTGCAAGCCGATGTGCCCGGTGTCTGGTGGGCCGGACTGGCCACGGTGCTGATCCTTGTTTCAGTAGCCGTTGGACTCCTGGTCTATCTGCTGACCATGCACAGCGGAAAATTGCGTCGTGTGCGAACCTACATTGGCGGTGAGCAGATGCAGGATGTCTACATCAGCGGCGAAAACAAAGCTGGACCGCGTAATGTCGAGGTTACGGGTGTCGATTTCTACGACACCATTGAACAACTACCCGGTTTGAAGAGATTTTATGTTCTCACTCGCGCGCGAATATTTGATATTTATGAATTCACCCGGCGTGGTTTCAATTACCTGGTGCAGATACTGCGCTCACTCCATAGCGGTATTTTACCGGCCTACCTGAGATGGTTCGTCGCCGGCTTGCTGGTGGTGGTATGGGTGGTCACGGAAACGGGGGGCTGACATGACTGAAGTTCTCGCATTACTGATCCTTCTGACCGTGATTGCCGCGATCATCACGGTGCTGACATCGAACCTGCTGTACGCGGTAATCAGCGTGGGTGCAGTGGGGTTCCTGCTCGCCATCGTCTACCTGTTCCTTGCAGCGCCCGATGTCGCGATCGTACAGATCGGTGTTGAAGTGGTGAGCCTGGTGATCCTGATTCGCGCCACCCTGGGGCGTGAGATACAAGAGTTAAAAACTGTCCATGCTGTCGTGGGAGTTTCCTTTGCGGTGGCTTTCGTGGCCGTCATCGGTCTGTTTGGAATACAGGTATTTAACCAGTTTCCGGAATTCGGCATTCCGGTTATGGAACGCTTTGCTGATGCACCCGCGCTGGTTTATCTGCAATCCGGCCTGGCAACAACCGGCGCTCCCAACCTGGTTACCGCTGTACTGCTGGACTTCCGGGCCTGGGACACGCTGGGTGAGGCCACCGTGCTGTTCTGCGCGGCGCTGGGCGCTGCCGTTGTACTACGCAGAAATGCCCGTGTCAGCAGAAAGAACAGACAGGATAAATCATCATGAATACTCCTCATAGATTGGGCGATGAAAAGCTGGACATGGGTATCACGGTAAAGACCGTGACGCGCTGGTTGAAAGGACCAATCCTTCTTTTTGGAATCTACCTGGTGCTGTACGGCCACATCACCCCCGGGGGGGGATTCGGGGGTGGTGTGGTCATTGCCAGCGCCTTCATCCTGATTACGCTGGCATCGGGTGATCGCGCCTCGCTGCATTTGTTTAGCAAGGGTGTGGCATCCCGACTCGACAGTATCGGCCTGCTGATATTTCTTGTATTGGGCTGGCTGGGTACCGGCTGGACCGGATCCTACTTTTTCAGCAACTTTATCAACACGCCGGAAGCAGCACAATTCACCCTGCTTAGCGGTGGAATCATGCCGATGGCGAATATCGCGCTGGGTATCAAGGTCGCCAGTGCACTCTTCCTGGTTTTCACACTGCTGACAGCATTTCACATCGTCGAGCGGGAACTGGAAGATCAGTCCAGCACTGAAGCGCAGCAACAGGAGAACAAATCATGATTTTTTCCCTGTGCCTGCTGTTAATTCTCATCGGCCTGTATGGCGTGGTTGTCAGCCGGCAGACACTGAAGATTGTCATCAGCCTGCTGATCATGAACCACGGTGTACACCTGTTGCTACTGCTGATTGGTTATCGCGAGGCCGGTAATCCACCCATCGTTGACCCTGCTATCACTATCACGGAGTTCGCCAGCAGTTCAGTTGACCCATTGCCACAGGCGCTGGTGCTGACCTCGATTGTTATCGGCTTGGGTGTACTGGCATTAATGGTGGCCTTGTGTGTTCGCCTGTATGAACGTTACGGAACGTTCGACGTCACCGAAATCCGGCGTTTGCGGGGATAAGTATGAGTGTTATGGGATTTAGATCATGACCATTGACGTTCAAGCCCTGATGCCCATGTTCGTGGCCGTGCCGCTGGGTTTGTCTTTGCTGATCCAGTTGGTGGCACGGCACCGGCATGTCCTGGCTGAAGCACTGACCATACTCACACTTCTGCTGCTGACTGTAATGAGTTACTACAGCATCGGCTATAGCGGGGTTTACCATCTCGGCGGCTGGCCCACGCCGGTCGGTATCGACATGCGGCTTGATGCACTGGCAACATTGCTGCTGCTCATCGTCAGTGTCGTAGGTCTGGCTGTTAGCCTATATTCGGTTGATTATATGCGCCGCTTCACCGCCCGCAGCCATTTCTACAGCCTGTTCCTGTTAATGGTGACCGGGATGAACGGCGTCATCCTGACCGGCGACCTGTTCAACCTGTATGTTTTCCTTGAAGTCGCGGCCATTGCCTCATACTCACTGGTTGCATTTGGTTGCGACCATGAAGAACTCGAAGCTTCGTTCAAGTACATCGTACTCGGCTCATTGTCATCGGCCTTGATCCTGACCGCCGTGGCGCTGGTTTACGGCATCACCGGCACTCTGAACCTGGCACACATCGCGGCCCGTATTGCGGAAACCGGCAGGGACACCCCCCTGCTGCTGGCGTTCGGCCTGCTAATTGTTGGTTTCTCCTTCAAAGCAGCACTGGTGCCTTTCCATGCCTGGTTGCCTGATGCTCATCCTGCGGCACCGGCACCGGTTTCTGCCATGCTTTCCGGTGTGTTGATCAAGGCCATCGGTATCTATGTTCTGGCACGTCTGGCTTTCAATGTTTTTGGAATCGCAGAAAATGAACTCA
Source organism: Lysobacterales bacterium (assembly GCA_033791845.1). Lineage (GTDB taxonomy): Bacteria > Pseudomonadota > Gammaproteobacteria > Xanthomonadales > SZUA-36 > SZUA-36. The sequence goes on along the minus strand of JASJFX010000109.1, from coordinate 956 downwards.
GCTTACTGCGCTGGCTTGGTCTGTTATCAATGGTGGCTGGCGGAATACTCGCCACAGGGCAAAAAGACATCAAGCGACTGTTCGCCTATAGCAGTATTTCACAAGTGGGCTTCATGGTACTGGGGCTCGGACTCGGAACTCCACTGGGGCTCGTCGGTGGTCTCTACCACATGGTGAACCATGCCTTGTTTAAATCACTACTATTCTTAAATGCTGGAACTATCGAATATACGACCGGCACACGTCAACTAAAGAAACTGGGCGGTCTCAACAGCAAACTGCCGGTGACCGCAGCCACTTCGCTTATTGGCTCCATGTCAATCGCAGGCATACCCCCATTCAGCGGTTTTTGGAGCAAATTGATTATCGTGCTGGCATGTATCGAGAGCGGCCACTACGGTTTTGCAACCGCAGCCGTACTGGTCAGTATCGTGACACTTGCCTACCAGCTCAAAGTACAGCGCATGGCCTTTTTTGCCGCCCTGCCAGACGCTTTGAAGGGACTGCAGCGTGAACCACCCATGATGGCACTGGCCATGATCCTGCTGGCTACCGGTTGTATCGCATTGGCATTTGCCGTGCTCACCGGTCTGCGCGACCCCTGGCTGGTCGGTGCGGCCGCGCAGGTATTGACAGCAGGCACTTTTGGGGGCTAACGGAGAAGGAAAGACAGGATTGAAAATGACTCTCTCAATCAATTCATCCAAACACAAGCCGCTGCTCGAACGGCTGGTACTATTCGTTATCTCACTAATTTTCTGGTTGATGCTGGCGTGGCCTTTTTCACCGGTAGACGGACGTTTACTTGTCGGTGACCTCGGCATAGGCGTACTGGTGGCTGCTTTTGTCGCCTTGGTGATGCACGAAATTATCCGCGTCGGGTTTATCCGGCTGGTCAATCCACGCAGCTGGTTCTGGCTTTTCATTTTCGGGTTTGTTTTCTTCTATTACGTCAT
>JASJFX010000108.1:0-8134 GCA_033791845.1 Lysobacterales bacterium | reverse complement strand
CTCTTATAATTGGTATGCATACGTCAATACGGCGGACAGCACCACCCACATCAACAAGGTCAACGGGGTTCCCACCCGGACGAAATCATTGAACTTATAACCACCTGCGTTCATAACCAGCAGGTTGGTTTTATAAGCCATACGCTTCGGGATCATATGGGGCGCCACCAACCACAGGTAGATGATTGCGACACTGGCGGCCATTGCAACCGGCAGCACGAAATCAAACATTGAAAACCGTACAATGAGTGCTTCGTGTCCGAAACCATAAAAAAAAGCCATCGGCTCGACGGTTCCGCGGGCACCCTCGAAAGGGAACAACTGGAAACCAACGACCAGCATCACGAGAATTGCAAGACTGGATGATTCAAGGTGAATCTTTTCGCGGGAGAACAGGAACAAGGCGGCGCCGGTCATCAATAACATGACCAGTGCATGCATATTGGGCACCTGTGGGAAGTCCATCAAAATATCAGACCTCTAATTCACCAGCTACCACCATATTATCAGCACGACAATACCTATGTTATATTTTCGCAGAGTTCCTTCCGTCACAAACACTCATGCTTTACGGCTCCAACTGCGACAATCATGGTTTCTGAGCTTCACCACAAAAGCGTTTCACCTTACAATTAGACATGCACATCAATAGCGCTTTAAGCCTGCTTGTATTAGCAACTTTTGTACTCCCGGCCTGTAATCAGCAAGCCGGTAATGATCCTGTAGAAACAGACGCCCCGCCTGTGACCATGATCCGAACAGGCTGGCTGGAATCAGACGACATCATGGAAGCCAGCGGCATAAAAGCCAGCTTTTCCCACCCGGGTGATTTTTTTGTACATAACGATGAAGGTGATCCCGTTTTGTACGGTATTGATGAAAGCGGTACAAATCTTGGCTCAGTAACCATTGTGCCCGCCAAAAACAAGGACTGGGAAGATATCACCTTGGTACCCGTTGAGGGAGAGCACTGGATCGTGGTGGGTGATATCGGTGACAACAGGGCAAAGAGAAAGTCCACCAAACTGTATTTTATTGAAGAACCCAAAACCGGTAAACATGACCGCTATGGTGGCCGGCAGGATTTGAAACACGCCTTGACCCTGAAATACCCCGATGGGCCCCGTGATTGCGAAGCAATGGCCTATGATCCGATTGGCCGACAGATCCTGTTTCTTACCAAACGTGACAAACCATCCCGTTTATATGCACTGGATCTTGAGACCGCGTTAACCAAGGTGCATGCAGAACTCAAATTTCTCGGTACAATCGCAAAACTGCGTCCACCGACCTCGAAAGACCGTATTCACTGGCACGGAAGAACGGATTTCATCTCACAACCCACCGGTTTTGATATATCACCCGATGGCTCCGAAGCCGTGATAATCACTTACCGCAGTCTGTACCGGTTTCGGCGCGAACCCGACGAGGGCTGGTTAAGTGCACTGCAAAGAAAGCCGGTAGAGGTCGGCGGCCCGCCCTCGGTTCAAAATGAGGCAATCAGCTATTCTGTTGATGGAAAGGCAATTTACGTCACCACAGAAAAACGCCCGGCACCGATTTTCCGATTTGAATTTACACATGACGAGATAACACAGCCCTGACCCACAAGTTCTGTGTTGTGCATAGCCGGTATAAAAAAACCAAAGGATACTAATTTAAGAGACTTCAACACCCTGGGTTTCCAGGTATTCAACAAAGTCAGATTCCGAAATGACCTTTACACCCAGTTTCTGTGCCTTTGTGAGCTTGGATCCCGCCGCTTCACCGGCGAGCAAGGTGCTTGTTTTGGCGGATACACTGCCCGTTACTTTTGCACCCAGAGCTTCAAGCAGATTTTTTGCCTGGATCCTGGGCATGGATAAAGCACCCGTCAGCACCCAGGTCTCACCGGCTAAAGGCTGTTCGCCGCCATTCTCTTCGAGTGGCTGCCACTCTACCCCTGCATCGCTCAAAGCCTGGATAACCCTCAGATTTTTTTCCTGTTGAAAAAATGCCGCCACGTGACCCGCAACGATAGGTCCCACGTCACTGACCTCGACCAGGGTCTCTTCGGAAGCCCCCTCCAGAGCCTGCATCGATTTGAAATGAACCGCCAGTGAATGCGCCGTCACCTCTCCCACTTCCCGAATACCGAGAGCATAAAGCAGGCGGTCCAGACCCGGTTTTTTGCTGGCCTCAAGGGCTTTCAGCAGGTTTTCAGCCGACTTGCCGCCCATACGCTCCATCGAGGAAACCTGTTCATGGCGAAGGTGGTAAAGATCAGCCACAGTTTTTACCAGCCCCAACTCAACAAGTTGGTCAACCAGTTTGTCGCCCAGACCCTCGATATCCATGGCCTTGCGGGTGGCGAAGTGCCGGATACCATGCTTTATCTGGGCCGGGCAAATAAGAGCACCGGTACAACGGGCCACTGCCTCGCCCTCTACCCGTTCAACCGCTGAACCGCATTCCGGACAAGTTTCAGGCATGTGAAATTCCGGTAGTTCAGTTTCACGTCGCTGTTGAATGACACGCGCCACCTCTGGAATAACATCCCCTGCCCTGCGCACTACGACCCAATCTCCCGCACGAATATCCTTGCGCCGGATTTCATCTTCATTGTGCAGCGTGGCATTGGTCACGGTTACCCCACCGACAAATACCGGTTCCAGCCTCGCAACCGGCGTCAGCGCACCGGTCCTGCCCACCTGGATATCTATGTCCAGCAAGCGTGTCATTTCCTCTTGCGCCGGAAACTTGTGGGCCAGTGCCCAGCGCGGTGCCTTACTGACAAAACCGAGAAAGCCCTGCTGATCGAACCGGTCGACCTTGTAAACCACTCCGTCAATGTCGTACCCCAGCTTGGGACGCAAGGCCGATATTCGCCGGTGGTAATCCAGGCATCCGCTTAAACCCTCAACCCGCCGGATCTCCGGGTTGACAGGAAACCCCCAGTCGCGCAAACGAAGCAGTGCATCGAACTGTGTATCAGGCAACTTATCGCGGGTCGCGGTAGCATAGGCAAAAAAAGCGAGTGGACGTTTGACAGTCAATTGCGGGTCGAGTTGCCTTAAGCTGCCGGCAGCACCATTACGCGGATTGACCAACGGTTTCTCGCCCTGCTCAGTTGCCTTGCGATTGAAAGCATCAAAGCCGGCACGTGGCATATAGATCTCCCCGCGCACTTCCAGCAGGGATGGCCAGTCCTCACCACGAAGTTCAAGAGGTACCGCACGAATGGTACGGACATTGGCAGTGACATCCTCGCCCTGCTCACCATCACCACGTGTGGCTGCCCGGGTCAGAAGCCCATCATGGTAGGTCAGTGAAATGGCAACACCATCCAGTTTGGGCTCAGCCGCAAAGATGATGTTCTGACGCTCAAGTCCCTGTTCGACACGGCGTTGGAAATCGGCTACTTCTTCGTCGGAAAACGCATTGCCCAGCGACAACATTGGCACTCGGTGGCGTACGGTTTCAAAGCCGTCCTGCGGTGTACCACTGACGCGTTGTGTTGGTGAGTTGGGTGTAACCAGGTCGGGGTGGTCGGATTCAATACTTTCAAGTTCCCGCATCAGGCGGTCGTATTCGGCATCGGGAACTTCAGGGTCGTCCAGCACGTAATAGCTGTAATCGTGATGTTCGATCAACCGCCGTAGTTCATCAGCACGTTTGTGTGCCTTTGTCCGCTTCATGATTCCGGGGTTTTCTGCCGCTCGTATTCGCGTAACTCTTCCTTGATCTGCAAGGAGCGCAGACGCGTGAACACCTCGTGTTGATCATCAAGCAAATCTGCGTGTAACAACTCTGCCAGCCGGCGGCTTGTTGCCAGCATGGAGTCCCAGGCATCCAGTGCGTTTCTCGGTCCAGGCAGTGTCATAAACATGGTCACCCCCCGGATTTCTATGGTATTCCACGTGTTTCTGTCAAAGGAGCCCGGCCTGGTCAGGTTGGCCATACTGAACACCGGTTCCAGATCCTCCTCGTGGATACGGTGAAAAATGTCATTGTCGCCAAAAACCAGCCCTGACTTCAACGAAGAATCAAGCAATTCAATCCCGGTAATAATTTGGTTGTCACGGGCTTGCAAAAACAATGTGACGATCTTGTCGGGAGGCGCAGGAGCAGGCTTGCTGGGCTTATTGTCCAGCCTGGGTTCAATCCGTTCTTCACTGGACGCCCCGGCATCGGGCCTGTCTTCAGAAGGCAGACCAATATTCAGCTCGGTTTGCTTGATATCGCCATCGTCATCACTCTCATCCGTTTCAAGCTGATCGGAATTGAGTGCCGGTTCCCGTCTCACCCTTTGTGCATGAACACGTTTGCGCGAAGCGCGCGGTTTGCGTTTTCTATCCGGGTTCCCAAACAGGAAAATTCCAGCAACAATCGCAATACCGGCAATGACTAAAATCCATCTGAAAGTTGAAATATCCATATCAATAACACCCTTGGAACTTACCAGTGTAGTGTATCGTAATTAGCGACATTTTCAGCCAGGCCTGAAGAGAAACTGTCCGTTGCTGCACTACACTAATTTCCCGCAAATTTTGCGGCTTCATCGATATCGACCTGAACCAACCGGGACACACCTGGCTCACGCATGGTGACACCGCTAAGCTGATACACCATTTCCATGGTGATCTTATTATGGGTCACCACGATAAACTGCACGGTTTCGGACATTTCCTTGACCATGGCAGTGAAGCGCGCAACATTGGCATCATCCAGCGGTGCATCCACCTCATCCAGAAGACAGAACGGTGCAGGATTCAAGCGGAATATCGCAAATACGAATGCCACGGCCGTCAATGCCTTTTCACCACCGGACATCAGGTTAATACTACTGATTCTTTTTCCGGGTGGCCGCGCCATAATCGACACGCCCGTGGTTAATAAATCATCGCCGGTCAACTCGAGATAGGCATGCCCGCCACCAAACAATTTTGGAAACAGTTCCTGTATACCCTTGTTGACACTTTCAAACGTATCTTTGAACCGGGTACGGGTCTTGCGATCAATTTTCTTGATCGCGTTCTCAAGTGTCTCCAGTGCACTGATCAGGTCTTCATGCTGCGCATCCATGTATTGTTTGCGCTTTAGCTCCTCTTCATACTCGGAGATGGCAGCCAGGTTGACCGGCTCCAACCGCGTGATGCGCTCAGCCAGACGCTCCAGGTCTGCCTGCCAGACCTGTGGGTCAGCTTCCTCAGGAAGTGCTTCTGCCAGCTCTGCTACCTGGTGGCCCAGATGCTCAACCTGGCGCTGCAAATTGCGGGCATTGAGCTCCAGTTCCTGTTGCTGCAATCGTGCTTTTTCCAATGTACTGCGAATTTCCTCGACCTGCCTGACGCAGGTTTGCCGGGCCGCATCCTGCTGGCGGTAATCCTCTTCGAGTTGTTGCATTTTGGCCCTGGCTGCCGCAAGGCGCTGCTCTACATCCACCCGGGACTGCAACAGGCCGTCCATGGTACTGCGGTGTTCTTTTTCAGGATCCTCATTTTGCGAAATTTGCTCACTCAGCTCCAGGTATCGTTGCTGCAACTGGCTAAACTGTGTGTCCATGCGTTCCAGGGAGTTACGCAGGGAGTCAAGGCTCGCACGGTGTGATCCGGTTTTTAGAGCCAGTTCGTGACGCTGATTACGGGTTTCCCGCGCCCGTGTACGCGTCTGTTCCCTACGCTCCAGCAAAGTGCTGCGTTGTGCATCCAGCGCGGAACGTTCCTTTTCCGTATCGGCCATTTCATCCAACACGGCAGACAGGCTAACCCTTAATGTTTTTATCTGTGCCTGGTCATCACTTTGCCGCTTTTGCAGTACTGCGGATTCTTCAGCAATCTGCTTTTGGCGTCCGCTGAGATCCTGGATCCTGGTACGGCCGGCATTCAGGCGACTGGTCAGGTCTGAACCTGCCCTGTGCAGGTCATTGACCTTTTGCTGTGATTCAGCAACAGCTTTTTCCTGATCCGGCAGCGAGTCGCGCTCAATCTGGTTTGACTCATTCATGGCCGACCACTGCTGTTGCAGTTCAGCAAGTTCAGCCTGTAGGGATTTAATTTCCTGTTTACGAGCCAGCATACCCGCCTTCCCAGACTGGCTACCCGCAACCCGAACCCATCCCTGTCCGATCCATTGTCCTTCGGCGGTAACTGCAGATGACCCGTTCTGTCTATCCGCGACAGCTTTAAATGCTGACTCCAAAGACCCGGCCACCTGCACACCATTGAGCTGCGCGGTAATTGCATCAGGGGCTTTTACTTTCTCCGCCAGGCTACCGGGAACAGCCTTGATGGTAGAGGACCGGTTTTCCAGCAGGGTCAATTCAACATCACGGCCTTTACCAGCTTCCAGCTGACCCAAGGGGGTCGATAATGCCGTCGGATCGTCTACCAGCACCGAATCCAGCCAGAAACCCAGCACGGTCTCTACAGCCGCTTCCCAGCCCTTGGCAACATCAAGCTGCTCGACCAGGCGCGGGGCAGATTTGAGACCATTGGTTTCAAGCCATGCCGTGCCCTTACCCGTTTCCCGTGCTGCCTGTTGCAACGCCTTGAGTGACTCAAGCCGGCCTTCACGCCGGTTAATTTCACCCTTTAGTTCATGCTGTCTCGACGTGGCATCACGTAATACCTGACGCCGGCTTTCAAGCTCTTTCCGGCTCAACTCCAGCTGTTGCTGCTGTTCAGCCTGCTGTCCAGCCACCTCACCGGCCTGTTTCTCAAGCCCGACCACTTCCAGGCTCAGGGCACCGGTATCCGTCCCTTCGGTTTCACCGGCAAGATTCTGAAGACGGACCGACGCATCCTGCATGCGGCCGTCCAGCATCTCGAGGGTCGCGCGCTGACTGTCAGTCTTCCGGTTCAGGTCATTATTCCTGACATGATGTTTTTCCAGGTGTTCCTGCCAACTGGCTACTTCAGCTTCAGCAACCTGCATTTCGGTATCGGCAGCGGCCTCTTCCTTTAGTACCTTTTCCAGCGCGGGCTCGGTCTCGGCCAGTTTGCCTGTCAGGTCCTCTACATGGACCCGGTCCATGACCATGTGCTTTTCCATGTCCTGCAGGGCGCTGGATGTTTCTTCGTATTCTTTCTTCTGCCGGGTCTGCAGTTCACGACTGTGCTGTATGGATTGCTCGAGCCGGGCTATATCACTGCTGATGGAATAAAGCTCGCCCTGCACCGCATTGTGTGCTTCGCCGGCAACCGCCTGTTCCTGGTGGGTTGATTCCATCCGGGCCTCTGTGGCCCGCTGCTCGGCGAGTTGTTCCTGCATCGCAGTTTCCTGCACCGACAGGCCGGAACGGCCAAGTTCGGCATCGTTTTGAAGGGACAACCACTGCAGGGCCAATAAATTTGATTCGAGTTCTCTATGTTCAATTTTCAGTTTTTTATAACGCTCAGCCGCATTGGCCTGCCTTTTCAGTCGATTCAAATGACTGGCGATCTCATCCCGTAAGTCCATCAGGCGGTCAAGGTTCTCCCGGGTATGTTTGATCCGTCGCTCGGTTTCCCTACGACGTTCCTTGTAACGGGAAATTCCAGCTGCCTCCTCGAGATGCGACCGAACCTCCTCGGGGCCTGCATCCACGACCTGTGAAATCATGCCCTGTTCAATAATCGAATAGCTTTTTGATCCGATACCGGTGCCGAGGAAAAGATCCCGGACATCCTTGCGCCGGCAGCGGGTCCCGTTCAGCATGTATTGGGAAACACCATCCCGGCCTACTATGCGTTTGACGGATATCTCGTTAAATGCCGCAAACTCCCCCGCGATCCGGCCGTTGGTGTTATCAAATATCAATTCGACACTGGCGATACCCACCGGCTTTCGACCGCTGGATCCGGAAAAAATGACATCGGCCATTGATTCGCCACGTAGTACCTTGGCAGAACCCTCACCCATCACCCAGCGGACGGCATCGATGATATTGGATTTGCCGCAACCATTGGGTCCGACAATGCCGGTCAGGTTGGTCGGCGCGGTAAAAGTGGTCGCATCTACAAAGGATTTGAAACCAGCAAGCTTGATTGCAGTCAGTCGCATAGATTGAATCTGTGTTCAGAGATGAGTAAAGTGCCCATCCAATTATTGTTTTCCGGAGTAAAATTATGACGACCCAGCCCAGTCGGGAACTGGAACTGTTTCCTAACCCCCA
>JASJFX010000107.1:0-8352 GCA_033791845.1 Lysobacterales bacterium | reverse complement strand
CGTCTGCAATCGCCGCTGATGCTCAGTAGCTTGGTGCCGGAGGACTGTTCTGTGCCGGAGGAATGAAACCAGGCCGCGCCAAAAACCGCAATCCTCGCTGCTGCCACAAAGGTCTCGACGTTGTTGACCACAGAGGGCTGACCTTTATAACCCTGGGTGACGGGGTAGGGCGGGCGATCACGTGGGATACCACGCTTACCCTCCATCGACTCAATCATGGCAGATTCTTCGCCGCAGATATAAGCACCAGCACCCATATGGATTTCGATATCGAAGTCAAATCCATTCTTGCCAAGGATCTCAGTGCCCAGCAGGCCTGAATTCCGCCTTTCCTGCAGGGTGTCTTCGAGCGCCTGACGCAGGTAAAGGTATTCGCCGCGTAAATAAACATAGCCCTTCCTTGCACCGGTGATGCCGCCGCAGATGGTCATGCCTTCAAACATGACATTGGCATAGCTGTTAAGCAAAATACGGTCTTTAAAGGTGCCCGGCTCGCCTTCATCTGCGTTACAAAGAACGTAGTGTTCTTCGCCTGGCACATCACGGCAGATTTGCCACTTGGTTGCGACATTGAAACCGGCACCACCGCGTCCGCGCAGGCCCGATTTTTTGATGGACTTGAGCAAGGCATCACCCCCTTTGACGGCAAAGGCCTCTATGGCACTGCCACGGGTGATCACATCGTCAAGAAGCTTGTCGCGACGCTGAATGTTGTCTTCGATAAGAAAGAACTTCTTCGGCCATTTGGTCACCGGGATACCGGCTTCAACGAGCCCGACTATCTTGTGGATTCGACCCTCGTCCAAGCGGGAAATAGCCAAGCCATTGACCAGCAGGGCCGGACCCTGATCACAGAGGCCGGTACATGAAGTCATCTCAACGCAAACCCGCCCGTCAGCCCTCGGCTCACCGGGTTCAACACCCAGTTTCCTACACATGCTTTTGAGCAGGGGTAGATTGCCAAGCATCCTGTCAGTGATGTTATCGCTGAAGCGAATGTCAAAATCACCACGTGCCCGCATATGCAGGAATGAATAGAAATAGACAATGGAAATTATCTCGACTTCCGGTATTTTTAACCGCCTGGCCAGCATCTGTAATGCCGCTTCCGGGATGTGGGAAAAGTGATTTTGAATCTTGCAGAGATGTTGCAGCAGCATGTCTGGAGCATCATCGGTTTTTGACAGCAGTTCGTTGATGAAATATTCGAGGTTATCCATGGCGATCAGATCTCGCAACCTCACAAAAAACGTTTCTACACCAATAGCTTAATCTCATTTTCGGCACCCCTCAGTGTTGTACCAGGCAGGATAAGATCTTACAGAGTATGGGTGCAGTTAAACACTTATCGCTCCCGTTATAACTGATCTGGATCATGTGATTTACCGATATTTTCAGCCGGAAAAAATGAGTGGAGTTCACTGTCATTTGTAGTGGTTTTGCTGTGGGTTTTTAGTCACGGCTTTGACTGGAAAAGTGGAAAAGTGGGGTGAAAAGTGGGGTCATGAAAAGTGGGAAAAGTGGGAAAAGGGGAAAAGTGGGAAACGGGGAAAAGTGGGGTCAGAGTAAAGTGCCAGAGTTGCACTCTGGCACTTTACTCTGACCCCGTTGCTTACTCTGACCCCGTTGCTTACTCTGGCCCCGGTGCTTGCTCTGGCACTTGACTCTGACCCCGGCGCTTCGGAGAATGGTTGCATGATTGAGCTTAATACGGCATGGGAGTTTGGTTCTGCCCTCGGTTTGGGTGTGCTCATCGGTCTGGAGCGCCAACGGACACGGGGAGACGCAGCGATTTTTGCCGGTGTAAGAACTTTTGCCCTGGTCGCGCTGTTTGGTTCAGTTTCCGTATTTGCCAGTGAGCAATCTGGTCTTCCCTGGCTGGTAGGGCTCACATTTCTTTCTGTGCTGGCCGTAGTGATTACTGCCTATCAAGCGACTTCCAGGTCCGGTGCGATCGGGGCAACCACAGAAATATCCGTTTTAATTACATTCTTTGTCGGCTGTATCTGTGCCTGGGGGCAGGTAGGTATTGCAGGTGCGGTAGCGGTGGTCGCGATGCTACTGCTATCACTCAAAGGCTGGCTGCATAATCTTGCCAAGCGTATTGAACCCTCGGATGTCGATGCGACACTCAAGTTCGCAATCATCACGCTGATTGTTCTGCCGCTGGTGCCAAATACCAACTTTGGTCCCGAAGGGCTGGAAGTCATCAATCCGTATAAGACATGGTTGATGGTGGTTTTGATCGCGGGTCTCAATTTCGTCGGCTATATCCTGGTTAAAGTCCTGGGCCGGGAACATGGTTTTGGGCTGACGGGTCTGCTGGGTGGCCTCGTTTCGAGTACGGCAGTAACTTTGGGCTTTGCCCAGCGAAGTAGGGTCGAGCCAAATTTGACACCGGTTCTGGCCCTTTCCATTCTACTGGCCTGGACCGTGATGTATTTCCGTGTCGTAGTGGAAGTCGGAGTTGTGAACTTTCCCCTGGCCAAAAACCTGGCCCTGGGTATGTTGTTCATGGGTGTCGTCAGCCTGGCAATCGCCCTGCTGCTCTGGCGCAAGGGACGTAGCAAGGAAACGGCGGAAGTGGAGTCGGGTAACAATCCGTTTGAGCTTGGCGACGCGATCAAGTTTGGTGGTCTCTTTGCAGTGGTCATATTCGTCGCCAGCGCGGCCCAGGTCTATTTTGGAGATACCGGTTTGTATGTGGCGGGTGCATTGGCCGGTCTGACCGATGTGGACGCCATCGCACTTTCGATGGCCAACCTTGCCCAACAGAACCCGGACAGTTCCACGGCGGCGGCACGAACGATCGTGATCGCGGTAATTTCAAACACCATGGTCAAATGCGGTATGGCCATCTGGCTTGGCGCACCAAGTATGCGCCGTACGATGATTCCGATCACTGCTGTTCTGGCCCTGTCAGGTGTGGGTGCTGCCTTTCTGGTTGGATAGAAACTGGGTCAGCGGGAAAATCGGGGTCGGGGGGCTATTCCGATCTCAACAATCACCCGTTCAACATCTTCGGTGAATTGCAATCGTTTATCCATCGCAGGTGTCAGGTAGACAGTGCCATTCACATCCACGACCGCGATCTGTTGCAGGTCAAGTGCGCGGGCGACTTCCGGCCACCCATCCAGCCCGGCTACCACCAATGCGGTTGCGGCGGCATCCGCCAGTATTCCTTCATCTGTGATAAGGGTGACTGAGGCGATGTCCTTTGCCGGCCAACCCGTGGATGGGTCCAGGATATGCGGGTAACGCTCGTGCTGGTCCTGGCGGAAACGCTCATAGTTTCCCGAAGTGAATATGGCTTCATCACCCTGGACCTGTACCGAGCCGACATTACCGCCGCCCGGTCTTCTGACCGCTACACGCCAGGGCCGGTCACCATGGGTTCCCATCGCACGCAGGTCGCCGCCTGCGTTCACAATGGCGTTTTCGATACCCAGGGCGCGTAATCGCTCAATGGTCAGGTCAACCGCATAACCCTTGGCGATACCACCAAAATCCAGTTGAACTGCGGGGTTGTCAGATGACAACTGCAGGCCATCGATATGTATATCGTTACTCGAAGGGTGATGATCGAGTAATTCATTAATCTGGGTCTGTGACGGGGGAGGGCCCTCGATCGGGTAATCGGAGGTGTGGAACCCCCACAGTCTGATCAACGCGCCAATGGCCGGATTAAAGCGGCCACCCGTTACAAGCTCCAGCGGCTGTGAACGCCGGATCATCTCGACGATGTCCTCATCAGCGGTTGCAGGCTTTCCTTCGGCAAAGGCCTTGTTGATATCGACAAGCAGGCCGGGTTCCCAGGCATGCCAGTCACGGTGCATGGCCTGGAACATCTGTTGTATTTCCATGAATGCGTGACCGGCTTCCTCCGGCGATGCGCCCCAGAGCTTGATCTCGACAATCGTACCGAACACGTATAACTCGGCGCTTTGTTCCATGTCACGCTGGCAGGCTGACAGCATTACCAGACACAAAATGATAATTGGGATCAGAGTAAAAACTCTTAAGTTTTTACTCTGATCCCAATTATCATTTACGTTAACGTCCGGAGCAGCCTTAATGATGATGGTGTTTGCCTTCGTTTGAGCATTCGGATTTGCCCGAACAGTCCTCGCCGGTACAACCGACGCAACTACCCGGACCTTCACCACGGCGATGGGTCAGACCAAAGCCGATAAACAGCACGACAAGTAAGAGCAATGGCGCGATGTAGTTTTCCATACCCCTATAATAGACCCGCAAAGCCCATAAACGCCATCGAAAGGGTTCCGGCAATGATCAGTACCAGTCCGGTACCCCTGGCGATACCCGGTACATCTGAAAATTCAACTGACTCGCGAATAGAGGCCATCAGTACCAGCGCAAGTGTCAGGCCAAGACCGGCACCGACCGCAAAAGTCACACCTTGCAGAAACCCGTAACCGCGGTTGGTCTGGAAGATCGCCAGACCCAGGATGGCGCAGTTGGTAGTCATTAGCGGAAGAAAAATACCCAGCTGCCGGAACAGAACGGGCGATAGTTTCTTGACTGCCATCTCTACAATCTGTACCAGCGATGCGATCACGATAATGAACGAGATGATGCGAAGATAGGGCGCCTGTTCAAGGATGTAGGTGTTGAGAAACCACGCGCTTATTGCGGTCAGCACCAACACAAAAATATTGGCCAGACCCATACGCAGACCGGTTTCAACCCGCGCGGAAACACCCATGAAGGGGCATAAGCCCAGAAACATTGCCAGCGTAAAGTTGTTGACCACCATGGCAGAGAAAAAGATCGAGAATAGCGACTGGTCACTCATGACAAGACCTCCGTGACTTGATCATCTTTCACTTTCTTACGCTGCTCAATCACTCCCATTGCCAGCAGGATAAAGCCCAGTGTCAGGAAACCGCCTGCTGGCAAAACCATGATGACCCAGGGCTCAAAATTCGGGCCGAATAGCGAAACACCCAAAAAGCTGCCCGTTCCAAGGATCTCGCGGAAACCACCCATCATGACAAGCGCGATGGTAAACCCGATACCCGTTCCTACGGCATCGAGCAATGACCGGAAAGGATTGTTCTTGGAGGAAAATGTTTCCTGCCGTCCAAGGATCATGCAGTTGACCACGATTAGGGCGATAAATGCGCCCAACTCTTTATGCTGAACAGGCGCATAAGCCTGTAACAGCATATCGGCCAGTGTGACAAAAGTGGCGATTACAAGAATATAGGAGGAAATTCGCACTTCATGAGGTATAAATCGTTTACAGGTTGAAATCAGTACACTCGAGCAGGACATTACAAAGAACGTGGCGCCGCTCATGGCCAGTGCATTTGCCACACTATTGGTCACAGCCAGTGCCGGGCACAGTCCGAGCATTTGCACCAGTACCGGGTTCTCTTTCCAGATACCCCGTACGAAATCCTGGGTTGGGGTTGTTGTTCTCACGGCGTTTCCTCCGCTGATACTGCTTTCGCAGGTGCCTGTGGAATACCTTTATCCAATATCGGCTTCCATTCTGCCAGTGCATTGTTGATGATTTGAATGACCGCCTTTGATGAAATAGTGGCGCCGGTAATCATATCGATCTCATTGGGTTGTCCCTTTCCGGCACCAATTTTTACACCGAGTAGCGGTGTTTCAGGGCCTGCAAAGAACTGATCAACAAAGTTCATGTCCTTGAAGATCTTATCACCCAGTCCCGGTGTTTCCTTGCTGTCCAGAATTTTCATACCTGAAAGTTTTCCGGTGACCGGATCATGTCCAAAAATCACCATGATGACGTCCTGAAAGCCCGATTCACCACGGGATATCGCGACACCGCTGACCTCACCACTACTGTCACGGCCAACATACACGCGTTTGAACTCACTCTCTTTGGCACCGTCCGGTAGTGACGCGGAAAGTTCATCGTTAACCAGGTAGTAGGTATCGTAGTTCTCAACACCCGGCAGGACTTCGTAGACGGCTAACTGAAGCTGTTCGGCCTTGTACTTATCGATGATCGGCTTGGTATGCAGATTCACCAGCACGATTAACAAGCCGGCCAGTGCACCGGCGATAGCCAGCGTGGCCACCAGGCGGAATGTAGAAACCTCCTGTGGCGCAGATGCATCCTGTGCATTGTCTGAATCGGAATTTTCAACCTGGATATCCACATCGATGCGATCCTGGTTGTTGCTTTCCTGGTTCATTTGCCGGCCTCCTTCTTCTTTCCGGAGGTCCCGAAGAGTCGTGGCTGCGTGGCTCGGTTAATAAAGGGAACCAGGGCATTCATCAACAGGATGGAATACATCACACCTTCCGGCAGACCACCCCAGATTCGAATGATGACCGTGAGAAGGCCAATCCCGAAACCGAAAAGCCAGCAACCCTTCGTGCTCAATGGCGAGGTCACCATGTCGGTTGCCATGTACCAGGCTCCCAGCATCAGGCCACCTGAGAACAACATGAAAAAGGGCGAAAACTGTGATATGCCGATGACGTAAAACAGGCCGGAAACCAAGAAGGTGGTTACGAAGATACTTACTGGAATATGCCAGTTAAGGTGACCGCGGACGGCCAGGTAAATGCCACCCAGCAGAATTAACAGGGCGGAGGTCTCACCCAGAGAGCCGTTTATGGTTCCCAGCAGAAGATCCAGCACCGGTGTTGCAACCGGGTCTTCGCCGAATTTCAGATTGCCCAGCGGTGTAGCCGCGGTCACCGTGTCCGGCATGGGAGTCATAAACGGCAGGGCAAAGTTATCGCCCTGCAAGTTCCACCAATGTGGTGTTCCTGAAGGCCAGGTCGTTATAGCGACGGGGAAGGCCGCTTGCAAAAAAGCGCGCCCCACCAGTGCAGGGTTAAAAATATTCTGGCCAAGACCACCGTAGATCAGTTTGCCGAAACCCATACCAAAAACACCACCCAGGAACGCCATCCAGAGTGGAAAACCGGGCGGCAGGCACAAACCCAGCAACAGACCGGTAATCATGGCGGAACCATCCGCAACTGATCCGGGATTGGATCCAAATATGCGCTCGGTAATAAGGCAGCCTGCAACACTCGCAAGAATCACGAGTAAGGCGCTTGGCCCAAAAAAATAGAGCGATGAGGCGATAACTGGCAGCAGGCTTATTACCACCGACCACATGATCTTTGTGGTGGAGTCAGGCGACCGAACATGCGGTGACGCAGTTATTATTACCTTGGTCTTCTCTGTCATGATTTCGGCAGTCTTCTTAGTTGTGTTTTTGACATGGCAAAATACTGGGAAAGCGGAATATTGGAAGGGCATATAAATGAACAGCACCCGCATAACATGCAGTCGTTCAAATGCGCTTCTTCGACCAGTTCTTCATAACGTTCCGCCTTGGCCAGCTCTTTCATCCATTGTGGATTCAGGAAAATAGGGCAGGCTTCGAGACATTTTCCACAACGTATGCACGGCAAAATATCCTGACGTTTACATTCATCTTTTGTAAGTACAAGAATGCCACCCGTACCCTTGAGAACGGGTACGTCCAGGTCGGATATCGCCTGACCCATCATCGGGCCGCCAAACAGGATTTCGGCAACGTCACCCGTCATACCACCGCAATGCGTGATCACATCACGAAGTTTCGTACCAAAGGGAATTTTCCAGTTGCCTGGCCGGCGTATACCACGACCGCTCACCGTCATGATACGTTCAATCAATGGATGCCCGGTTTGAAATACTGCGGCTACGTTGGCAGCCGTGGCTACATTCTGAACCATCGCACCAATTGCACTTGGAAGGGCGCCGGATGGAACCTCGCGCCCCATGACGGCCTTGATCAACATCTTCTCGGCACCTTGTGGGTACTTGACCGTCAAGGGCTGAATTCTGACATCGAGATCAGTGGGCTTGGTCTTGCGCATTATTTCGATGGCATCGGGTTTGTTGTTTTCAATCCCTATGACACAGCGTGTGATACCCAGCGCCTTAAGTTCAATTCGAATACCTTCGTAAATCATCTCCGGCTGTTCAAGCATCACCCGGTGATCCGAGGTGAGATAGGGCTCACACTCACTTCCATTGATGATTAACAATTCAACCGGCTGGTCTTTTGGAGGACACAGTTTGACATGGGACGGAAAAGCAGCACCACCAAGACCGACGATACCTGCCTTGGCAATTTCCTTGGAAAGATCCTCATCCTTCACGTTCTGCCAGCGCGGTACCATGCGGTTTCTTCGCATCTGTGATGAACTCTGATCCACGGTGATACGGATTGAAGGAACCATCAGGCCGTTGGGATGCGGCCAGAGTTCGATCGATTTCACCGTACCAGCAGCCGTGGCGTGCACGGTTGATGAAATAAAACCGGCAGCCTCTGCGATCACATC
>JASJFX010000106.1:0-10690 GCA_033791845.1 Lysobacterales bacterium | reverse complement strand
CACATACCCCAGGGCACCCTCTCGACCGTTTCACGGTCTCACCTTGTCCTTGTGTCGCTCTTCCTCGACATGGCCCAGGCCAGCCTCTCGACCGCTTTGCGGTCTCACCTCCTCCCTGTCTCGTAAGGTCCCGAAACAAGCCACTGTACATCCTCGGCTTTGTGGGTGTTCAAACAGCAATGGATTCTGATGGAGCTGCAGCAGCGGCGTGTGTCAGTTTTGCACAGGCTCAATGGATAAACGGTAGTGGCACACAACCGTATTGCGATAGAATCCACTGTTCAAGCAATTATGAATACAGTTAAAAGGCTACTCCATTGAATAACGACCAGACACCACCAGTCAGCAACTTTATACGAAACATCGTCATACGTGACCTTGAGTCCGGTAAACACAATAAAATTGTCACACGCTTTCCGCCTGAACCCAATGGTCATCTGCATATTGGACATGCCAAGTCCATTTGTCTGAACTTTGGCCTTGCTGCCGAGTTTGGCGGCACAACCAACTTGCGTTTTGATGATACCAATCCGCTTAAGGAAAGTGAGGATTTCGCCCAGGCAATCATGAGTGATGTTCGCTGGCTGGGTTTTGAGTGGAATGAACTCCGACATGCTTCCGACTATTTTCAACAGTTATATGACTATGCGGTTCACCTGATAAAGAGCGGTAAGGCATACGTCGACAGTCAGGATGCAGAATCCATGCGCTCAAGCCGGGGCACCCTGACAGAGGCGGGTACCAACAGTCCTTATCGTGACCGTTGTGTTGAGGACAACCTTGATCTGTTTGAGGGCATGAAAAATGGCAAATTTGCGGATGGGGAACATGTACTGCGGGCACGTATTGACATGGCTTCAGGCAATATGCACATGCGTGATCCGGCCATCTATCGTATTCGCAAAGTAGCACATCACCGAACCGGGGATGAATGGCACATCTACCCCATGTATGACTGGGCGCACGGTATCTCAGATGCCATTGAGGGGATTACCCATTCCATATGCACATTGGAATTCGAAGAGCATAGACCGCTATATGACTGGTTTCTCGACAATATTCCTGCGCCCTGTCACCCGCAGCAGATAGAATTTGCGCGCGGCAACCTCGATTTTACCGTGATGAGTAAACGCAAGCTCAAGGACCTGGTTGAGGGCGGTTATGTATCGGGATGGGATGACCCGCGGATGCCCACCATCGCTGGTCTGCGTCGCCGGGGGTATACGGCACAGTCAATTCGTACTTTTTGGAAAGAGGCGGGTGTGTCTAAGGCTGAAAGCATTATTCCAATGGGTGTACTGGAAAATGCTGTCCGTAATGATATGAATGAGAACGCGCCCAGGGTTATGGCAGTACTGGATCCGATAAAAGTGGTTCTGACCAACTACCCTGAAGGTAAAACCGAGCAATTTGAAGCACCTTCCCACCCACAGAAGCCTGAAATGGGAAGCCGGTCAGTGCCTATGAGCCGGGAAATCTGGATTGAGCGCGGTGATTTCATGGAAGAACCACCACGAAAATTCTTCCGTTTGCGTCCGGGCGGTGAAGTTCGTTTGCGCAACGCTTTTATTATCAAGTACACCGGTCTCGTCAAGGATTCCGAAGGCATTATTACTGAAATTCATTGTGAGTACGATCCGGATAGCCGGAGCGGTTTGCCGGGTGCAGCGCGAAAAGTCAAAGGCACCATTCACTGGGTGTCCGCAGAACATGGCATCAACGCCGAGATTCGCCAGTATGACAGACTGTTCAGTGTGGCCAACCCGTTGGCTGACAAGGAAAAAGACTATCTTGAGTTTCTGAATCCTCACTCGCTGGATGTTATTACAGATGCTATTGTCGAACCGGCGGTGGCCATGGGCGACCCCGGAGATTTCTTTCAGTTTGAACGCGTGGGTTATTTCACAGTTGACCAGGATAGTGCGGATTCTGATCGGCCGATTTTGAACAGGACCGTATCATTACGTGACTCATGGGCAAAACTTAACCGGTAAACAGGTGACTTGAGGCACGGTCATAAGTGCTGTAGTTTTGTTAAACTCGTCGTTCGATCGGTCGGTATTTAAGGAGATTTACAATGGGTTGGATAGTGCTTGCTTTAATTGTTGGTGCAGTCTTTTTTGCGATATCGATCTACAATCGGTTGGTCGCAGGCAGGAATCGTTTTAAGAATGCATTCGCACAAATTGATGTACAACTCACGCGTCGACATGACCTGATACCCAACCTGGTGGAAACGGCCAAGGGTTATATGAAACACGAGCGTGAAACACTCGAAGCCGTCATCAATGCACGTAATACGGCTGTATCGGGTTTGAAAGCCGCCGCAAAAGACCCGTCTGACCCCGCAGCCATGAAACAACTGGCACAGGCGGAACAGGGCTTGTCCGGGGCGCTTGGCCGCCTGTTTGCTCTTTCAGAATCCTATCCGGATTTGAAAGCCAACCAGAACATGATGCAGCTTTCCGAAGAATTGACAACAACGGAAAACAAGGTTGCGTTTGCACGCCAGGCATATAACGATTCAGTGATGCAATACAACACCTTGTGCGAGTCATTTCCAAATAACTATTTTGCAGGCTGGTTCAGTTTCAAGCAGGCAGAACTGCTGGAAATCGAGGATGAAGCCAAACGCGAAGTACCCGAGGTTTCGTTTTAAGTTGTCAACTGATGCAATGGCTGCCCAGCCCGGGCAGCCATATGTCTTAGCGGTCATCCAGAGGTTCCCCAGGTGAATTTCTTCGAATATCAGGAACAGGCCCGCCGCCAGAGTCGCTGGCTGGTGTTTCTGTTCATTCTTGCTGTTTTGATCATTGTTGTTGTAATTGATGTCGCCATACTGGTGGCATTTGGTTTATTGAATATCGAGCAACAGGAGTTTGTATTTAGTATGCAAACACTGAAAGCCAGCACACCAATGCTTTTGGGTGGCGCGGCGGTGACCGCTGCCGTGATTGCAGTTGCCAGTCTTTTCAAGACGGCTGCCTTGCGCTCAGGGGGTGGAAAAGTCGCACGTGACCTGGGTGGTGTTCTGGTCGAGGCGGATGCCAATGACCCCTTGCGCAGACGTCTGTATAACGTGGTTGAGGAAATTGCGCTGGCATCCGGTATCCCGGTGCCGGAGATCTATGTGCTGGAACAGGAGTCGGGTATCAATGCTTTTGCTGCCGGTTTTACACCAGCAGATGCTGCGGTGGCAGTCACACGGGGCGCACTGGAAAAGCTCAATCGTGCCGAATTACAGGGGGTAATAGCTCACGAATTCAGTCATATCTTCAACGGTGATATGCGTCTTAATATCCGCCTGATGGGTGCTTTGTTCGGCATCCTGGTGTTGTCGCTGATCGGTCGCCGGGTATTGCATGGCTCTTATTATGTGGGGCGTTCAAAAAACAGCAATGGTGGTGCGATCGTGCTGGTTGCAGTTGCAGTTATGCTGGTGGGATACATCGGTTTGTTTTTTGGCCGCTGGATAAAGTCCGCAGTTTCACGTCAGCGTGAATACCTCGCGGATGCATCGGCCGTGCAGTTCACACGTGATCCTGATGGTATTGCGGGTGCACTGAAAAAAATCGCCATATACAGTGATGCTTCTTATCTGAATGTGGAGACCGAGGAAGTCAGTCATATGCTGTTCGGTAACGGTGAGCAAGTGCGCATGTTCT
The DNA here is from genome assembly GCA_033791845.1 of Lysobacterales bacterium. GTDB lineage: Bacteria > Pseudomonadota > Gammaproteobacteria > Xanthomonadales > SZUA-36 > SZUA-36. The sequence goes on along the minus strand of JASJFX010000106.1, from coordinate 7,025 downwards.
CAACCCACCCTCCCCTGAACGATCGAATAGGACGAATTGACAAATCATTCAGACCGGACGACCTTGTACAGTTGGCTAAGAAGATTCAACGACAGGGGGAGGCCGAGGCTGAGCAGGCAGCACGGCAACAGAAGAAAGAAAAGTCTCACGGTGGCGGCATGTTCAATGCCGAAAACCTTATGGATCAGATCGGCCATCCGGATTTTTCAAGAATATTAATGGCAGCAACGCTGGCGGCTTCCATTCCGGAAGAGATCAGCCAGGCTGCGCATTCCAACCAATGGGCCACAGAGGTTCTTTTTTACTGCCTGATGGACCGTAATGATGAAATTCGCGAGCAACAACTGCTGTTTATTGCACAGAATATGGGGAGTGACAGCGAGACCCGCGTGCGTGGCCTTTTGAGCGCTGCACCGGAACTGGCGAGAGAGCAACGTTTGCCGCTACTCGAAATTTCAATCCCGGAATTGAAACGTCGACCGCCGGACCACGTCAGTAAAGTGTTAGCCACTGTTGAGGCACTGAGCCAGGCTGACGGGCAAACCGATGTGTTCGAGTACCTGATGGCAAAAATTATTGCCCAGCACCTGTGGGAATCAGTGAACCCCCAAGGGGTCAGGCTCTCAGGGAAAAAGTCCCTGCCACAGCTCATCGAAAAGGCAAAGACAGTCATCGCCATATTGGCCGTGCACGGTAATGAAAACGCGGCAGATGCTGAAGATGCTTACCGGGCTGGAAGCGCTCTATTGGGCGACGATGTGACGGCAGCAATGCCGCTTATAGATGACTGGAGTGCATCCCTGGATGATGCCTTGCCTGCACTTGATCAACTCAAGCCGGCTGATAAGGGAAACCTGGTGAAGGCTATGATTGCGACCGTGATGGCGGATGACAGGGCTGCGGTGATTGAAATGGAATTACTCCGCGTCGTGTGCTCGGTCATTCATGTACCACTGCCAATGATCACCGGTGGTGAAGCATAAGGTTGATTGGGCTCGGCGTTATAGTGTAGCCAATAATGAGCACCGTCATTCCGGCGAAGGCCGGGATCTCTTCGAGAGAATGCAGTATTAGCTTTTGGGAGGCCCCCGGCCTTCGCCGGGGTGACTTTGCCAATAGCCGGCTTATGCAGCATTCAACATGGAATCAGCGCACTTTTCGGTATGCAAAAATCAGGTATAGTTGCAAAATGAATCGACTTGGGAATTTGATTTGACCTTAACCCGCATTTCCTTGGGTAACCCGGTTGCGGTAATTGTCGCAGGCATTCTGGTGGTTATTTTTGGGACGCTCAGCCTCATGCGTCTGCCGATCCAGATGACGCCGGAGATCGAACGCCCGGAGATTTCAATTGGAACGTCATGGCGTGCATCGGCACCCAGTGAGATCGAGTCGGAGATCATTGAACCCCAGGAAGATGTTCTGCGCAGTGTACCTGGCCTGCTCAGAATGTCTTCGAGCTCCAGTTTCGGAAGTGGCTCCATTCAAATGGAGTTCTCGATTGGCACCGACATGAATCGCGCGCTTATCGAAGTCATGAACCGCTTGAACCAGGTGCCCAGGTATCCTATCGATGCCAATGAGCCTTTTATCAGTGTTGGCGGCAGCAGTTTTGAGAAAATTATCGCCTGGTTCGCTGTGAGCCTTAAACCCGGTAATGAGCGTCCGATCGAGTCTTACCAGGATTTCATTGATGAGAACGTCATTCCCCGCTTGGAAAGAGTGCCGGGTGTTTCGGGAACAGGGGCATTTGGTGGGCGCTCTCACGAAGTAAGGATTACTTTTGACCCTTATAAAGCCGCAAATATCGGTCTGGATCTGACATCCGTATCAGGCGAACTGGGTGCGAACTCGAATATATCAGCAGGCAATAACGAGGTTGGGCGCCGACAGTTCACGGTGCGGTTTAGTGGTAAATACGAGATAGCATCACTCGGTGACCTGGTGCTTGAGTGGCGCGATGGTAAACCCATTCGCTTAAAGGATATCGCACGCATTGAAATGGTCATGGTGGATCCGACCACCGTGCTGCACATGAATGGTGGTGCATCTATTGCAGTCAATGTAATACCGGAATCAGGTGTCAACGTGCTTGAGGTCATGACGGCCCTGAAAGCAACGATTGCCGACCTGGCAGCCAATGAACTCGACCGCGCCGGCTTGTTGATCGAGCAAAATTATGACGAATCGATCTATGTCACCGGGTCCATTAAAATGGTCCGGAACAATTTGCTGCTGGGTATGACGCTGGCGGTGGTTGTTTTGTGGTGGTTCCTGAGAAAGTTCAGAGCCACATTGATCGTTGCCCTGTCCATTCCCCTGTGTCTTTTTGCCTCATTTATAGTGCTCAATATTACCGGCCGGACACTGAACATCATTTCCCTGGCCGGTCTCGCTTTTGCAACCGGTATGGTTCTCGATGCAGCCATTGTCGTCCTGGAGAATATCTTCAGACAACGTGAGGCCGGCCGCGATGGCGATGATGCTTCTGAACGTGGCACCATGCAGGTTTGGGGTGCTTTGCTGGCTTCAACCGCTACCACGGTTGCGATTTTTATGCCGGTTGTATTTCTTGAAGATGAAGCTGGCCAGTTGTTCGGTGATCTTGCCATCACTATTTCTGCTGCGGTTACGGCGTCACTGATAGTCGCGGTGACAGTCTTACCGTCTGCTGCATCCAATTGGATCAGGGGCAGCGCCATTAAGGATGTACATCAACATTGGTGGCGATGGATTACGAACCACATAATGACCTGGACGGGTACAAAGCAGCAGCGGCGTTTATGGATTGCCGGACTAACAATAGTGCCATTGACCCTTTTAATGATTCTCAAACCTTCAGCGGACTATCTGCCTGAAGGAAAGCGCAATTTTATATTCGGTTTCATGCTGGCACCACCGGGTCTGGGTGTAGAAACCGCCAAAAGGGAAGTCATGGATGTGATTGACCGGCGGCTTGATAAATATATCAATGGCGAGCACCGTCTGCAGATGAAAAGCTATTTTCTGGGTGTTTCACCGGGATTTGGAACATTCATCGGCGGCAGGGCAAGTGATCCGGCCGATGTGGATGAACTGATCGGTGTTTTCAATTCTGAAATCCTGTCCGGGTTTCCGGACACCTTTGGTTTTGCCGGTCGGCGTGCCATTTTCGGTGGCGCCAGGGGTGGTCGGCAGATCAACGTGGACTTACAGGCCGATTCTTTTGAGTCACTGATCCAGGGTGGCCAGGCCGGGTTTCAAGCCATACGAGAGGCTTTGCCCGGTGTAAATGTGCGACCGCTTCCGGGTCTTGAGCAGGCCGAACCGGAATTACGTCTGATACCGAATGATCGCCGCATAGCCGAGGTTGGTTGGAATCGGGCACGAATGGCCACTGTTATCCGCGCCATGGGTGATGGCGCGTTTATGGGTGAATATTTTGATGGCACACGGCGTTATAACGTCATTATGCGTGCGGAGCAGTGGACTACGCCGGAGGAACTGGCGGCGATGCCGGTGGCAACGGCAAACGGTGAAATTCAGACCATTGGTGAGCTCACTGAAGTTATACGAACGGCTGGCCCATCGCAGATTCGACGGGTCGATCGAAAACGTACCCTGACATTGCAGGTTACGCCACCGGGCTCAATGGCTCTTGAAGATGCCATCGACGTGATTGAAGAGCAGGTGGTACCAGTCATCATGGAGCAGTTACCGAAAGATGCATCAATTCAGATGCGCGGGACCGCTGAGGCCCTGGACCAGGCCCTGAAAAGTATGGCGGGTAGCTTCACGCTGGCCATTGTCATTCTTTATTTATTGATCTCTGCTTTGTTTCGTTCCTTTAAGGACTCATTGCTGGTCATCATGACGATTCCAATGGCCACCGTGGGCGGTATCGTTTCCCTGCGCCTGATGGATTTGGCATTATTCGCGACCGGCGGCCAGAAAATGGACCTGCTGACCATGATTGGTTTCGTTATTCTGTTGGGCCTGGTGGTTAATAATGCTATTTTGTTGGTTTATCGCGCAAGAGATGGTGAGCGCGAAGGCATGTCGCGGCGCGATGCGGTGGAAAGTGCTGTCCGCTTGCGCTTAAGACCCATTTTGATGAGTACGATGACGAGTATTTTCGGTATGCTGCCGTTAATGCTGATTCCAGGCTCTGGAACAGAACTCTATCGTGGTATGGCAGCAGTGATTGTCGGGGGTATGCTGGTCAGCGCCTTGTTCACGCTGATTCTGTTACCCAGCCTGTTACGCTCCAATGAAGATGAATATCCGGGAACTGAAGTTGTGCGGGTATGAAGGCTGGAAATATGATTAATTGGGTGTGGACAATATGAAAAAATCAGTATGGCTGTTTCCATTGCTTGCTTTTGGGTTTGGGATCCAGTCCCTGGCATTGGCACAGGGTGGAGCCCGGGCAGCCAATGTACGGGTGGCCCTGGCTTCAATACAGTCAATTGCGCCGGAAACCATTGTGCCCGGTACGGTCGTAAGCCGCAGTGATGCGAGGCTTTCGGCAGAAGTGACCGGCAGACTGATGGATGTCGCGGATGTGGGTACCATGGCAACTACAGGCGATGTGGTTGCAAAGATCGAGGATACGGTCATCCAGCTTCGGAAACAGGAGCTAGAGGCCGAGGTTGAACGTGCCCAGGCCAGGCTAAAGTACCTCGAAAGCGAGGAAAGCCGGTATGTCAAACTGGCGGAGTCGAACCTGGCTGCCGCAACCAAACTCGAGGAAACACGGTCTGACCGCGATGTTTCGAGGGGTGATCTCCGGGTCGCCAAATCACGTTTGGCACAAGTGGAAGACCAATTGTCTCGAACCAGCATACGTGCACCCTTTAGCGGTATCGTGGTTGAGCGGTTGATGATGCCGGGGGAGCGGGTCGACATCGGTAAAAATGTAGTCCGTATGGTGGACCAACAACATCTTGAGGTGATCGCAAGGGCACCCCTTGAGTATTATTCCTATGTAACACCCGGTCAGGAGTTGGTCGTGCGTACAGGAAATGTTGTGGTAACCGGCATGGTCAGAACGGTGGTGGCGGTTGGTTCGGAGAACACACATCAGTTTGAGCTCAGGCTGGATATAGAAAGCGGCAGCTTTCCTGTAGGTCAGACCTTGCGGGTTTCTGTGCCGACTTCAAATGCCAGGGATGCACTGGTGGTTCCGCGTGATGCGCTGGTGTTGAGACCGGGTGCAATTTCTGTTTTTGTCGTCGACAGTGACCAGAAAGCAAAACAGGTCATGGTAACAACAGGTGTTGGCTCCGGTGACCAGATCGAGGTCAGTGGTGATTTGTCGGATGGGAGCACGGTCATAATCCGGGGGAATGAACGCTTGCGGCCCGGACAGTCGGTCTCCATCATGGAGGGCTGACCCTTTTTAAACCTGATCAATATCCGCAACGGTGAGTGGCCACGTTTTCTGCTGGCTTTCGGCTATTTCTTTTTCCTGTTAGCCGGTTATTTCATGCTGCGGCCCATCCGCGGCACAGTCTCGGCCAATCACGCCGAATCATTACACCTTTTGTATACCGCGACATTTGCGTGCATGCTGCTGATCGTTCCCATTTTCGGCTGGTTGGTGTCAAAGTTCAGACGAGGACTTTTTGTCCCCGGGATTTACCTGTTTTTTATTTCGAACCTGGTCTTTTTCGCACTCGCGTTCAAAGGTGATGCAACCGGCGACTGGGTTCAATACAGCTTTTATGTCTGGCTGAGTGTTTTCAACCTGTTCGTGGTTTCGATATTCTGGAGCTTTATGGCCGATATTTTCCACCCGGACCAGGCACAGCGATTATTTGGCAGCATTATGGCGGGTGGCAGTCTCGGCGCAATTTCCGGACCATTGCTCACCGCAAACTGGGTTGAGCAGATCGGTTCCGGTGGTGTCATGGCAGCGTCAATCGTCTGCCTGGTGGTTGCAACGGCCTTTGCCATTACCCTTGGCCGGTTTGAACGAAACCAACATCAGGATCAACCCGCTAAAATTATCGGAGGCAGCATCTGGGAAGGTGCAGTGCACGTCTTTAAATCAAAATATCTTCTACTGATATGCCTCTTAATGCTATCCCATAACCTGACAGCGACGTTTCTCTACAACGGTCTCGCAGTTTTGGTTGATGAAAATATCGTCGGGTTTGATGAGCGAACCCGGTTTTTCAGCTATGTGGACCTGATAGTGCAGGTACTGGCGTTCCTGTTCCAGTTTCTGATTACATCACGCCTGGTGATCTACCTTGGCATGCCGCGAACGGCAATTTTACCGCCGATCATTTTGGCGGCAGGCTTTACCATTCTTGGCAGTTCGCTTGGCCTGGTTCTGTTCGCTGCGGTCCAGGTCGCGCAACGGGCGTTAAACTATGGCTTGTTAGGGCCGGTCAAGGAGATGCTGTTCACCGTTGTTGATCGCGAAACCAAATACAAGAGCAAGAACTTCATTGACACAGTGGTTTATCGTGGCAGTGATGTTACTGCCAGCTGGATTTTTAAAGGCACGATGATGGCCGGTCTTTCAATTTCCCAGGTTGCGTGGATTTACATCCCCATTATGGCAGTGTGGGCAATTGGTGCCTGGCACCTGGGTAAAGCCTATATGAGGTTAAAAGGGCAGTTGGATTCAGCTTCCCGGCAGGAATCGCCTGCCGCCTGAGGTTTGCACCACTTCGACCGGGCACTGGTAGAGCCGTTCGAGGTTTTCCCGGTTCAGTAATTCAGCCATGGGGCCTGCCTGCCAGTCCCCATGACCCAATAGCATCACAATATGGGTGCAGTAACGGGCTGCAAGGTTGACGTCGTGTAATGCGATCATGGCGCCACGCTGCTCCCCGTAGACCTGCTTCTCCACCTGGTTCATGATGCGAATTTGGTGCTTCATATCAAGGTGATTGGTTGGTTCGTCCAATAACAGGATGGTTGGTTCCTGAACGATCAGCGAGGCAAATGCCAGGCGACGTGCCTCCCCACCGGATAAACCTGTCACGCTACGGGCTTCAAAGCCGGCCAGGTCGACGGCCCGGATGGCGTCC
>JASJFX010000105.1:0-2742 GCA_033791845.1 Lysobacterales bacterium | reverse complement strand
TCAAACCCCGTTCCGCACCGGTCATTGATTTCGAAATCCCTGAAATAAGTGAACGGCCTGAAGGTTGTGATGGTTTACTGCTGGTTGAAGGACAGCTCGATGCTGACACTCCGTTCAAACGGTTTTGCTTTATCAATACGGAGCACATCAGCATCACCATCGGCAGAGGCGATGCTGACATCAGCATTGAGCACGCGACCATCAGTCGCGCCCATGCGCGGGTTAAATCAGATGGTGAGTTGATGAGCCTTTCAGACCTCGGTTCCAGAAATGGTACCTTTATTGACCTGGTTCCCTGTTTGCCGGGTGAGGTACTGTATTTTGAAGCTGACGATAAAATATTCCTGGGCGATGTGAACTTGACAATACGTGTGGTTAAACAAGAGGCACAATGGGCATGATAAGCCAGTCATCAGCACTACAACCCGGCTCACATATCGGCGATTTGCAGATCAACGCAATCCTGGGGGTTGGTGCATTCGGCATCACCTACCTGGTGACCGACCCGGCTATCGGCACCCGTTTTGCGCTTAAGGAATACCTGCCCGCCAAATTGGTCTCCCGACAGGAAGACGGAAGCGTCATTCCAATAGACGGGCAATCAGAACCAGCGTTCAAAGAGGGCCTCAAACTATTCCTGAATGAGGCACGTATTCTTGCGGGCCTTGAGCACCCGAATGTTGTCAAGGTTTTACGCTATTTTGAGGCCAATGGCACCGCCTGCTTCCTGATGCCTTACTACCAGGGCCAGCCATTGCATCACCTGCTCGAAACCGCGGGTGCCTTTAACCGCGAAGATGCAAAAGAGCTCATGTTGCCGCTGATGGACGCGCTGGAGCACATCCATAATGAGGGTGTCGTTCACCAGGACATTAAACCTGCCAATATATTCATGACCGAGCAAGGCGCACCCGTATTGCTGGATTTCGGTGTTGCCGCGGCAGGCGTGGAAGCAACCGGGCAAGCACCGCGGTTGGGTAGCGAGGGTTATGCCGCACCGGAGCAGTCAAGTCCAGACGGCGTCATCGGGCCATGGACTGATATTTATGGTCTGGCAGCCACGCTGTACCGCTGTGTAACCGGCAGGATTCCAACACCCGCCGCACTCCGGCAGGAATCACTCGCCATAGAAGAAGCCGACCCGCTCACACCATTCGCTGAGTTGGCACCTACGGGTCTGTATGGCGGTTTGACCGACGCTGTAGAGTTGGGTTTGAAAGTACCGTGGCAGGAACGGCCCAAAGACGTCGGGATATGGAAAAAATCATTCAAGAGTCTCGACTGGCACCGCTCTGTGGTGGTTGGGGCAAGCGATGATGCCTTTGAGAAAGAAAGCAAAGAATGGTTACCCATGGTGTTGGCAGCTGTTTTCATCGTTATCATGATTGGAATTGGAATATTCCTGCTCACCGATGAATCACCGGAACGAACACCCGGGGTTTCTACAACGCAAACTGATGAGTCATCACCGTCCGGCAGTCCCGAGGCACGTGAACGGGAAGCGACAGCAGAAGAACTGGAGCGCTGGCAGGGTGCACTACAAGCCGACACCGTACTCGGTTACCGGCGTTTCATTGCCGATTACCCCGACTCAATCTACAGGAGCCAGGCGGACACACAACTGGACATCCTGGATGAAAAGGCCTGGGAAGGGTTATCTGCCGAGGACAGCGTGCCAGCCTACGAGGACTACCTGGAGGTGTTTCCCGATGGCCTTCACCAGGCCGAAGCATTACAGCGTATCGAAGCCATTCAACAGGCCGAGGCAAAGAAAGAACGTGAGAGACTGGAGCGCGAAAAACAGGATAAGCTTGCCTGGGAAACAGCCAGTAGTGAACGAACAGTTGCGGCATTCGACCGCTACATCGCCGACTGGCCTGCCGGTTTACATATTGAAGAAGCCACCCGCATACGCCGTTTGCTGAAGGACCAGTCTGAAGATGATAAAGCCTTTCAGACCGCACTGAAGCTGAACAACAAGGAGGCTTTTCAGGCATATATTGATGCTTTCCCCGGCGGAGCAAATGTCGCTTCGGCACTGCAACATATAGATGACCTGACATTGCGCCCGGGTAAGACTTTCAGGGATTGCGCTGATTGCCCTTCCATGATGGTCGTTCCGGCAGCAGCTTTCTGGCAGGGGTCGAAAGATGATTCGCCGCTGGCCCTGAGCATGGAACAACCCCGCAGGCTGGTGACCATCAACGAACCGTTTGCCGTCGGTGTTTATGAAGTCACGATGGCGGAGTGGGATGCGTGTTTTAAAGACAAAGGCTGTACCTCACAACCGGGTGACAATGGCTGGGGAAGAGCTAACAGACCGGTCATCATGGTCTCCTGGAATGACGCCGAGGAATACGTGCACTGGCTCAGTAAAAAAACCGGACAAAGTTATCGCCTGCCCAGTGAGAGCGAATGGGAATATTTTGCGCGTGCCGGTGAGGAAAGTGACTGGCCGAGTGGTCATCCTGCCATCGTTTGTGAGTTTGGCAACGTGGCCGGGTCTGAGACGGGCTTTCGCTGGCAACACGAACAATGCCAGGATCACACAGCACTGGGAACCACCCCGGCGGGTTCATTCAGGGCCAATAAATTGGGTCTGTACGACACCATCGGCAATGTCTCGGAGTGGACCGGAGATTGTCTGAACCTGTCCTATATCGATGCGCCCGTTGACGGCAGCGCCTGGGGTCGGGGTATCTGCAGTTCACATATAACGCGTGGTGGGTCATGGATTACCGG
>JASJFX010000104.1:0-44528 GCA_033791845.1 Lysobacterales bacterium | reverse complement strand
GCATCATCCGCATCCCGACGAGTTATGATTGCGAAATCCTCATCATTTACCACTTGGTCTATAACAGATTTCAGGCGGTTTCTAGCATCAGAAAAATTGATAACTCTCATATGAAAATACCTCTACTTGTACTATATATTGTGCAAGTATTCGTCTTCAGAGATTTAACTATAAACGCTGGATAGAAATCCATATAGGCCTGGGTGGCGCGTTGCAGATCCCTCTTTTACGAATGAAGCATTGACATGTCATGACATGTCCTAATAATCTCCAGATATGGCTAAAATAAAGATCAGTTCCAAAGTTGAACAACGCGAATGGGAAGCCCTGCAAGCGATCGCGCATGAATCAAATCAGAGCATTGCCGGCTTGTTGTCCGAGGCAGTCGCGGATTATGTACGCAAGCGTCGTCTGCGACCTGAAGTGCTCTCACATCTTGAAGACTCAATCAACGAAAATGAGACGTTGGGGTATCTCCTTGCCAAATGATGCGATTAAGTTTCTGTCGCTTGATGAAGCCATCGCCATACACGAACGTTTAATTGAAAAAATTGGCGGTACCTCCGGCCTGAGAGATATGGGCTTGTTGGAAAGCGCCTTGTTTCGACCACAAACCGGTTACTACGCAGACTTGGCACACATGTCAGCGGCGTTGTTTGAGTCCCTGATCAGCAATTATGCTTTTGTGGATGGAAACAAACGGGCAGCGTACTTTATTTGCGATATTTTCCTGCGAATCAACGGCTGGATGCTCGCTGTTGAACCCGACGCGGCTTATACATTTATCGTTGGCTCGTTAGAGAGTGGTTCCTGTGATTTCGACCACTTGCTGCCATGGATTCAGCAGCATACAATTAAAATTCCATAAAGACAGAGAGCAGAGGCGACTTGCAACGGGAGTCCTTCATGACACTTGGAGTTCAAGCAGAATCTCTATGGGCGCCTGGCAATGGATTGTTTTGAGAATTTGTACGGTGGGTTTGATTGCACACCATCGACAAGTACCTTATTGCGGATTTCCTTCTCAAGAAAGGCCTCGTACACGCTCTGCTCATGACCGGATTGGGCTTCGAGCTGTCCGAGATCGACTGAATTCGGCAAACTTCAAACCATTTTGTCAAAACCACTCAATTGGTTTTGAAAAACTGCCTGGATGGCCCTGCTTTTGCCATGAGTGGGTGTAAACCTGGTTGTACCTGGGCTGTATTTTCTGAAGAGAGATATGCGAAGAGAGCTATGCCTGTCTGTTTTCTTTTTGTGTCTGTTTTCTTTTTCTGATCGCCAATGTGGTTCGTATAAAATCCCGTCGCACTATCTTGTCCTTGCTTATATTTGTGACTCCTTTTTTCAATATTTATAAGTTTGAACTGAACTACTCCACTTGTGCATGGAAACATCTTTCTTTCATTATTACGAAAAGTTTTGTATAATATTTGTATAAGTTTATTACAGATACTAATGCCAACCGGTTTCAGTTTGTTTTCACCAACGAGGAAGTTATCATGAAGTTAATTAAAACCATAGGCGTCGTGGCTTTAGCAATGGCAATATCATTGCCCGCTGTTCAGGCCGGACACCACAACGAAACGCAATCAAAAAATATCGTAGAGACGGCAGCCGCTGCTGGTCAGTTTAACACGCTAATCGCAGCAGCCAAGGCAGCGGGGCTGGCCGGTGCTCTGAGTAGTGATGGTCCATTAACGGTGTTTGCTCCGACCGATGAAGCGTTCAATGCATTGCCAGCGGGGACGATTGAGACATTGTTGAAACCGGAAAACCAGGACAAGCTTGCACAAATTCTCAAATATCACGTGATTTCCGGTCGCGTCGGCAGTGGTGCACTGGCAGATGGCGCTCAACTGGAAACACTGGCAGGTGCAACGGCCATGATCAGTGCTGCCGAGAGCGGTTTCACCATCCAGGGGGCGCGTATCGTCAGCACCGACATCAATGCTTCCAACGGAGTTGTACACATTATTGACCGTGTAATTCTGCCGCCGGAACCGATGGTCAGAAATGGTGCTGCAACCATCATCAGCAAGGCCATCGGTCATGGTGTGCCCATGTTCAATGAAGGTAATATCGCTGCGACGGTTGCGGTTTATACCATGGCCGCTGAATCTCTGTTGAGTCTGGCTTCTGAAGGAATGAATGAAATGGAAATCAACCGTCTTGAACGTGGCCTCACAGATGCCAGACATTCAGGCAGCGCCAGCGAGCGTGCCTGGACATTGCGTTATGCGCTTGATGACGTCAATGCGTCACTGCATGGCAATGGAAAAATGATGGTTACACAAAACGTAATGAGTCGGTAGAGATTACGACACCATTGGAAACCCAAAAAGTGGCCAGGTCATCCTGGCCATGGATTTACGGATGGTCTTAAAGATCAGACTGGAATGCGTTCTGTACAAATGCAGAGTGATTGAGCTTCGTTCCTGAGAACTCATTTGAAGCTGCAAGGCACTCCAAATTTTAATCCTTGTTTAAATAAAACCAGGAAAGAGCAACAATTATATGACCAATTTTGAAACAGCAATACTGGCAGGCGGCTGCTTTTGGGGCATGCAAGATCTAATCCGCAAGCTACCGGGAGTCAGCGAAACCAGCGTCGGCTATACAGGCGGCGAAGTACCGAATGCGACCTATCACAACCATGGCAGCCATGCCGAGGGAATTCGGATTGAGTTTGATCCGGATGTGATCAGTTTTCGCGACATATTGGCCTATTTCTTCCAGATTCATGACCCCTCAACGTTGAATCAACAGGGCAATGATAGAGGTTCATCCTATCGATCAGAGATTTTTTACACCTCCGAGAATCAGAAAGATGTGGCGCTGGAGGTTATTGCAGATATTAATGCCTCTGGCATTTGGCCAGGCAAAGTGGTAACCAGGGTGTCGCCAGCATCCGATTTTTGGGAGGCCGAGCCAGAGCATCAGGACTATTTGCAAAAGTATCCCAATGGCTATACCTGTCACTTCCCCAGAGCTGATTGGGTGTTGCCGGTTCCGGAAGTGTCACGTTGACAGCCAATAGCAAGTTTTTGTTTGAAGCCTCTTATGGTGAGGGGTTTGGTGCTTACAGCGCAGACCTGATCGGGCGACCCGGCCAAATGCTGGGTGGCTTACTTGGGGGCTTACTTGGGGTCGGACCAGCGCAACCTGTTGATTTAGAAAATCCTGATTGGTCAATCTGGCCGATATTCAGGCTTAAAGCCATCTTTTTGAGGGCGAAATCACCATTCTCTGCAATTTCAGTCGTCAGCAGATAACCGAAACCCTAAACACTCTATTTTGCCCAGAAAAATGACAGTTTAAGAATAGTTAAAGTCTAATCATAGAACTATAACCATCTAATTTCAGTTAGTTATATAGGTCCGAGCCCCTATACCGACTGAGCCCCTATACCGACCAGCGATAGTCGGCACCCGTATAACCGCTCCAGTTTTCATCATTTTATGACGAAAATTAATCTCATATTGTAGATAACAAAGACTATATAAAACTTAGCTTCCGACCCAGAGCGACCGCTTCAAAGCGACTTTTGACATTGAGCTTGCAAAGAATATGTTGGATATGACTGCGGACGGTTGAGGCACAGATGTTCAATGCATTAGCAATTTCTGCCACGGTCATACCTTTATGTAGCAGTGTTAACACTTCGGTTTCTCTGGCTGTAAGGGTGTCATTTTTCTTGTTTGCAACAGCGTGTTTTGTTGCAGGCTTGTCGGTATCCGATTCAGGATGGCATAAATGGACCAGCACTTCCTTGCCAGGATCATTAAACAGCATCAAAGTGCAAATGGTGAATCTTTTGCGATCTTGCTTTTGCGTTTTGAAATCGATCTGAAACCTATTGATCGATTCATCATTGAATGCAGTGACAAGGATCGGACAGCCTTCGCAGCATGATTGATTTCCAAATACATCCCGCCCTGACAGTAACTCCCAGCACTGCTGTCCCAATGCCTCGGATTCCGCATAGCCCATGGTTTGCTCTGCCGCCTGATTCCAGGCCATTACCTGTCCGTTACGGTCTACTGCAAAAGCGGCTTCGCTGGTACTGAAAACTTGCTTGATGTTATTCAAAGAATTGTTACCTTTGTCTCAGCTGAGCAATTTTTTTTGGAAGGGCAATCAGCATTAAAGCATATTACTTATAAAAAGTGAAAAACACAGGAAGGATCGAAATCAATAAAAGTGTTATTTCCCGGAGTTTTATAGGTCCGCTGTTGGCCGTACTTTGCCCTGCGCCGTGACATGGGTCGATATCCTTCGATCTTGTGTTCAAGGTACTCCCGCAAAAACAATGGGTACTTGGGGTCGGACCAGCGCAACCTGTTGATTTAATAAACCCTGATTGGCCTGGAGTTACTGAACGACGGCTAGCGGGGTCAACGGCGAGTAGTAGAATCACCCACGGCTTTTTCTACAAGGTGTCAAGTAGCGCAACAATGCTTAATAAAGTAACAGCTTCAACGCCATCGGATAACGGGAAGCTATCCACACCGGAGTGCACCACAAACTTTTTGGCAGGTTTCAGATCTTCGCAGGCACTATAAAACCCCTTGGAGACAGTGGGTGCTGAACTTCGTTTTATTTCAATAGCCCAAAGCCCGGCCCTACCAAGGTCAATTACAAGATCAATTTCTGCACCACCAGTCGTACGGTAATAGCCAAATTGTGCCTGACGCGGTAAGGCTGCAATGATGTTCTCGATGATAAAGCCCTCCCAACTTCCACCCACAACAGGGTGCCCAAGTAAGCTATCGAGTGTTTCAATACCTAAAAGCGCGTGGCAAATACCACTATCTCTCACATAAACCTTGGGTGCCTTAACCAGACGCCGGCCCAGATTGCTTGTCCATTGTTGCAGCCTGCGGACCAATAACAAGTCAACCATTAAATCCAGGTATCGGCTGGTGGTGACTCCTTTAACATCAAGTCCGCGCGCAAAAGAGGCACTGTTGAATGTTTGTCCCTGATTGTGTGCCAACATGGTCCAGAACCGGCGCAATGTTTCAGCGGGGATTCTCGGCCCAAGCTGGGGAATATCGCGTTCCAGATAGGTACGGATAAAATCGAGTCGCCATTCAAAGCTGGACTCGTCATCACTCAGAAAACTGTCAGGGAACCCACCCCGATTCCATAGTGTATATAGATTATCAGGTCCAACTTCCGAAACACCCAGGGGGTAGAGTTCGCAATGGGCTATGCGTCCTGCGAGTGATTCGCTTGACTGCCGTAAAAGATCCATCGCAGCAGAACCAAGGAAAAGGAACTGTCCTGCCTTCTTCCCTGCTCGCCGGCGTTCGTCGATGATACTTCGTAAAGGTGCAAACAACTCAGGGGAGCGCTGAACCTCGTCTAAAACCAATAACTTGCCTGCATTAAGCGCGCAGTATTCTTCAATATCTGATATTTTTGCCAAATCACTGGGACGCTCCAGATCCAGATAAACTGAGTTTCGCGCCAGTGCGATGTCGTACGCGAGCGTTGTTTTACCCACCTGGCGAGGCCCCATGAGCACCACTGCGGGTACTTTATCCAATAGGGCCTGTATTTTCGGTTTTAGTTTTCGAGTGATCATGTATGCAAATATAACATTTAAAGTTACATTTGCATACTTTATTAACAAGGCATATGCGAGGACTGCATCCTACGGTTGCTGGTCTTCTTCCTTTACCCGTCGGAGATGACTGTCGTCATCCAGGGCTTCGTCCGAGGCTTTTTCGACCAGACCTGCTTCGAGTTGCTTGGCGTGACGGGCGCCGAGTTTGCTGAGCTTATCGGTTTGACCAACGCAACCAGTTGATTTAGACAACCCTGATTGGTCAATCTGGCCGACATTCAGGTTTAAAGCCGTCTTTTTGAGGGCGAAACCACCATTTCCGCTTTCCGATCAAACCCGGGATAGAAGCTTGGCACCGGGTAAAGCAGCTTGAACCAACTCTGCGAGAAAATCTGCGAAAAGCCAAGACAGGCACATTCGCTTGGCAACAGGCTATGTCCCGAAAGGGTCTAGCAATATCTCAAACCTCATGACCGGATTGGGCTTCGGACTGTCCGAGATTGACTGAATTCGGCAAACTTCAAACCATTTACTCAAAACCACTCAATTAGTTTTGAAAAACTGCCTGGATGGCCCTGCTTTTGCCATGAGTGGGTGCAAACCTGGTTGTACCTGGACTATATTTTTTGAAGAGAGCTATGCTTGTCTATTTTTTTTTATTTGAAGAGAGCTATGCCTGTCTGTTTTCTTTTTCTATTTACCAAGGATTAAGTTTGACGCATGCATATTTCATATCTATACTTTGAAATATGCATATTAAAACTCGAAATATTCAGAAATACATACTCGAATTACTGGACAATTTTCCTGCCGTGGTGGTACTCGGCGCACGGCAGGTCGGGAAGTCCACACTGCTAAAATCCCTATTACCTGATGCGATTTCTTTTGACCTCGAGCGCCGCAGTGATTTTCAGCGCGTTTCCGATGATCCCGAGCTGATTTTTCGGGAGGCAGACGGTCCGTATGTCTTTGATGAGGCCCAGCTTGCCCCTTCCCTGTTTAACGCATTGAGGGTGGAGATAGACCGGGACCGGGAGCGTAAGGGTCGGTTTTTGCTTAGTGGCTCGAGCTCACCGCAACTGCTGAACCATGTCACGGAAACATTGGCGGGACGCTGCGCCATTGTTGAGTTGGGAACATTTAGCTGGAATGAGGGCCTCGACAAGCCTGCTTCTGCTTTTTACACATCGTTGTCGTCACTTGAGCAACTAAAAACCCTGCCCTCGTTAAACAATTATGCTGAATTACTCGCCCAATGCCTTTCAGGTGGTTACCCCGAACCGTTTCTGAATAGAGGCAACGAACTCTTTTTCGATCAATGGATGGAATCTTACATTCAGTCCTATATTGAGAGGGATATTCGGCGCCTTTTTCCAACGCTTAACCTGGATGCATATCAACGCTTCATAAAAATGCTTTGCTTCGCTTCGGGAGATATCATTAATCTTTCCAATTTCTCCCGTTCCCTTGGTGTATCTCAGCCCACCGTGAAAAAATATATCGAAATCATGGAGGGCACCTTCATGTGGCGAACCCTGCGCAGTTATGAGAAAAGCCAGAGCAAAAGTGTCGTTAAAATGTCCAGGGGACATATCCGTGATACGGGGTTGATATGCCATTTACTCAACATTCATTCCGTCGACGATTTAAAGTCACATCCACAGTATGGAAACATATGGGAGGGATTTGTGATTGAGCAAATATTAAAAGGTTTGCAGGATCACCTGATCACACATCGCTGCCACTATTACCGTACACGCAGCAAGGCAGAAATCGACCTGATCCTTGAAGGTCGCTTCGGCACGATTCCGATTGAAATCAAAGCATCATATTCAACATCAAAGAACCAGATACGAACACTTGATAGTTTTGTGGTCAGTAACCAATGTTCTTTCGGTGTACTAATTAATAATGGCGACAAAATCTATATGCTGTCAAAGAACGTTATCCAGATTCCTGCCAACTTCTTGTAAACCGACCAAATGGAGGTGACAACTCGGGACAACTCGGGGTCGCGGGACAACTCGGGGTCGGACCTGCACAACTCTTTGAAAAGTAAGATGCCTACGTTGATTCCTATGAATATCAATAGGATGCACTGGTCCGACCCTTCGGTGTTCGGTGTCGATGCAGCAATCAGCAAAGCGGACTTGATTATCGAAGAGTTGAATCGTGTTTTGGGCAAGGATGCTGGCTAACATCTCATGTCAGTTTGTTAATGGGCCGGCTTCAAGTTGCCTTCGACTGCATCCAGAAAGCCAAACATATCAACCAGTTTCTCGTTTTCCGGATCGTTGGTTTTACCCTTCAGATCACCGGTGATGATGCCCTGGTCCACCGTGTCGATCAGGGCCAGTTTCAGCGAGGCGGCATAAGAGCACAGCTTTTCATTGCCGGCGCGGTTACCGATGGTTTCAAGCGCATTGGCCAGTGCGTAGAGCAGGGCAGAGGAGTTGAATAATGCCACTTTGCCATCGCTTTCAAGGTACTTCAGGTATAAATCGTGTGCGGTACCGTGCGGAGCCTCAAAGAGCATGGTGCCATCTTTGCTTTCGATGATCGAACTGGCGGTGGCCAGGCTGCCACCCAGTGCCGCCGAAATATCCGAAAAAATATCGCCGTCCAGGTTTTGCGCCGGGTAGAGCGCTTCGCGTGGTGGATCGGTTATCATCTTTTTCAGCTGACTGGAGGGCCGCATAATCATAAACGAGGGCGGCGGCGTATCGTGCTTGGCGAGATCAGTTCGCACTTCGGCGATGACGGTGCTAAAGACATCGTCGTAGGCCATATATTCGCGTTTGAGGCCAAAATAGACCTCTTTATCGTTGACTGATGCGTCGCGAAATACCTGGCTAACCCAATCCTTGATAGCTTCACGGTCGTTGGACATAAACAATAGCGGGTCGCCCTTTTTAATGGTGCGGGCGTGTTTTTCTTCGCCGTCGAGTATCACCTTTAAGATTCCGTCTTCAGGGGCGGGAATATTAAAGCTGCCGTATTGGTCGCCGCCGCCAGCACTCATTCGCGAGATCGATACTGCAGCCCGACGCTTCGGAATGCCGGTCACCTTGAGTTGGTTGACCAGCTTGAGCAGTTTGCGGCCGCTGGTATTGTCCGGTACACCCCAGAGTGCCCGTTCAGGTGGGTTGGAGATAATGCGCGCCGCTTGTGCGTCTATCAACTCGTAGTGATAGGCAAGGCCAAGTTCGGAAAACCTAGCCTGGTAGTCGCGCTCGTAAATGTCCTCAATGGCTATGCGCATTACACCATCGTAGCCAGGTATAACGGTGTCTTTCAGGCCCAAATAGGCATCACGCTTCTCGTTGATGGCACGCTTGAAAAAGTCATGTGCCCAGTTGCGTACTTCATCCATGTCGTTGGTGCAGATGAGCCATGGGTCGCCCTTGTTGATAAAGCGACGGTGCAGTTCGACAGGGTCGCCACTGCTGCCCACAAACATCAGCTTGGCCACACCGGTGGCCTTGGACAGCTCATTGTGGCTGCTCGTTATACCGCCGCCGTCCATGGTGACGACATCAATATCGCGGCCCACCCATCCGGGACGTTTGACCTCGATATTGCGGAAGTGGATATCTTCGCGAATGATGTTGCCGCCAATGCCTTTGCGAATGGCGCCGTTGGGTGACTTGGTCGCCAGCCGGTCCAACTCTTCCTCTTTGATGTTTCTGTTCCTGGTTAGCAACTCGTCCAGTTGGTCGCGGTTCACCGTCATACCCGCGTTTTTAATCCCGACACCGTATTGTTTTAGTGCCTCGATGGCATCAACCACCACCTGTCCATTACTTAGCAGTCGATTCTCTGCGGAAAGATCGATTTCTACCAGGGAAATGTCGAGGTATTTATTTACAAACTGCTCGAGGATGCGATCGAAGGCGATTTGCGCCATCTCGTCACCGTGCAGCACCACCAAGGGCTTGCCTACGGCTATTTTGTCAGTCATTGCGATGTCCTTGTTGTTGTCACCTGAGCGATCTCGCCGCCAGTGCCCGGTGTCAGATTTTCGACCCGATTTTCACCGATTGTACCCGAGAAACCGCAACTGCTTCGTGGATTCGCCATACTGGGATTACACTGCAACTCAAATAATTCGGGCAAAGGAGCCCCAAGTGCGTATGAAATTACCCAGACTTAGAACTTTTTTTCTCGCACCAGTGTTCCTGTTTGCGGCATTATATTTTGCCGCACTCATCATCAATATGATGAAGAACGATGCGATTCCAACTCTTGAATCAGCAGCAGATGGGCATGAGACCGTTGCGATTTTCGGGGCCAGTGGAACGGCGGGAGATGGAATACTAAAGGCCGCATTGGCGGACCCGGAAATTGATCAGATACTCGTCATCACACGACGCAATACAGCGATGCTTATGAAAAACGCCTGGCTTTAAAGAGCGACAGGTAAAACCTGTTTTTTTTGCCAACATTGCCAGTGGACTGATTCATATGCTAATTAAGTATCACAACTCCAATTACCAAAGACTTGAAAATGAAGATGAGGTGATAGATGCGGTGGTTAGGGACTCCCCTTCACCGGGTCTGTATCACTTCCCGTACTGTGCCGATATGTCGGAGATGGCCAACGAGTCCATGCAACAAAAAATGATTAAAGGGCCCGTGGGGTTTCTCTCCATATTTCCCAATGGTCTGCCTAATATGGGTAAATAGTTGAGCCAGCAATTTGCGTTCTTTTTGATCGGTAACGCGCTGATCGCCTATTGCGCCACACTGGTTGTTGCCGTAACTTTTGCATGGTTGTGGCCGGATTTAGGTTAAAATACAAGTAGAAGACTCGGCTAAACCAAATATCGCAAGCGACATTTTTACCATGACGCCAAGAACGGATGATCACTTTTGAAAATTTGGGTGGATGCGGACGCCTGTCCGGTAGTGATCAAGGAAATCCTCTTTAAAGCAGCAGAGCGGACTGCCATTGTGTTGACGCTGGTGGCGAATCAGCCCGTTCGCGTGCCCCCGTCGCGTTTCATCAACGCTATTCAGGTTTCGTCGGGCTTTGATGTTGCCGACAATGAGATCGTAAAAAGACTCGAAGCCGGGGACCTGGTTATCACCGGAGACATTCCACTGGCTGCGGATGTGATAGAAAAGGGCGGACATGCCCTCAGTCCACGCGGGGAAAGGTATACTGTCGATAATATCAAGGCGCGTCTGAATATCAGGGATTTTCTGGATACCATGCGGGGTAGCGGAATTGATACAGGCGGCCCGCCACCATTAAGCCAGGGTGACCGTAAATCTTTTGCCGACCACCTGGATAGGTTACTGGCCAGTACAACCTTAAAGGAATAGAAAGTATGGCCAGTGACAGTTTTTCATCTCTCTCCCTATCCAAAGCACAACTGGCGAACCTGGAGTCGCTTGGTTACCTGAAAATGACGGCTGTCCAGAAGCAAAGCCTACCGCACGTTTTGAAAGGCAGGGACCTAATCGCACAGGCAAAAACGGGTAGCGGTAAAACAGCGGCTTTTGGTATTGGTTTATTGGAGCAGATTAATCCGCGCTTTTTTGGTGTACAGGCCCTGATTTTGTGTCCAACCCGCGAACTGGCCGACCAGGTTGGCAAGGAGCTCCGCAGGCTGGCCCGCAGCACACCCAATATCAAGCTGGTTCTATTGTGCGGCGGCAAGCCGTTCGGGCCGCAAAAGGGCTCGCTGGAACACGGGGCACATATTGCTGTTGGAACACCGGGGCGTATTCAGGATCATTTACGTAAAGAGACCCTGAAGCTCGACGGTCTGAAGACCCTGGTTCTGGATGAAGCGGACCGGATGCTGGATATGGGTTTCTTTGACGTCATGACCGAGATCATCGCGCAGACACCCAAAAATCGCCAGACGCTCATGTTTTCAGCAACCTATCCAGAGCAAATCAAAAAGATGTGCCGCTCCATACAACGAGACCCGGTGACGGTGACGGTTGAGAGCGAACACAAACCCGGCGTGATTGAGCAGGTGTTCTACGAGGTTAAAAAACACGAACGTAATAACACCCTGTTGGCCCTGTTTGAACACTACAAACCTGAAACCACGCTGGTCTTTTGCCATACCAAAAAGGAATGTGACGAAGTGGCACGCTTTCTAAGCGGTCGTAAAATTGAATCGCTCGCCATTCATGGTGACCTGGAACAACGCGAACGTGACCAGGTGCTGGTGCAGTTTTCCAATAACAGTTGTTCGGTACTGGTCGCCACCGATGTCGCTGCCCGTGGTCTGGACATCAAGTCTTTGGCGGCAGTGATAAATTATGAGTTACCGCGGGATCCCGAGATTTATGTGCATCGTATTGGACGTACTGGACGGGCAGGGGAAAAAGGTATCGCGCTCAGCATATTCACCGAATCCGAACAGTATCGGGTTAAATCAATTGAGCAGTATCTGAAAAAGCCTTGTATCTGCGATGTTTACGCCTCACTTGATCGTGATCCGGGGTTTTCACTAACATCACCCATGATTACGATTCAACTTGATGCCGGCCGGAAAAACAAAATGCGCCCCGGTGATATTCTGGGTGCCTTGACGGGTGAAGCCGGGCTGGCCGGATCGCAGATTGGCAAGATTGATATTTTTGATATGTCCAGCTACGTTGCAATTGAACGCAGTGCCCTTCGCCAGGCACTTAATTACATGGCTAACGGCAAAGTCAAAGGGCGTAATGTACGCGCGCGGCGAGTCTAAAACGGTTATTGCAGGACCGGCATAGAAGAGCACGTTCAGGGAAAAGCAAGGGATGGCGGACTAAAACACGTGGACACAACGAATCACTATTCACCCCTGGAAGAAAAGACCAATATCATTTCTCATTCCATTGGCCTGGTTCTCAGTATCGTTGCCCTGTTGTTGATGCTAGTTCGTGCCAGTGCTACCGGCAGTATCCTGGCTATTGTTAGCGCCGGAATTTTCGGAATCAGTTTAATTGCGCTTTATGCGGCCTCAACCATGTATCACAGCGCAAAAGATCCAAAAGTAAGAGCCCGTTTAAGGATCAATGACCATGCCACCATCTACATCCTTATTGCCGGCACCTACACGCCGTTTACGCTTGTCACGCTCAATGGCTGGGTGGGCTGGACGATTTTCGGTGTTTCCTGGGGTATGGCTATCATAGGTGTCACCCTGAAACTTTTCTTTACAGGGAGATTCAATGTGGTATCCACCCTGATGTATGTTTTCATGGGCTGGATCATCATATTCGCAGTAAAACCCCTGGTTAACAGCTTTTCACCTGAGGGTTTGATCTGGCTTGTCGCCGGTGGTGTCGCCTATACCGTCGGTGCTGTCATATACAGCATTGAAAAAATGCAATTCAACCACGCCATTTTTCATCTTTTTGTCTTACTAGGCAGCATTTGCCATTTTATTTCGGTATATTTCTACGTCCTCCCGCAGGCTGTGTAAGTCATCAGGCAGCAGGCCACGAAACTGCTTTAACCTTCGAAATTTAACCCGCGGTTCTTTTGCAGAAGCTCTATCTTGACGATTCCGGAACAAAAAAGGCCATCTATTTGAGACTGGTAAGGGACTAATGACTCCCGCGCTTTGCCAATGGGGCCATTGGGCCAGGGTGCTGAATGCGAGCCATCTTTCAAAGCTTTAATCTCCGTGTCAAGATCGCTGTCCAAACCCGGGTAGGTGGATTGTAATCCGCTGGCCTGCAGGGCCAGTTGTTGATTTGAAAGGATTTGCACGAACTCCCTTCGGGCCCTTTCACTGACATAAGCCTCCTCCATGCTCGAGAAAGCTGAAACCGGTTCTTTGGCAAGTTGTTCACCATAGCTGGTCAGATAAATATAGAGGTATTCACCAATACCCATTTCTTCGTTCAATAGTGCCTGGTTACGCTTGGTTGAAAACTTCACCATTCTGGGTCCCGCACTGAACGCGCTTTTCAAGCCTTGCAGACCGGCGGATGCGGCATCAGCTGTAGAGGACTCCTGATCAGCTTCAAGCTGTTCAAGTTGAGTAATACTGGTCAGGACAGCCTGGTAGTCAGCGCAATCAGGCTGCAAGGCTTCACGAATGCGGATAAATGCCTCTATCCGTTGTGGTGAAATCGACCCGTCGGCTGAAGGCGTGTATTGGTTGGCCCAACCGAAACGGTCAATCAGGCTTTGCTCAACGCGCTTGGCGTCCCGTATACCTGTGGTAAGAAAAAAGATTCCTGATGTGACTATAAAGACAATAGTCAAGGAGATTACCAGGCACCCTTTTAGTTTGGTTTGCGCTTCTTTGGATTTGCGTTTTACCATTTCATGGTTCACTTCGACTTGTTAGTTGTGACCACCAAGTTACCACGTTTTAAATGCGTCCGTTGGCTGTGAATGCTTTGCTGAAATCATGTTGCTCTTGTGGCATACCTGCAGTATTTTTGGCCAAAATGGAGATGGCGGAGATTCAGTGATAAATAGTATCTGCACTTCAAATTACAGGCCGTGCAAAACTGACACAGTCGCGTCGCACATCAAATTACAAGCCGTGCAAAACTGACACAATCGCGTCGCACATGGCCCAGGCCACCCTCTCGGCCGGGTACCGGCCTCACCTTGTCCATGTGCTCACCCGCGATATACCGTTCATCCTGAACATAACCGTGGTACAATGGTTTCTTTTACGGCTCTAAAAAAGCTTCGTGAAGAAGAAAAATAGCAATTTGAGCTTTTTTGAGCACGTAATTGTTGTTGTAATTTCTGCCGGTTGGCAGGATGTAAGATTGAAAGTAGTTAATTAATTTATTAAGGAATCAAGGTTATGAGTACAGGTACAGTAAAATGGTTTGATGCGGGGAAAGGCTATGGATTCATCACACCAGAAGATGGCAGCAAAGATTTGTTCGTTCACCATTCAGAAATCCAAACTGATGGTTATGCAACATTGAATGACGGCCAACAAGTAGAATACGAAGTAGGACAAGGCCAGAAAGGCCCGTGCGCAACCAAGGTTGTTGCTCTCTAAGTCGTAGATCTAAGATTAGTCGAAACGGGTGCCGGTTAAACCAGCGCCCGTTTTTTTTGTCCATTGAAAAGTAATTACCCACGTTTAGCTGATACCGGCGGGATGGTCGTAAACCGCCAATGGGTTCTTTGCTCATAAGCGTTTATGAATGTTTTGTTTCCGGCGACGTAAAAATCATAGTTGCCCAGATCTGCCGGCTTGATATCAAGCAGCTTAAATGTTGACGCAGTGCCAATTGTTCCGTCACCCGGGTCAGCATCGATAGGTAGGTAGTGAAAGTTTTCAAAGGCATCCTGCCATGACCTGCAGAGATTATCCTGGTAGCGGTCTTTCATACTACGGGTCATCCAGATCAAATGCATGCTGTGGGCCACTTCCAGGGCCATGACGTGCTCAATCAGGCTCCTGACAGGTGCAAAGCCTGTGTGCCAGGCAATGAAAACCAGTGACCGGTTCGAACCCTCATCAAAAACAAAATCACCTTCGGGTCCGTTGATGTCGATCGGGGCGCCTTTTTTGAGGTGGTTGAAAATCAGGTCTGAAAATTCATCGCCTTTAAGCCTGGGTATTTGGAAGTGAAGATTCATGTCGTCGCAGGGGCAACTGCTGATTGCATGAGTAGCCGTGGGCAGCTCTGCACCACCCAGTTGCACGTGCTGGCCAGCGAGGAAACGCAAGCGCTGGGTGCGTGGTGTTTTCAGGTGTAAAAGGGCAACATCAGCGTTGACGAATTCGATGTTTCTTACCTTGGCGGTGATGTGTTGTCGGGGTATTTCTTTGCTGCTTTGGGCTTCCGGAGCCTCGAGGATGATATCGGTAACCGCGCTGTTGCAGCACATTAGCACATGACCTGTGCTTCTTGCCTCCTCGCTTATCACGTAATCGTGGTGCCGTACCTGCCGCACTTCACCGGAAACTATTTTGGCCAGGCACTCACCACAATTGCCATTACTACAACCGTAACCGAGTGCGAGGCCCGAGTGCAGACCGGCTTCAAGAAGCGTCAGGTTGCCTTCGGAGGGGAAGTTGCGACCGCTGGGTAGTATCTTAATGTTTCTTGGCATTGGTTTTTTTTGGCATTTGAGTGGTTTGCCCAATGGCAGGTATATTCTAACTCTCTTGGCCGCCCGATGAGGATAGGCATTGTAGGGTGGGTAACTTGTTACCCACGCGTTTTCCATTGGTCGGTACAAATGGAGGTACAAATGGTGCGTTATAAATAACGCACCCTACGGGTTTGGATTTCCATTGGTTGGTACAAATGGTGCGTTATAAATTACGCACCCTACGGGCGTCTGTTTTTGGGTTTTCTTTTTGGCTTCGTGTTTTTCTTTTTGTGAGTCTTGCCTTTTGGCAAGGAGAGTTTGTGTTTACCCCTGGGTGAGGAGGGCTTTGCCGGATCAGACTGTTTTTGTCTGTCTCCAAGGCGGGTGATACCCAGTTTTTGGCCTGCTACCCAGATTTTTTTAAGGGTATTGAGGGTCTCATTTGGCATACCGGCGGGCAGGTCAATCAGGGTGTAATCGTCGTAGATATTGATGCGGCCGATGTTATTGCCACTTATATCGGCCTCATTGGCGATGGCGCCGACAATATTGCCGGGCATCACCCCATGGTCGTGACCCACGGCAAGCCGGTAACGCTCCATTCCTTCGGAGGGTGGACCGTCATTTCCTTTGTTCTGGGATGGTCTGCGCCGGGAAGGTGCATCGTTTCTGCTTTTTTTGTCACGTCCCGGCCGGCTTTCCTTATCCCAACTCTTGTTTGCAACCCGGTGGGGATTGTTCTGTAACAGGAATGGAGAATCACCCTGGAGTAACTGCGCCAGGGCGGCCGCGATTTGTAGCGGGGGTGCATCCTGTTCCTGCTGATATTCTTCAATCATCCTGGAAAACAGACCCAGATCCACATTTTCGAGGGTGTCGGTGATACGTTGTTTAAATTTATCGATACGCTTGTTGTTGATGACATCAGTGGAAGGCAGCTCCATGAGATCAATCTTCTTCCTGGTGGCATTTTCAATGGCGTATAACATACGTTTTTCACGTGGAGTGACAAACAATATGGCATCGCCTTCACGGCCGGCCCGGCCGGTGCGGCCGATACGATGCACATAAGCCTCCGTGTCGGTTGGGATATCGTAATTGACGACATGGCTGATGCGAGTAACATCGAGACCGCGTGCCGCCACATCGGTGGCCACAACGATATCCAGTTTGCCGTTTTTCAAACGATCGACGGTACGCTCACGCTGTTTTTGCTGAATATCACCATTGAGAGGCGCCGAAGCATAACCACGGGCTTCGAGTTTTTCAGACAAATCAACCGTGGCAAGCTTGGTGCGCACAAAAATCAGCATGGCATCGAAGGGTTCAGCTTCGAGAATACGCGTCAGCGCATCGAGCTTATGAAAGCCCTGCACCGGCCAGAAGCGTTGCCGGATGGTTTCTGCCGTGGTGGTCTTGACCTTGACGGTCACCTGGACAGGTTCATTCAGATAACGGGTGGCAATCCGGCGGATTTGCTGTGGCATGGTGGCTGAGAACAGGGCGATTTGCCGATCTTGGGGTGTTTTTTCAAGTATCCATTCCACGTCATCGATAAAACCCATCCGCAGCATTTCATCGCCTTCATCCAGTACCAGCGTGGCAAGTTTGTCCAGCACCAGCGTACCGCGGCGAATATGATCCATGACACGCCCCGGTGTGCCTACAACCACATGCACACCACGTTGCAGGGCACGAATTTGCACGCTGTAGTCCTGACCTCCATAAATGGGCAAGACATGAAAACCCTTCATGTGGTGAGCATATTTTTGAAAGGCTTCAGCTACCTGGATAGCCAGTTCACGTGTAGGTGCAAGCACCAATACCTGCGGGTCTTTCTGCTTTATATCGAGCCGGGACAATATCGGCAGTGCAAATGCGGCGGTTTTGCCTGTACCTGTCTGTGCCTGGCCAACGACATCCTTGCCTTCCAGCATATAAGGAATTGTCTGTGCCTGGATCGGCGAGGGAGTTTCATAACCCACTTCATCCAGAACCTTCAGAAGTGACTGCTGCAGGCCTAATTGGTCAAATGTTTTCACCGTGTCGGTATTCATGCTCGCTACCCGGATGTGTAATGCTGGAAACCAGTGAGGAGTATGCGCTAATTGCTTTAAATTCGCGCCCTCGAACCTGAACATTTTTTGGACTGCAATTTAACCGCCGGAAAGAATCCGGCGGTTCCGAACCTCGGAATAAGGTCCGGTCTGGTACCTATTCGGTCCGGTTGGTCGAAGCCCTGGCTTCGTCAAGGGCTGATCTTAATGCCTTGGCCCATACGGTCATCATTCGCCTTGCTACGGCCCTGTTATTCACACTGGTCCGCCACTCGGCATAACCACGGTCGTAGTCGCGTTTCCGGTCGGTCGCCCTGGCTATTTTGTCATTCGTCAGGGAATCAAAAAGCTCAACGTTCAGTGTCATTTCACCGGCCCTGGTAGAATAAGACCTGCTGAAGGATCCGGTGCTTTGAAGGTCCGGCGCAACGACGTCAAGATTGACAATGGCAGGCTTCACCAGTAGCACATCCTCACCCGCTTCTTCCACCAGCTGGTATCCGCCTTCAGTCAGTTCCTTGGTAAAGACTTCCCGGAATAAGGTTGCAACATCATCCTGGATTTTCTCCATGTCACTGGTTCTGATGCGCATACGAGTGGAAGTTCTTTGCTGGTCTCGTTGCCAGTTTTTCTTGAATGCGACGGTGGCGTCCTGCAGCCAAACGCTATTGTAAATACTCAAATCAGCACCCGGATCAGCATAAACGGTGGCCAGTTCAGAGTCTTTGACGAGTTCCATGCCATCACTGTCCACCGCTGGCTTGCTCTTCGACCAGGCCGGCGAGATAGCGGCAATACCAAACACCAATACCAAAATGGCAAATGAAATTCTGTTTAAAATCATAATTGCTACTCCTGTTGATCCACCCCTCAGTTTATTGACCATAAAAAAACAATTCAGTTTCCAGCATCGTACTGTTCGAATCGCCGGCAAGATTGTTTCCGGGCTTACCCTGTCACACTAGTATAATAACAAGTTGGACCCGAATTCAGTAAATCGGTAATAAAGGCACGGTTATGTCTGTCAGAAAAGAACACTGGGAAAAGGTATATCAAAACAAATCGCCGGATGAGGTGAGTTGGTACCAGCCGTTCCCGGTTTTGTCACTACAGTTAATAGCAAATACCGATCTTGCGTTTGATGCATCGATTATTGACATTGGCGGGGGCGCATCAACGCTGGTGGGCGAGCTTTGCGATTCAGGTTATAGCAATGTTAGCGTTCTGGATGTATCGGCAAGTGCACTTGCTCATGCGAAACACAGATGTGTTGACAAACCAGGCAAGGTGCATTGGTACGAAGAGGATGTAACCTGCTTCAAACCACCCCACAGCTTTGCCCTATGGCATGACCGGGCGGTGTTTCATTTCTTAACCAGCCGTGCTGACAGAGAAAGTTATATTAAAGTCCTAAAGCAATCAGTTGAGCCGGGCGGGCATATTATTATGATGGCCTTTGCTATCGACGGGCCGAAAAAATGCAGCGGCCTTGATATTGTTCAATATAATGCAGACAAATTGATCACGGAGTTAGGGCCGGGTTTTGAAATGATAGAAACAGGTTTTGATGTTCACCTCACCCCCGCAGGCAATCAACAAAAATTCGCATATTTCCGGTTTCTCGCCACGCCGGAATCCAGCTGAATAATGTTGTCAGGAACAATGAATTCCGTACGATCACTTGCAGCCCCATTGCGTGTGCTCGGTTTTTTGATGCTATTGCTGAGCCTGTCGCGTTTGTTGCTGCTAGCCTGGTATTGGGACCGCATCTCACCCACCGGCGGGAGCTGGTTTATCCTGTTGCAGGGTATTCGGTTTGATCTTGTATTGATGGGCATGCTGGTGGGTCCGGCTTTGCTGGCAGCACCCTGGATATCGGGGCGTAGAACCGGCGCATATTTGCTGCGGAGCTACCTGGTCGTGGTGACTTTCTTCATTGTGTGGGTGGAAATGGGTACGATCCCCTACATAGATCAATACGATGCGCGGCCAAATTACATCTATGTTGAATACCTGAAGTACCCCCGGGAGATTTTCTCAATGCTCCTGACCTCATATGGCGTTCTGATGGCGGTGGTGGCTATTGCAACACTGCTATCGGCAGTGTTGGCCTGGCAGCTGACAAGGCGCATCACTCAAGCTCCATCCCATCGACGGCTGCCCGGTGCTTTGTTATTGACGCCGGTGATGGCAGTTTTGATATTCGCCATGATTCGTTCAACGATGGATCATCATCCGGTGAATCCAAGTACTGTGGCCTTTACCACGGATTCCATGGTCAATCAGTTACCGCTTAATTCACCCTATACCCTGATTTATGCCATCTATGAACAGCATCGTGATGCAAAGGGCGGATCTGCAAATTACGGCAAAATGGATGAAAACGAGGCACTTCGGCTCGTTGTCGAAAGAGCGGGTCTCACAGACCAGGTCGACTTGCAAAGCGACACACCCACAATGCACGATCAGCTGGCGACACGGCGTCTGGACCGGCCGTTGAACCTTGTGATCGTTCTGGAAGAAAGCCTGGGTGCTGAGTTTGTTGGCAGCCTGGGCGGTAAAGACCTGACGCCAAACCTGGATGCGCTTTCTGATGAGGGCATCTGGTTCGAACGGCTCTATGCAACCGGTACCCGTTCGGTCCGTGGTATCGAGGCAATTGTTTCCGGCTTCCCCCCCACAGCAAAACGCAGTGTTGTCAAACTGACTGAAACACAGAAGGATTTTTTTACCATCGCCAACGTTTTGCAGGAACAAAACTACCAGACAAGTTTTATTTATGGCGGGTCAGCGCATTTTGACAATATGCGGCGGTTCTTTTTAAACAACGGTTTTCAGACAGTTATCGATCAGAAGGATTTTGAAGACCCCCAATTCGTGGCCACCTGGGGTGTATCAGATGAAGATCTTTTTCTGAAAGCGCACGAATACCTGAGTGTTGAACGTGACCAGCCATTCTTCAGCCTTGTATTTTCATCCAGCAATCACAAACCGTTCGAGATTCCGGAAGGAAAGGTAGAGACCCGCACCGGTCCGGATGGTCCGCGGGGAATGGCTGTGGCCTATGCTGACTACGCGCTGGGCCGGTTTATGGCCATGGCAAGGGGCTCCGACTACTGGGATAACACGATATTTCTGGTAGTCTCGGATCACAACTCACGGGTTAAGGGTGCTAACCTGATTCCGGTTGAGCGCTTCCATGTTCCCGGTGTCATTTTGGGAGCGGGCATTGAACCACGGCTTGTGCCTGGTATCACCAGTCAGGTTGACCTGCTACCCACCTTGCTATCGTTGATGGGTGTAGACAGCCGGCACCCGGCAATTGGTCGTGATCTGACCAGGCCGGAGTATTACCAGGGTGGTGGCCGGGCGCAGATGCAATTCCACGACACACAGGGCTGGCTGGTGGACGGCAAGATAGTCATCATGCAGCCTAAATTGCCCAGGAAGACCTTTTTGTATCAACCGGGCGGTATTCTCAAGCCGGATCCTGAACCCAACCGGGAACTGGAGCGACAGGCGCTGGCACATGCGTTATGGCCGGTCATGATGATCAGGGATAAGGCCTACCGACCCCGATGATTTGGGTTAAAGCCTGTTCCAGTTAAAATAGATGGCTGAATCACTGCTCACGCAGAACGGGTTAGACATAAGTGGACATGAGTGGACACTCGTATGGAGTGTTAATATATTCGGGACCCAAGGCGGTGAACCAGGTTTGCTGACCACGGGTGTTTTATAGGGGACCAGGGGCATAATGCAGGGAGAATCATGAGCACGTCATCAAAAAGAATTCTGATCACCGGCGGGGCCGGCTTTCTTGGCTCCCATCTATCCGAACGTCTGCTGAACCAGGGCCATGATGTTTTGTGTGTGGATAATTTTTACACCAGTACAAGACGTAACATCATCCACCTGCTCGAACACCCGAATTTTGAACTCATGCGTCACGATGTCACTTTCCCCCTTTATGTTGAAGTTGACCAGATCTTCAACATGGCCTGCCCGGCATCTCCTATCCATTACCAGCGAGATCCTGTCCAGACCACTAAAACCAGTGTTCATGGTGCAATTAACATGCTGGGTCTGGCCAAACGCACGGATGCGCGAATCCTGCAGGCATCGACAAGTGAAGTGTATGGCGACCCTGAAATACACCCGCAAACAGAAGATTATTGGGGTAATGTAAACCCCATCGGCATACGTTCCTGTTATGACGAGGGTAAACGTTGTGC
Organism: Lysobacterales bacterium; assembly: GCA_033791845.1. Lineage (GTDB taxonomy): Bacteria > Pseudomonadota > Gammaproteobacteria > Xanthomonadales > SZUA-36 > SZUA-36. The sequence continues at coordinate 22,628 of JASJFX010000104.1, read as the reverse complement.
TGAAACCCTGTTTTTTGACTACCGCCGCCAACACAACACGAAAATAAAGGTCGCCAGGATTTTCAATACCTATGGGCCCAGGATGCTGCCAAATGACGGTCGCGTGGTGTCCAACTTCATCATGCAGGCATTGCAGGGTCAAGACATCACCATTAATGGTGATGGTAACCAGTCCCGCTCATTCTGCTATGTAGAGGATCTGGTTAACGGTCTTATCAGCCTGATGAATTCAAGAGAGGAATTTACCGGCCCGGTTAACCTGGGAAACCCGGGTGAATTCACCATCAGGGAGCTTGCTGAAAAGGTCATCAACATGACCGGCTCAAAATCCAACTTGATTTTTGAGCCGCTACCCCAGGATGACCCGACCCAGAGACAACCGGACATCACACAGGCCAAAGAGGAACTGGGTTGGGAGCCGGGCATCACCCTGGATGAGGGGTTAAAGCCAACAATAGACTATTTCCGGACGCATATATCCTGAATATACCCCCCCCAGACCTGAGGCACGGAATTTACAAAACAGCTTAGAAATGGGCTCCTGGCACCACCCTGGCATCCTGCATTTTTACCACCCTGTTCGCCAGCGCCACGGTTACAGGACGATGGGTAATCAATATGACGGTGCGCTGTTCCAGCAGGTCGCTGCATCCGTCAATAAAATCCTCCTCGCCCTGGGGATCAAACATGGCCGTAGCCTCGTCGAGGATAAGGATAGGTGGATCGGTTAACAGTGTCCTGGCCAGCGACAGTTTTTGACGTTGCCCGCCTGAAAGACGTATCCCCTGGTCACCGATGGTCGTATCGTAGCCATCAGGCAACTCGATGATGAACTCGTGCGCACCGGATGCCCGTGCGGCCCGTTCAATATCTTCCTTACTTGCCTCATATCGTCCATAAGCGATATTTTCTGCCACGCTGCCATTTAACAGCAACGTATGCTGCGCAACCAGGCCGATGCTGTGACGTATGCTTTCCAGGCTGTATTTGCTGATGTCCTTGCCATCAATCGTTACACGGCCTGAAGTGGGTTGAATAAACCGCATCAACAGATAGGCAAGTGTACTTTTGCCGGAGCCGTTGAGTCCGGTTAATGCAATGGTCTCACCGGCCTTGATTTCAAAATCCATATCCCGCAACAAGGGGACCCTGCCGGGGTATGCAAAGCTCACCCGCTCGAACCTGATATGGCCCTTGACCTGATCCAAAGTGGGCAGGCCCGACTCGGGTGGCTCGGGTTGCTCACTAAAAAAATCTACTAACCGCTCTGCCGCACCACGGGCACGCTGAACCTCCCCGTAAACATTGGCCAGCCCCGATATGGGGCGGGTCATCAGCATGGCGTAAAGCAAGAGACTGACCAGGGCGCCCGGGGTGATTTCATGGATGACGACATGCTTAATTCCCAGCCAGAGCAAGAGCAACAGGCCGGCAGCGGCCAGAAAACTGATCGCCGGTGCAAGTATCGATTGCACCAGGATCTGTCGTTTGGAAAGGATCAACAGCTCTTTATTGCGTGAATCAAAACGTTGTGTTTCCACTTTCTCGCGGCCGAAGGATTTGATCACCGGCAGGAGACCGAGGTTTTCCTCGACAAAGGAAACCATGCGGGTCCAGGCCTGCACCCAGTCAGTGGCAATCGGGCGTATTTTCAGACCTATCAACTTCATCGCAATGTAATAGACCGGCAGCAGCAGCACTGCAACCAGCGCGATCTGGAGATCCAGGCGCGTCATGATGTAAAACGCACCAAAAAAGGTCAGTAGCAACGGCAGCATTGATACCAGTGTAGTGGTCACGAAGTTACTGATGACCAAGGCATCATTGCTCAATAGCGAAAGGGACTCTCCCCGCCGGTGTGTCTGGAAATAAGCGATGGGCAAGACCTGTATGTGTTCATAAACACGTTTGCGCAGCCTTGCAGCCATTCTCTCGCCGGTGTTGCCGATCAGGTAGCTGCTGAAGAAACCCAGGATGCTTTTTACCGTGATGAGTCCCAGCCATAACAGCAGGACCTGCTGTATCCTGACAAAATCATTTCCGCCACCGCCATCCAGTGCCGCCGAGGCCAGCTTGCCAGCAATCCACGGTTGGGTCAGAGCCGCCAGGCTATCCCCAACTAGCAACACCAACACCAGTAGCAGCGTGACGCGGTGAGGTGTGATGTATTGCAATAAGCGGGTAAATTTCATGATATAAGTACTATACTGGCTATTTTGCAGTAGTGTGACTGTGAATATTTGCAGCTTACAAATGACATGGAAAAGGTCAAAGTAATAAAATAGCCCTCAAAATGCGCATAATGTTGGGGCAGGATCGGAAGTTTTTAATGCGAACCTGCATAGTTAACAGGTTCATTTGGTCCTTAAGTGGCACCGGGCTTAATAACTGTTTATCCAAGCGGTAACAGACTGAAAGGGAAAAAATGTCGAGACCGTTACGTGTACTGATCATTGGTGATACAAGCACAGAACCATCACTTATTGAAGAGCAACTGTGCAAACGCTGGCCTGCGCTGAGTTTGGACCGAGTGGAAAGCGTGGAGGGCCTGCAAACCGCTTTGAATCAGCAGAGCTGGGATGTTGTTCTCTGTGGTATGTGCGCCCACGACGGAGCCATTGCGGCAGAGGTGTTGGATGTTTGTAAGAAAACGTCACCAGAATTGCCGTTTCTCATACTTTCGGATATGGCTTACTTTGAAAATGCGATCAGCCTGCTGAAGAATGGAGCAGATGATTTTATTAGCAAGGAAAATCTGTCGCGACTGTTCCCCGCAATTGAAAAAGCTTTGGGTGATGCCAAAGGTACCCATAAAGTTGAGCATGAACTTAAGGATACTGAGCGCAAGCTCAAGCAGGTTCAATGGCGCGCACTGATCAATACGCTACCTGACCTGGTCTGGCTGAAGGACCGGCAAGGTAACTACCTCGCCTGCAATCACAGGTTTGAACGATACCTTGGTGCGGTTGAAGATCAGATTGTCGGCAAAACCGATGACGACTTTATGGATAAGCAACAGGCGGAATCCTATCGCGAGCAGGACGAACAGGCGATGGCAACCGGTAAACGTTGCATCAATGAAGAACAGATAAGGTTTGCTGATGACGGACATGTGGAGCTGATTGAAATCATTAAAGTACCCATGTACCAACCCGAAGGTGACCTTATTGGTGTATTGGGTGTTGGCCGGGATATAACTCAACACAAACTACATGATGAGTTCATGTTGCTCCAGACCCGTCGCGCTGAAGCAATGCAGAAACTGGCACTCATTGCCGAGAAGGAAGAAGAAAAGGCTTTCATCAAGGCTGGCCTGGACCTCGTCGAGGACCTCACTTACAGCAATATCTCATTCCTGCATTTTTATGTTAACGAAGAGAGCACTACTGAATTGACCATCTGGTCGGAGCGTACACTGGAAGAGTATTTCGAGACAGGCGATGATGCGGATCACCCTATCGACGAGGCGGGTGTCTGTGCGGATGCTCAGCGTCAACTCTCTACTGTGATGTTCAATCAGTATGCAGACTATGAGCATCAACACGGTTTGCCCGGGGGGAAAGCTGAATTAGAACGCCTGATTTGCGTACCGGTTATCGATGATGGCCAGGCTATCCTGGTTGTTGGAATCGGCAACAGGGAAAGTGAATATACCGATCTCGAGAAGGAAACCGTGCAGCTGATAGCCAATGAAATGTGGCGCATCATCCAGCGTCGTCGCCTGGAGAGCAGGTCGACACGCTTTAGCCGCGTACTCGAAAACAGTCTGAATGAAATTCTGATTTTTGACAGTCAGACAACGCGTTTCATTGATGTGAACAAGGTGGCGCAATCCAACCTGGGCTATTCAATGGAGGAATTGCGATGCATGACACCGGTGGAAATTCAACCGCAATTTACCAAAGAGATACTTGCAAAGCTGATTGAGCCGCTTCGCACCGGCCAACAACCGGAACTGGTTCTGACAACCGTTCATCGCCGCAAAGATCAGACCATGTACCCTGTTGAGATACACCTGCAGTACATGGATGAGCACCCACCTGTTTATGTGGCGGTGGTGCGAGACATTGATGATCGCTTACGTATGGAGAGCGAGCTGCGCAAATTGGCCCAGGCTGTCGAGCAAAGCCCTGAGAGCATCGTAATCACCAACCTCAAGGCAGAGATCGAATATGTCAACGAAGCCTTTTTAGAGGCGACAGCGTATTCCCGGGAGGAGGTCATTGGAGTAAACCCCCGTTTTCTGCAGTCTGGCAAAACACCGCCGGAAACCTATCAGTCTATGTGGACTGCCTTGTCAAATGGTCGTGCCTGGCAGGGTGAATTTTTCAATCAGAACAAATTTGGCAGAGAGTACATTGAGCATGCCATCATCACCCCGATACGCAGCTCGAGTGGAACGGTTACTCATTACGTGGCGGTCAAGGATGATATCACCGAGAAAAAACAACTGACGCAGGAACTCGAAGCCCACCGCCATCATCTTGAAGAACTGGTGGAAGAGCGCACTGCACAGTTGGCCGAGGCCAGGGAGAAAGCCGAGTCTGCAAACTTGGCCAAAAGTGTCTTCCTGGCCAATATGAGTCACGAAATTCGTACACCGATGAACGCCATCATCGGGCTTACTCACCTGTTGAGGCGGCAAAATCCAAGGCAGGACCAGGTTGCCCGTTTGACAAAAATTGAATCCTCTGCAGGACATCTGCTTTCAATTATCAATGACATTCTTGACCTTTCAAAAATTGAAGCCGGCAAGCTGACCCTGGAAAAATCAAATTTTTGCCTGGGTGAGGTTTTTGACCATATCAAGTCGTTGTTCCGCGAAGAGCTTTTGATCAAGGGATTGACGATCAATGTGGACATGGGGGATAAACCCATCTGGCTCAAGGGTGATGCAACCCGCCTTCGCCAGGCACTGTTTAACTATGTCGGAAACGCAATCAAGTTCACCGAGGAGGGCCCTCTTTATCTACGCGCCAGAGTGCTGCAAGAGACTGATAGCAAAATACTGGTTCATTTCGAAGTGCAGGACAACGGCATAGGAGTTGCTGCAGATTCTTTACCTGGCCTGTTTGAAGCTTTTGCGCAGGGTGATGCCACTGCCACGCGTGTTCACGGCGGTACCGGGCTTGGTCTTGCCATCACCCGTCGCCTGGTGCTCATGATGGATGGTGAGGCTGGTGCAGAAAGTGAGTTGGGCAAGGGCAGTACGTTCTGGTTTACAGCCTGGTTTGGTTGTGGTAACAGCCAAACGAGTGGGGAGGCCTCTGGTTTTGTAGAGGATGCTGAACGACAGTTGCGGGACAGGTATGCCGATTCACGAATACTGTTGGCTGAAGACAATGCCATCAACCTTGAGGTGGCAGTGGCCCTGTTATCCGGTGTGGGATTGATCGTGGATACAGCCAAAAACGGACGTATCGCCGTGGCAATGGCGCGCGAGAATCATTATGACCTGATTCTGATGGATATCCAGATGCCCGAGGTCGATGGTCTTGAAGCAACACGTCTGATTCGCTCGAATGTCAAGTCGGGGGCCGGTAATTTGGATACTCCCATCCTGGCCATGACGGCCAATGTATTTAAAGAGGACCAGTTGGCATGTCGGGAGGCGGGCATGGAAGGCTTTATAGGCAAGCCGGTAGAACCGGCTAACCTGTTCTCAACCATTATCAAGTGGTTGCCGGACCGGGGTGATACACCTCAAATGCCATCATCAGTTGAATTGCCAGAAGAACCTGTTCCCCACGACCAGGTTGTAGTTGAACAGGTTAAGCGCAAAGACCCTCCGGATGCTGATGCTGATGCTGATGCTGATGTTGATGTTGATGTTGATTTAGAGGTATTGAACCGTATTTTTGCGGATGATCGCAAAGCACAACAGATGATATTGCAAAAGTTCACCTCGCAGGCGGATGAAATCGCTGCTCAGTTTGAAACGGCATTCAGGCAACATGACATGGAACAGGTCGGGTTTCATGCCCATAAACTCAAGTCGTCGGCACGCACGGTTGGGGCGAATCCCCTGGCGGATTTGTGTTTTGCCCTGGAGACCGCTGCACGGGATAAAAAATGGGAAGAAATCAATGCTCTGGCCAGTGATTTAAGGCCGATAGTCGATCGTGTCAAGGACTTCGTTAACAAGCTTTAATCGTTCACCTTGATTCTGGAGCAAAATGGTTGCGCAGGATACTCATTGCCAGAAGATCCGCCTGATCAATTTCCGGAACTCTTCAAGAAGTAATACAGAACTGGCAACCGCTGTGGCCAACAGCCAGTCAGAAGGCGCGAGTGCCTCAACATCAAAAATGGCCTGTGCCGGTGGCCATTGCACTGCCAGCACCTGCAAGACAACCACTCCGATCAGTGCAATCCACAGCGTACGATTGCGGAAGAAATTCGCATTGAATGTGCTTCTCTTGGCCACCCGGGCATTGAAGGCGTTGAATACCTGGAACAATACAAAGGTTGTGAAAGCCAGGCTTTGCGCATAAATTGCTGACCCGTTTTGCATTCCCCACCACAGTACGCCCAGGGTGCCGATCATCATGATCAACCCGTAACTCACCAATTTACCCAAAAGTCGTAATTTCAGAATTCGATCGATAGTTTTTCGGGGCGGGTGGGACATCGTATCCGGTTGTGCCGGGTCAACACCCAGTGCCATGGCGGGCGGCCCATCCATAATAATGTTGACCCACAACAACTGAATCGGGGTAAAGGGCAAGGGCAGGCCCAAAAACGGTGCTATCAGTACGGTTAAAATTGCACCAATATTCGTAGACAGTTGGAAACGCACGAATTTGACGATGTTATCGTAAATGGTGCGACCTTCCTTCACCGCTTTCACGATGGTCGCAAAATTATCATCGGTCAGCACCATGGTGGCCGCTTCCCTGGCAACATCGGTACCGCTGAGGCCCATGGCCACCCCTATATCGGCGGTTTTGAGTGCCGGCGCGTCATTTACGCCGTCACCGGTCATCGCGGTAACATGACCACGCGCCTTGAGCGCCAGCACAATACGCACTTTCTGTTCAGGTGTGGCACGGGTGAAAACACCCATTTCATCAATTCCGGCGGATAACTGGGCATCGCTCATGGCGTCGAGTTCGGCGTTGGTCACGACCGTTCCAACAATACCCAGTTCGCTGGCGATCGCGGCGGCCGTGGTTTTCTGGTCGCCTGTGATCATCTTGATCGAGATGCCGGCCTCATTACACAGTGCGATGGCATCCCGGGCTTCAGGTCTGGGTGGATCCATCAGACCAACAAGACCGGTGAATACGAGGTCTTTCACATAAACAAACAGGTTACCGTTTGGCACGAAGTCCCGCACTGGCAGTTCGGTACAGGCGACGGCCAGTACCCGCAGGCCGGTATTCGCCATTTCCTCGTTGGCGTTTTCAATATGCTTTTTTTGCTCAGCATCCAGTGGTCGATTACCGTTTTCGTCAAATACCGTCTTGCAATTGTTCAGCAAAACTTCCGGTGCACCCTTGACCATGATGCAAACACGTTCGCCATCAAGGTGGAAGGTCGCCTGGTATTTGTGTTCGCTATCAAAAGGTATCTCGGCAATACGAGGACAGTGCCGTTGTAGTGATTCAGGGTCAAATCCCCCTTTCATCGCAACCGTCATCAAGGCCCCGTCCATCGGGTCACCGATGACCTTTCCAGCACGCAATGCGGAGTCGTTGCAAAGTGCAACCGGTTTCAGCAGGGGCTCCAAATCCGGCAGGTTGGAGTTGCTGCCCGTGATCTCGCCTGCAGTATCGTAACCTTCACCGCTGACCTTGAGATGCTGGCCACTGGTGTAGAGTTTTCGGACGGTCATCTGGTTCACAGTCAATGTACCGGTTTTGTCGGAGCAGATGACCGAGGTGCAACCGAGGGTTTCCACGGCAGCAAGGCGTTTGACAATCGCCTGGTTGCGGGCCATGCGCTGCAGGCCGATTGCCAGGGTGACGGTTACCACGGCGGGCAGACCTTCAGGGATCGCAGCAACGGCCAGTGCTATCGCGGTCATGACCATGATGACCCAGGGCTCGCCTCTCAGTAAGCCTGCGATCAGCATGAATACGACGACGATACCGGCGATCAGCGCAAGCCGCCTACCCAGGTGATCCAGTTGTATTTGCAGCGGTGTTGGTGATTCCTCGGCTTCCACCAGCATGCCGGCCAACAAACCCAGTTCTGTGTTCATACCGGTGGCGGTTACCACCATTTCAGCACGGCCGCGGGTCACCGTGGTATTCATATAAAAAAGATTGGCTCGTTTCGCTAATGGAACATCAGAGTCGTCCAGAGAATCGACCTGCTTGCAGACGGTCAGTGATTCACCCGTCAACGAAGATTCATCAACTTCAAAGGTGTGAGCCGCAATCACACGGCCATCGGAGGGTACCCTGTCACCGGAGCCTAGCAATACGATGTCACCGGGTACCAGTTCATCAGCTGACACTGTCATTGCCTTTCCGTCGCGGCGTACTTCCGCCGTCGGGGCAAGCATGTTTTTCAATGCAGCGAGTGATTGCTCGGCCCGGTGTTCCTGGGTAAAGCCCAGCACGGCGTTTATCATCACCACTATCAGGATCACTAAAGAGTCGGTCAGCGCTCCGATGAAGGCGGCGAGTACCGCTGCACCGATCAGCACCAGGATAAGAACGCCCTTGAACTGATCAGCCAGTAAAAGCCAGCGGCTTCTGGGCGGCACTTCTTTTAAGCGGTTGGGACCATAATGCTGAAACCGGGTGGCGGCTTCTTCAGAACTGAGTCCGGTTGTCGGGTCGACACCAAGTCGTTGAGCTGCCTCGCTGGCACTGACCTGGTGCCACTCAGCTTGATTGTATTTATTTTCATTCATTACGATGGATTGTAAGCCATCTCGTGGTATTCGGACACTCGCAAGCAAAACCCGTCAACAATGACATGTTATTTTGTAAAACGTGACCTATGATGAGTAAGTAAAGAAGCTCAATTAAAGGTACGTGTCATGTCAGGGAAAAGAACCAATATCAAACCACATTACGAAAATTGCGTCAGACCGGTGGAGGCATAAACAACTCATGTTATCAGCGTCCTGTCACTGTGGTGCCATTAAATTAGAGGTGGATGAAAAGCCGCATACATTGACAGAATGCACCTGTTCCATATGCCACCGCCTGGGGGCGCAATGGGCTTATTACACCCGCCAGCAGGTGCGTATTTCCGGGTCTCCCACTGTGAGAACAGCCTATTTATGGGGTGATAAATGCATTGAGTTTTATCACTGCAGAACCTGCGGTTGCACTACGCATTATGAAAGTGTCGAGAAAAATGACGATAGCCGGGTTGCTATCAACACGCGCATGATGCCAAGGGATGAGACTGCCGGTATTCCCCTGCGGAAGTTTGATGGTGCTGATACCTGGGAGTTTTTAGACGAGTAATTCCAGGAAATTCGACAGGGTTTTTATGGTGCAGGAAGATAGCACACTACAAATTGAATTCGACGCCTCAGTTTGCAAGCATCGTGACTGATTCTCGTACGATCAGTTTGTGCGGCAAAATTACCGGTTGATTGTTGGGCTGATTGCCGGTCTCAATGGCCTTGAACAAGCGTATGGCGACACGTTCGCCTATCTGCCTGGCGGGTTGGGCAATGGTGGTTAGTGCCGGATTCATCACCTCCGCATAGCGAATATCATCGAAACCCATGACCGAAATATCTTCGGGAACCGATAAGCCCTGACGCTTGATTTCATGCATACAGCCCAAGGCCATTTCATCATTTGCACAGAAAATGGCGGTTGGCGGTTCTGCGTGACGTAACAGTTTGCTACAGGCTTTGCCTGCACCCTCAATACTGAGATTCCCCTCCAGCACCCATCCTTCTTCAATGGGTAATCGGGCTTTGTGCATGGCTGCGCGATAACCGAACTCACGGTCCTTGGTCAGCAGGGATGTGCTCTGACCGGAAATAAACGCAACTTTTTTGTGGCCATTTGAAATGAGGTAGTCGGTGGCCTCCCGGGCAGCGGCTACATTATCGATGTGGACACTGGGAATATCCGCCAGGGTTGCTGAAATGGTTTCGCACCCTATCACCACCGGCTGGGAACGTTTTTCAGCCCTGGCCAGCACCTCGTTTCCAAATGGAAAGATACTGGCCAACAGGATAAATCCGTCGGCCTGGCGGGAGACCATGATCGCACCGATTTCCTCGGCCGTCATGGTATTGAAATTGGTCTCGTTGATGACAATGGAGTAGCCATGTTCGGAGACCACCGAGCGGATACCGAGCATCACATCGGTGAAGAACGGATCACCTATTGACGGCATAACGACCATGATGACATTGGTGCGTCCGCGTCTGAAACTTTGCGCGATTGTATTAGGCGAATAGCCCGTTTCAAGAATGGCTGCCTGGACCCTGATCCGGGTTTGTTCCCTGACCTGTGCCGGATTGTTGATACACCGCGAAACAGTGGCAATTGAAACCCCGGCAATTGCTGCGACTTGCTTGATGGATGCCTGGGCCAATTGCTATTTCCCGTGACTGATTTCTATTTATTCCGGATCATTATTACCGTATTTGAAAACGTTTACAACATTCCGGGGGTCGTCACTTGAGACGATATCCCGGTGGACATGAATGTCGGGTTTACGCTCTGAGTTTTTCCGCTGGAATTTCAACGATTAACTTTTGAATACGTTTTTCACGTCGAAACAGGGACTGACTCCAGGCAACACCCAACCGGTTACCGGCTATGTGTTCCGGCTCAGCATGATCAGTAAAAACTTGAATGCTGCTGTTTTCAGCCAGCCGGTAAACAACCGGCACGCCACAGAGGGTGAAAGCCATGGAACCGGCATCCAGCTCTTCGGATTGCATTTCCCCGCCCACGGAAAAGTGCCATGTCTGTGGCTCCGGGATGAATTCACTTCGTTTGATCAACACCGGTGAAAATGAAATTTCGCCATTGCTGATATCGACGCCCAACTCGTAAAAACGGGCGATTACATCTTCTTTGACCTGCCCGGTCAGACCCGGTTGCTGTACACCGGAGAAACCGGTGGTATGGGAATAGGCGTCGACCGGGAAAGCACCGTATAGGGCAGGGGATTTGTGCAGGCCGAGACCATTCTTGATGTCGTCATAGTGCTCCAGTAGGCGATTCAGGATCTGCCGGGAAACACCATTTTCTTCGGCCGATTGAATGACTTTTGCAGTTGCGAGCAGCAGTTTCGAAACCATATGCCAGTAAATACAACCGAGTCCTTCATACTTGTACATTGCACCGGAACGACCGGTGAATTGACGGTGGTTGAATACGGACTCATAAACATCACACAGGGCTTGCTTATCTTCAGCGCTGATATCCTTTTCTTTATCGAGGGCAGAAATTAACTCTTTTACATTTCTGAAATTACCGTTGAAGTGAACCCTTGCGTTCAAATCCTCCTCAACAAAGTCCTTTCTACCTGAACTCAGTTCATCCTGAATCCAGCGGTTGCCCTGAACCAGAGACGGGTCGATAACATTCTTTTCCCGGAAAAGCGGAAGGTCTCTGTCAGGGTAAAGAATGTAGCTGTTCTGGTCCGGGCGGTACATTTTGCTTGATCTTAAGGCGGTCAATAATTCAAGGCTTTGTGTTTCGTCGAGATAGCCTGATTCCAGTACCGCAACCTGACCTTCCAGCATCTCGTAGAGGTTTTGTACCCCGTAACCGTCCGCTTCGATTTGTATCAGGTTATAGGAGTGAAAAAGACCATCGTCTCTCTGGTTCTGAGAGATGCTGTGGTCCAGGTAAGTTTTTGCCAGGTCGATAAACCCCAACACACCTGGTTTACTCAATGCGGATTTGTGACCCGACAATCCGGCATAGACACTTTCACGATAGCGCTCGGAAGCCAAACCCAATTCATCCATGAAGGCTTTCCGGTCTTGCCTGCTGACGTCCGATTTCTGTATGAAGGTGAATTTACTGAATACTTTTTCGAGGGCAGCAAAGAAGGAATGTACTTCGTCGGATACCAGGTATTTTTCTGCACGATCCTGTTCCAGTAAATTTGTGAGCAACATCAGGAACGGACGCAAGTAACACAGAGTGACCATGGATAAGCCATAACCAACGAGCGCATTATTGGCGTCATTCCACTCGGGCCGCCGGGTATTCATCCAGATACCACCACCGGGTACAAGGTTGCCTAGCTTGGTCAGGGTTGTTATGAGCAGTTTCTCGAGGAGACTGGCCCGGCAGACTGCACCATCCGACAGCGTCAACAGTTTCCCGTCGCTGCCGATGTTCCGGCACCGCCCGGCGATCAGTTCCGCCCGGGTTTCGTCATAGCTGACACTGTTGTTGGGGTCGCTCAGAAGTGACTGATGACCCGTGATCCGGTAAGGCACATCGGCGTAAACAAATAATTCCCGGTTCAGATATTCTGCTATTTTTCCCGGGTGGTAACGGTTTGAGAACTCGACCAGCTTTAGCAGGTAATTGATCTGGTGATCACCCCAATAGCCAATATTTGACCAGGGGTCTTCGGCGTGCAATACCTCCCACTCAAAGCCGTCTTTTGTTAATCTGTACGGGTTATAACCGTCGGCGGTAGAAGCGTTTACAAACTTGCTAATGAAGCTCTCTGCAAACTCCGGATAGGATATCGCCAGTGCTTCCCAATTTTGAAAAATATCACGCCAGTTACCCTGGTAGTGAAGTTTGTCAGAGCCATCCGCGTTCCTGATGTCGATGGAAAACTGGTTCCAGGGCCGGCTTGGGTCACCGTGACGGCGGCTGAACGTCAGGGGCAGGTACTCAAGCACGATACGCTGCATGTCCGCATCACCGCTTTTCTCCGCAAGGGCCAACAGTGATTTCAGCGTTTGGTGTTTACCCGTTGAGTCGAGCAGGGCCTCAAACTTCTTCCGTAACGGTCTGTTCCAAACACCGGCAAAGTGGAGGAAATCATTGAGAGGAAAACGGTACTCATCGTAAAAAGTGCCGCCCCGCATGATATTGAAAAGTGTATTGGAAAAATGCCGGATGGCGGTCAGTTCATCAGATGATAGTTGGCAGCCATCCGCACCCCCCACCAATTGCAGCAAGCGTTCTGAACCGGCTTCGATGTCCTCCTCGATGGCCAGTGGTGAAACTCCCTGGTCAATGGAGTCGAGGAGTGCGGCAATTTCTGCAGGACCCTGGTTGACATCAGCCAGAATCTTCCAACGTCTTGATTGATCCGGGGGAATTACAAAATCGGACTGGACATAAAAGGCACCGCGTTTACCTTTGCTGAAGCACTCAGTGTTCAACGGCGTACCGTTGCAAAATGCTTCAACCTGGTCTTCTGACAACAGCAGCTTTGGACTATCCAAACCGGTGCTCCAAACTGCCGTGGCTTTCAAAGCTTCGCTGGGTTCAGCCTGGTCGGTCAGAATTGAGCTCATTGTATAAACGGCTGCAGTCTGGTCTTGGAAGGCTTCCGCCTGCTTGTAAGCATCCACCAGTGTACTCATTAGGGTCTGTAACTGGCGTGTTACACCAAATGGAAGCAGGTTCTTCAGGCCATCGAGTACGGAGACCTCTAGACTGGTTTTGCCAGTATTGAGAATCGTTGAACTCTTTACAAAACCGTAGCGGTCACTATTCGACCAGCTGTATGAAAAGACCAGGCCAAAATCGTGATTGATCTCTTCAAATATCAGCTTGTTGGAAGTTTTATTCTTATATAGATTTCGTTCAATTTGATAGACGTTGATGTCCTGGCCAAAGGGTTTCCAGAGGTAGGTCTTTGCGTCTTTATTCACCAGGAACACTGTCTGCGGACCCGTGGTTGAACCCGCGTCGTGTATTTTATCGTCGGTGTAATAGGGGAAAAGTGAGCTTTCCGGATTTCCCCGTCCGCAGCTTAGCCCACCGGAGCTTGACACAAACATCCAGTGGTCGAAACCACTGACGACCGACATGAAAAAAGCCGGCATCGTGTGATAGTTCGAGATCTTGTAGAAGACCTCCCCATCGCGAACCACAAGTTCACCATCTCCACCTTCAATGGCCGGTCTGACCGGTGAGTTGCCCCAGTAGATATCAGTCATTGTTTCACCACCAGGAATGGGATATTGGCGTGACCGGCATGTCCCTGGCCGTCATGTTTGATGTATTTCATGCCTGAAACCCCGATCATTTATTGGTTACCAATTCCGCCTGGAGTTGCTCCAGGCTCCTGCCTTTTGTTTCCGGCAGGATCCGCATCACGAAGATCAGTCCGACGATGGCGAAGGACCCATAAACCAGGAATGTCGTGGCGGGACCGAAGTTTTCGAGCTCCCATGGAAACACCAGTTGCACGATAAAACTGACACTGGAGTTGATCAATCCGCAGAATGATATTGCGATACCCCTGAGCCGGTTGGGGAATAACTCGGAAAACAAAACCCACATCACCGGTCCGAGTGAGATCCCGAAACCGGCCACAAAACTGAGAATACCGATCAGTACCATGGTGGCGTTCATGTCGATCAACTCGCCACCCGGCCCGTAAGTTGCCGAAGAAAAGCTGTACGCGAGCAGCAACATGCTACTGGCGATGATGACCAGGCCGGTTATCAACAGCGGGCGTCTGCCCAGCTTGTCGATCAGCGCAATGGCCACCACGGTGGCTACCAGGTTTACGATGCCGACCAGCACCGCCTGCATAAACGCGGCATCTTTTCCGATACCGGACTGCTCAAAAATCATCGGCGCATAAAAGAACACGGAATTGATACCGGTGATCTGCTGCAGGATTGCTATGACGATGCCGATGGTCAGTACCAGGCGCATGGCGGGTAAAAACAGGTCCTTGACCGAACCTTTTTCAAGGTGGGCCTCATCATCCAGGGATTTCTGCACAGCACCAAGGTCTTCTTCGGCCTGTGACCTTCCACTCACACGTGTCAAAATCTGCAAGGCCTCCTCGGCCTTCCCACGCATGACCAGCCAACGCGGGCTTTCCGGTACGAGGAACAGGGCAAAGAAATAGACGATGGCGGGTATGGCCTCGACACCCAGCATCCAGCGCCAGGTCCAATCCCCGATTCGCAGCGATTGCGCCCAGGCGAGGTCAGACTGACCCAGGCTCAGGATCAGGAAATTGCTGAAATACGCGACCGATATACCGATCACGATATTTAACTGGTTGAACGAAACCATCCGGCCACGTATATCGGCGGGAGCAATTTCCGCGATATACATTGGTGCAATGATCAGCGCCGCACCGACACCGAAACCACCCAGCATACGGGCAATAACCAGCGTCAGGTAGTCAGGTGCGATGGCTGAGGCGATCGCAGAAAGGGCAAACAGGACAGCCGCTACCCTCAACACCGGTCTTCGACCAAAGCGGTCACTGATGGGTCCGGCAGTCATCATTGCCAGTGTCGACGTCAGCGTGAGTGAAGCAACTGCCCAGCCGACCTGGATCTTGGTCAGCTCGAACTCCGGTCCGATGAACCCAACCACGCCGGATATGACTGAAGCATCGAAGCCCATCAGGAAGCCGCCGAGAGCGACGATAAGTGCCACCCGGATCGTATAGCGTGTATTAGGGCTCATAGTCTCTACCTGCTATTTACTGATTCCCGCAATACCAGGTGTGGTTTGAAGGTGTTTTGAATTTCAAGGTCGGTTTGCTCATAAGTGTTCTTAAGAACACAACGTGCGGCCATCCGCCCCATTTCACTGGTATGGACACCAATTGACGAGAGTTTTGGGTTGAGATAACGGGTGAAATAGACATCATCGTATCCGATGATAGAAACATCATCCGGGATGGTCAGTCCGTGTTCACGTGCTACTTCCATGGCGCCGGCAGCCATTTCATCATTTGCACAAACGACCCCGGTAAATGCGACGCCCAGGGTTAATAGTTGGGTCATGGCCGCTTGGCCGCCGGCCTCTTCGAAGTCACCTTCGATGATCAATCGCCGGTCAACTTCAAGACCGGCTTCCTTGAGGGCACGCTGATGACCGGCGAGGCGCTTGAACGAGTCGGTCTTCCAAACCGGTCCGGAGATATAGGCCAGGTCTCTGTGCCCGCGATCCAGTAGTGACTGTGTAGCCACATAACCACCATGTTCGTTGTCCACGTTGATGCACTTATCCGCCATTTCTGCAATGAAACCATTCAGTAATATGACAGGTACAGGGCCCTGACTTATCTTGATAAGATAATCAGGTGAAACAGCATGCACGTGTAAAATCAACGCATCGCAACTGCTGCCCAATAGAAATTCAATACAATCTTTTTCCCTGGCTTTATCACTGTGTCCAGCGGTGACGATGACGCGTTTACCAGCGTCTCGAAGTTCGTTCTCGATACTGCTCAACAATGCGCCAAAATAAGGGCCATATAGCTCTGGAATCAGAACGCCTACGCTATTGGAACGCCTTGACGCCAGGGATTGCGCCATGGAGTTGGGGGTGTAGTCGAGTACCTTGATGGCTGATAGTACTTTTTGGCGGGTTTTTTCAGTGACTTTGCCGCTGTTGTTCATGACTCGGGAAACGGTCGCCAGAGAAACACCTGCAAGCGCTGCTACTTCGTATATTGTCGCCATTGGGAAGGTCACCGATTAAATGTAAGCGGTTACATCCTATCGCTTGATGACAGAAATTACAAAAAAATTTATACCGGTCAGGAACATGATTACTTTTAGCTGCTTTAATCTACAAGCATGACTACATGCATTCGTGCTTCAATCCCGGGTTTGGTAAACACGCACATAATCAATCAGCATCCTTTGCGGAAACCGGCCATCATCAATACCGCCACCTGCTTTGCCCCAGGCATCCCTTGATAGATTCCTCGGCGTCGTACTTTGTACCGTCTGAAGCCACGTAGGCAGGACCGCCAACATTGATTGCCCAGACTGAATCTCCATGAGGACTGGATGCCTGGCAAACAGCAGACGCAAGAAAGCCAACCACGCCAACAAAGAAAAAGTGAGTTGGTTTAGGCAATATCTTAGTTTCCTGTTCAGATGGCTGCTCAATAGTCAGGCAAAGAATCGCCAGCCTGGCAATCTATAGCTCTGACCAACCTTACATATGTGATTGATGAATCAAGAAAACTATGTAAGCGCTTGCAGGCACAATAATCTCTTGTTGGCTCATACAGGGTTTCTGCGGCTGAACATGGTGTGAAAGCTTTCAGTAATAAAGGGTTGACGTGCCGACTAATAATACGTTAAATTAAAGTAAGCGCTTACATTTTGTGCCGGTAAAAATCAAAATGTAAGCGCTTACTCATAAATCAAAGATTTTTTTTCAGGCATTGAATCATTCGGAGAGCACAGATAGTGGGAGCACAGATCATGGAAAACAAAAAATACCGCAGGTCAACATTGTCTGCGAGCATCGCGTTTGCACTTGGCGCGTTTTCATTCCAGCCCATCATGGCGCAGGAAACTGAAGCGGAACTCAATGAAGACACACCGATGCCGATGCTTGAGGAAGTCGTCGTAACAGGTGTACGAAAGAGCCTGATAGCCTCGATGGACCGAAAGCGGAGTGCAATCGGGGTGGTTGACGCCATCACCGCAGAAGACTTCGGTGATTTTCCGGATACAAACCTCGCGGAGGCATTGCAGCGTATTCCGGGTGTGTCCATCGACCGCTTCAATGGTGAGGGCTCTCAAATTACTGTTCGTGGCCTCGGCCCCGAATTCAACCTGACCCTGCTCAACGGTCGTTCGATGCCGAGTTCCGGTGGAAGATCCTTTGATTTCCTGGACATCGCGACAGAAGGCGTCAGTGCGGTCGAGGTCTTTAAGACATCGCGTGCCGGTCTGCCTACGGGTGGTATTGGCGCCACGGTCAACCTGCTTACCTCACGCCCGCTGAATACCCCGGGCTTCAGGGGTGTTATAACCGCTAAGGCGCTCCATGAGACTTCGGTCCCGAGTTCAAGTGACCTGAAAAAATGGACACCGGAAGTATCCGGCCTGTATAGCCAGACCTTTGCGGACGACACATTTGGTGTCCTGCTATCGGGGTCCTATTCCAAACGCGAAAACCGTGAAGAGGAAGCACACGTATCGCAGTGGTTCGAGAACAGGGAAGTGGGTTCCCAAGCCGCCATCACCAACGACAGCCAGCGCACCGATGGCAGAACCTGGTATCCGCAGGATGCCGGTTACGGCTTTGCCGACAACGAGCGTGAACGGACCAATGCCCAGGTTGCCTTGCAATGGGCACCGACCGATTCATTCACCGCAACGCTGGACTACACCTATGCAGAGACGGAATTTACAAAGAACTCAAATGGTTTCGGCATCTGGTTCAATGGTGCCGGCGCGACGGTCAACGGTAACATCAACGAGCGCGGCGTTTTTACCCAGGTAACTGAAGCCGGAGGCGACTACGCCACCGGAATCGCCCGCGACCACACCAAGAAAAAGCTTGACTCCTGGGGTATCAACCTGGATTGGCAGGCGACCGACTCCCTGACCTTTGAGCTTGACTATCATGATTCGACTTCGAAAACGAGAGGTGCGGGTCTGGGTGCCCTGCCCGGTAGCAGTGCCAACGTGATCATTGGTAACTCGTTTGATGCTCCCTGGTGCCGGGGCAATCCTGACTACCCAGCGGATTGCGGTGCTGCCGACATCACGAACAAGAGTGCGAATTATTTCGGCGGTGGGATACCGGTTTTTGATATGGGCTTTATTTCACCCACCGGCGAATTGCAGGATGAGCTTTTTGCCAGCGACATTGGTTCATTGTTCGGCCAGGCGTTCGACGACAGTACCGATAACGAAATTAAGCAAATCCAGCTTAGTGGTATCTGGGAAGGAGATGGTGGTGCCCTGCAAAGCATTGAATTTGGCTTCGCGAGTACCAAGCAGGATTTTAAGACCCAGAATGCCTATTCAGGACAACTTCCGGCTGGCTTCTGGCTGACCTCGAATACCTGGTGGGATGACGGCACATTTACACGGGATGAATACGGCAACCTGCTGGGCGATTTCGGCAACTCCGGCAACTACCCCATCGATTGGTACTGGACGGCACCGTTCGACGCCGTTGTTGACGGCTATGAAACGGTGGGTGGAAATGACCCGAATTTGGGAGGTGCCGATGGAGTTTACTGGCCGAGTTGGGGTCCCGACTTTCAGGATGGTGACCGCGGGCGTTTCTGGCCCGGGCCCGTAGACGGTGGGTCGACACTTTCAGAGAAAGTGACCTCCGCCTTTTTACAGTTCATATTTGCAGACGATTTTCATGGTATGCCAATCACTGCCAGGGCCGGTATCCGCTACGAGAAAGCCAAGGTTAAGTCCAAAGGCCTGGAAACCCCCGCCACGGCGCTGGTATGGATCGGTGGCAACGAGTGGATTTACGAGTTTGCGCCTGAACAGGTTCCTTCGCAGGGCGGTGGAACGACGGAATACTTTCTGCCCAGCCTGGATATCGACATGTCGTTTAAAGATGACCTGATCGGTCGGTTTTCAGCCAGCCGGTCTATCGCCCGGCCACCGATTGGTGACATGAGTTCAACCAGGAACTTTGTCGGCAACCCCAAGGTGGGCAACCGCGACGTGACCGTTGGTAACCCCGAGCTGGAACCCTATGTTTCGGATAACTTCGATCTTTCGTTGGAGTGGTACTACGCACCAGGCAGCTACGTGTCGGTTGGCTACTATTACAAGATCGTGGACAACTTCCTCGTCAACACGACGGTTAATCGTACTTATGAAGGCTTGACCGATGCATACATCGGCCCGACCGCCGAACTGGCGCGTCAACAACTGGCCGATGAAGGTATTGTTGCGACCGATACGAGGGTGTTCGAACGGATGAACGAGATTCTGGGTAACGACCCTGGTACGTTCCTGACGGACCTGCCTGGTGACCCCCTGGCCGTATTTGATGCCTCCACCGTCACCAATGGCGAGAGAGGCAAACTGCATGGTTGGGAGCTTCAGGTGCAGCACCTGTTTGGTGACTCCGGGTTTGGCGTCATAGGCAACGCCACCTTTGTGGGTGGTGATGTTGACGTGGATCGTGAAGTCGATGGAAGATTTTTCGCCCTCGGCGGGCTGAGTGACAGCGCCAACTTCCAGGTGTTCTACGAGAATGACACATTTGCCGCCCGGCTCCTCTATAACTGGCGCGATGAGTTCTACAATGGCGGTGTCAACCAGGGTTCACCTGTGTTCACCGAAGCATACTCTCAGATTGATGCAAACTTTACCTGGTATGCATCCGATAACTGGACGGTATTCATAGAGGGCTACAACCTCACCAACGAGACCCAGAGAACCTATGCCCGCTATCCGGAAATGTTCCTGCGCGGCAACCAGTGGGGTGCCAGATACGCCATCGGCGCCAGCTATCGCTTTTAAAAACAAATCTTAGCGATTATCATGAAGCCGCTGTAATTACAGCGGCTTTTTTTTGAGATCAACAGATCTAAATATGAATGATTCTGTCAACAAAATTGTGATCGTAGGCGGTGGTAGCGCCGGCTGGC
Source organism: Lysobacterales bacterium (assembly GCA_033791845.1). Lineage (GTDB taxonomy): Bacteria > Pseudomonadota > Gammaproteobacteria > Xanthomonadales > SZUA-36 > SZUA-36. The sequence continues at coordinate 2,126 of JASJFX010000104.1, read as the reverse complement.
TCATGGCCGGGCTGTTGGCCAGTCAATTGACCGGGGATTCAGACGCACCCGTCGAAATTACGCTGGTCGAGTCACCGGATGTGAAAACCATTGGTGTCGGCGAAGGCACCTGGCCGACCATGCGAATCACCCTTAAAAAGATCGGCATCACGGAGACGGAATTTCTCAGCCGCTGCTCGGCCTCGTTCAAACAGGGCACGAAGTTCGTAGCCTGGTCATCCGGAAATGAAGACGAGTATTACTATCACCCGTTCAGTGCCCCTGCAGGCTATGCTGAGTTGAACCTTGCAAGCTACTGGCAGGAGCAGAAGGACCGGGTCAGTTTTGTCGATGCCGTCAGTGCCCAGGGGCATCTTTGCGACCACAACCTGGCGCCAAAGCAATTGGCGACCCCTGATTATGCCTTTGTGGCCAACTATGGTTATCACCTGGACGCCGGTCAATTTGCCGGACTGCTTCAAGAACACTGCACGGCTAGACTTGGCGTCCGCCACATTCGTGATCACGTTACCAAGATCAACGGCTCTCCTGACAGTGACATCCGCTCGCTGAGCACCGCAAGTGGCATGGACATCGAAGGGGACCTGTTCATCGATTGCACCGGCCTGCGTTCCTTGTTATTGGGCGAACATTATGGCATTCCCTTTATCAGCAGGGCCGACTCGCTTTTCAATGATACAGCCCTGGCCGTCCAGGTGCCGTACGCCGGGGCGGAAACGCCGATTGCGTCGCAGACGACCTCCACGGCCAGGTCAGCGGGCTGGATCTGGGATATCGGTCTCCAGTCAAGACGCGGGGTTGGCTACACTTACTCCAGCGCCCATACAGATGACGAAGCGGCGCTTCAGGTCTTACGGCAGTATGTTGGTCCCGATATTGAAACACTTGAACCCCGCAAGATCAGCTTTGAACCCGGCCACCGCGAACAATTTTGGCACAGGAATTGTGTCGCTGTAGGAATGTCAGCAGGGTTCCTCGAACCATTGGAAGCCAGTGCGCTGGTCATGATCGAACTCGCCGGCCAGTTCATCGTCGAGGAGTGCCCGGTCGATCGAACCAGCATGGCCCTGGTGTCAAAACGTTACAATAAGTTGTTCCGTTACCGCTGGGACCAGGTTATCGATTTCCTGAAGCTCCATTACCTGCTCAGTGAGCGGGATGATTCGGAGTTCTGGGTTGATAACCGGAAACCGGGGGGCATATCTGACAGCCTCGCTGAACGCCTGGAGCTTTGGAAGCACCGGCCGCCCTGGCTGACCGATTTTCCCTACCAGGATGAGATATTCTCCGCTGCAAGCTATCAATACGTGTTGTATGGTATGGGCTATGACACACAGGTCAGAAGGAACGCGCGTTATCAGGCCTCTTTCAATGCGGCTCAGCGGTTTTTCGTTGAGAATCATGACACTGCCAACCGGATCATTGGTGGCCTTCCCGGTAACCGGAATTTGCTGAACAATATCTGCCGGCAAGCATAGCCGGTTTAATTCTCACATCGGGGTGGTTTTGACCTCCTCGCGACTTGATCGGATTATGCCATGACAAACCACGCTATACTCGACAATATAACGCACAAGGACCTGAAAATTTTACCTGGGTATCGCACTGGCCAGGGGTTTGATATCAGCACGGCCCGGGTGTTTCCCGTAGAGTTCAGCGACTTGCAAATGGAGTATCCGATTGTGCTGACGCGCAACAAGGAGACCAGTCATTTCGAACCCGTGGTGTTGTTGGGACTTTCCAAAGACGAAAATCTTTTCCTTGGTCCGCATGGTTGGGAAGCCTTGTACATACCCCTGGCCATTGAGCGCCAGCCATTCCTGATCGGTTTCCAGGAAACCATGGAGTCCGGCATACCGCAGCGCCAGCCAGTGGTTCATATCGATATGGACCATCCGAAAATAAGCATGACAGAGGGGGAGCCGGTGTTTCTGACGCATGGTGGTGAAAGCCCGCTGCTCGAGCGTATCAGCTCCGTGCTGATGGCCATTCACCAGGGCAACGAAATCAACCAGGTTTTTTCCAAGCTACTGGTTGGCCTTGACCTGGTCGAGTCGTCCAGCATGGAATTTACCCTGGCGAACGGCGAAAAGCACACGCTCACAGGCTTACACATCATCAACGAG
>JASJFX010000103.1:0-19070 GCA_033791845.1 Lysobacterales bacterium | reverse complement strand
AATTAATTGAAACTCGCACCCTATGAAACTGACTCCGAAAACACCCCGGGCCGTGCCACATCCGCTGGCCGGTAAAGAAATGACCGGTGCCGAAATGGTCGTCCAGGTGCTGGCTGACGAAGGCGTTGACACCATATTTGGTTACAGCGGTGGCGCCATTTTGCCCACCTACGACGCTGTCTTCCGTTATAACGCTGAACATGCCGATGCCGATGGCAATGAACCCATGCCATTGATCGTACCGGCCAATGAGCAGGGTGCAGGTTTCATGGCCGCAGGTTATGCCCTAGCGAAGGGCCAGGTGGGTGTCGTGATGGTGACCTCCGGACCCGGTGCGACCAATACGGTAACACCCGTACGCGACTGCATGGCCGATTCCACCCCGATCGTTGTGATTTGCGGACAGGTGCCATTGGCCGCGATCGGTACCGATGCTTTTCAGGAAGCGCCCGTATCCAGTTGTCTTGGGCCGGTTTCCAAACACACGTTCCTTGTCACGAACCCGGAGTTGCTTGAAGAAACGGTACGTACAGCATTTGAGATTGCGCGCACCGGCCGGCCTGGACCCGTGGTGGTAGACCTGCCCAAGGATGTTCAGAACTGGAAAGGCACCTTCCATGGTTCGGGCCTGTTGCCCGTGTTGGGTTATAGACAGCGGATTCATGCTTTGCGGAACAACGTGCTTGATAAAGACGAGTGCGCGGCATTTTTCGGGATGCTGCAGAAATCCAAACGGCCCCTGATTTATGCAGGTGGCGGCGTGATTAATGGAAACGCTTCGGAGGAATTACGTCGATTCGCCAACAGCCTCAAGATTCCCGTGACCACGACCCTGATGGGTATCGGCGCGGTTGATACCACCGAGCCTTTATCGCTGCACATGCTGGGTATGCATGGCCTGGCATCCGCAAATTATGCAGTTGACGACTGCGATTTCCTGATTGCTGTTGGCGCGCGGTTTGATGACCGCGTGGCAGGGGTGCCTGACAAATTCGCGCCCTCGGTCAAACACATCGCGCAGTTTGATATTGATCCATCGGAAATCGGCAAGGTCAAGCCCGTAGACTGGAGCCACATCGGTATTCTTAAGCAGGATTTGCAGATTCTGTGTGACTATGCATCTGACAATGGCATTGCACCTGACTTCAGCCAATGGCATGCCGAAATCGCCGGCCTCAAACAACAATATGGACTGAATTACGATCGCGACAGCAACCTGATCCAACCTTACGCGATCATCGAAGCGATCAACGACATCACGGGTGGTCAAGCCATCATCTCAACCGGAGTCGGGCAACACCAGATGTGGGCCGCACAATATTTTGATTTCAAGAACCCGAGACTGTGGTTAACCTCGGGCAGCATGGGCACCATGGGTTTTGGTTTGCCCGCCGCCATCGGCGCACAATTCGCCAAGCCCGGCCACCTGGTTATCGATGTGGATGGGGATGCCAGTATCCGTATGAATATCGGTGAACTTGAAACGGTCACGACGTACGACCTGCCGGTCAAAGTACTGGTGCTCAACAACGATGGCGACGGCATGGTCAAGCAGTGGCAGAAGCTGTACTACAAGGGCCGCATGGCCTTTAGCGACAAGTCTTTACGATCCAAGGATTTTGTCAAAACGGCCGAAGCCGATGGCTTCCAATTCGCTGTGCGACTGGATCAGGAAGAGGATTTGGAGCGGGTGATCAGGGAGTGGCTCGAATTCCCGGGCCCGGCGTTTCTCGAAGTGAACATCGACCCTGACGCCAACGTCTACCCGATGGTAGGCCCCGGTCTGGCCTATGACCAGATGGTCACGGGGGATTTCATTCCGAACCGTACCAGGGTCAACGAGGAAGATATCGACAGCTCTGAAATGTTCTGAGTCCAAGCGCTGCCTGTCAGAGTAAATTCAGGGCACGCATCGCCGAAGTCAGTGGTGCGTGATAAGCCTTTGCCAACTCAGTCATCGGCAACCTCAGGTGACCACCGATATGACCCTGCCGGGCCACGGCCCATTTGACCGGAATGGGGTTGGATTCCAGAAAAAGCGCCTTGCTTAGCGGTCGCAGTCTGGCATCAAGCTCACGGGTTTCTCCTGTTTCACCCGCCAAAGCCAGTTGACACAGGCTTGCCATCAGTGCAGGTGCAACATTGGCAGTGACTGACACGTTTCCCTTAGCTCCCATCAGGATCAGTTCAGCAGCGGTTTCATCATCGCCGGAATACACCGTCATCTTACCGGCGCAGATGTCCAGCACCTCGCGTCCGCGTTGCAGGTCACCCGTTGCCTCCTTGATTCCGATGATATTTTCAATTTCGGCCAGGCGGCCAACCGTCGCAGGTAACATGTCAACACCGGTGCGTCCCGGTACGTTGTACAGAATTTGCGGAATCGGTACTGCTTCGGCTATGCATTTATGATGCTGATACAGACCTTCCTGAGTCGGCTTGTTGTAATAAGGCGTGACCAGCAGGCAGGCATCGGCCCCGTAAGCTTGTGCCGCAGCAGTCAGCTCAATTGCCTCGGTAGTGGAGTTGGCGCCGGTTCCGGCAATCACCGGTATGGCCCCGTCTACTTTTTTCACTGTATGGGCAATCACCGCACAGTGTTCCTTCACCGACAGGGTGGCAGATTCACCTGTAGTACCCACGGACACGACAGCTCCAGTACCTTCACGGATATGCATATCCAATAGCGCATCCATGCTTTCCCAGTCGATTGAGCCGTCATCAAACATGGGGGTTACAAGTGCGACTATGCTGCCACTGATCATTTTTTGTACTCCGAAATCAACGTATAAAGATAGCAGTCATTATGCACATATTTGACGCCCGGTTCAGACTGCAATTGCATGGGTTGTCTTGACCTCCTCCATCACCACGTAGGTATGGGTTTGCTTGATATCAGACATTCGTGCCAGGGTCTCACCAAGGAAGTCTCGATACTCAAGCATATTCCTGGTACGCACCTTTAACAGATAATCGAAGCCGCCCGCGACCATGTGACACTCCATCACTTCAGGACATAAGGCCACCTCCGCTTTGAAACGATCGAACACATCCGGATTGGTACGATCAAGCTGCACCTGGATAAAGCTGACCACACCGGCACCCAGTTTTTGCGGATTGAGCAGGGTCACGTAATCAAGAATATAGCCATCGGCTTCGAGACGCCGGACACGCTCCAGGCACGGGGTCGGACTGAGGTTAACCGAGCGCGCAAGATCTGCATTGGTCATACGGGCATTGCCCTGAAGCAGGCGAAGTATTTTATGGTCAATACGGTCCAGGGTCCTGTCTTTTGACTTACGCATAGCATGTTCACCTGTTTAAATAATATTTTTATAGTGTTTATAACGTAATAACCTGCAATACAGTAGCATATATCGCATTTTTAACACGATTTTGTAACATAATATCAGGTTGTAAGGTGACTACTAGAGAGGTCTGATCCCGTGAACAACGATGCCAATTCACCCCTGTCCAAAGCCCGTCTGACCCTGCGTCAGAATAAACATACGGGCGAAAACAAAATGGCCACCAATATGCTGGCAAATTTCCCACTGAGCCAGGCAGACCGTGACAACATCGTCGAAATGGCGCATGCCATCGTCACAAAGTCCAGGGAGATGAGCGCGGAACGCGGTACGCTGGATGCCTTCATGCAGGAGTTCGGCCTTTCCAACCAGGAAGGTGTGGCACTGATGTGCCTGGCAGAAGCACTTTTGCGTATCCCCAACGCCGAAACCCAGGATGCCTTGATCGCAGAAAAAATTGCCTCGGGTAACTGGGCTGACCACCGAGGTAGTTCACATGATTTGTTCGTCAACGCCGGAGTCTGGGCACTGATGCTGACCGGTGGTGTCATCAAGCTGGACGAAAATGTTACCCACGATGCCGCCGGCTGGACCAAGTCCGCAGTCGCAAGGCTCAGCGGACCGGTCATCCGCAAGGCCGTAATGCAGGCCATGCGTATCATGGGTCACCAGTTTGTATTTGGCCGCACCATCAAGGAAGCCTTGAAGCATAGGGCGAAACGCGATGCCAGCAATCGTCTTTTTTCTTTTGACATGCTTGGCGAAGGTGCACGTACCGCAGTGGATGCGGAACGTTACCAGCGTCTTTATCGCCAGGTCATTGGTGATGTCGGCAAAGCGATCAAGGACGAAGGTGACGATATTGCCAATCGCTCATCTGTTTCAATCAAGCTTTCTGCGCTGCACCCTCGTTACGAGGCGATTAAACATCATCGTGTCATGACCGAGTTGCTGCCAAAGGTGAAAGAACTGGCGCTGTTGGCCAAGACGCACAATATGCAACTCACCATCGACGCCGAAGAAGCAGACCGGCTGGATATTTCACTGGATCTTTTTGAAGCACTGGCACGCGATCCCGATCTGTCCGGATGGCAGGGGCTGGGCCTGGTGGTACAGGCTTATCAAAAACGCGGACCAGCGCTGATCGACTGGATAATCGCGCTGGCCGAGGATACAGGCCGGCATTTCCCGACCCGCCTGGTCAAGGGTGCCTACTGGGATTCCGAGATAAAACATGCGCAGGAAATGGGTCTGGACGATTACCCGGTTTGGACACGCAAGGTGACGACCGATCTGTGCTACCTGGAGTGTGCCAGACGTATGCTGGCGGCACCACAGGCCTTCTATCCTCAATTTGCCACGCATAATGCACATTCACTGGCCGCTGTGGCAGCCATGGGCAAAGGTGAAGTGATGGAGTTTCAGCGTCTGCATGGAATGGGCAAACTGCTCTACAAATCCGCTGCCAGTGTCATCAGCAATATGCCTCGCGTTCGCACCTATGCACCGGTCGGCGCACATGAAGACCTGCTGCCCTACCTGGTACGCCGGTTATTGGAAAACGGTGCCAATTCCAGTTTTGTTAACCGTTTCATGGACGCCGATGTACCTGTGTCTGATGTAGTCTGTGACCCGGTTGGAGAGGTTGCCGCCATGTCAGACAAGCGGCACACAGGCATCCCGATACCAGCGGATCTGTATGGCGACAGGCGCAACTCAGCCGGTCTTGACCTGACAGACCCGTTGGAAACCCGGGAGCTGATGGATGCCCTGGCAGAAAGATCGAAGACGACTTACAGTGCCCCGTCCATTGTCTGTGGAAAGGAAGTCGGTGGTGAGGAAATTCTTGTCACCAGCCCTGCAGATAAGAACATCGTCATCGGAACGACCCGTCATGCCGAAGATGCGGATATCGATCGCGCGCTTGATGCTGCCGTCAAGGCCCAGAAAGGCTGGGATGCTGTTGGCGGGGAAGGACGTGCACAGATTCTTGAGCGACTTGCCGACCTGATCGAGGAACACCGTGTTCCATTGCTGGACCTGTTGGCCAGGGAAGCCGGCAGGGTCATCGCCGATGGAATATCGGAGGTGCGTGAGGCCGCTGATTTCTGCCGCTATTACGCCCTGCAGGCACGTCTTAATTTCGCCGAGCCCCTGTCACTCAAATCACCTACCGGTGAAAGCAACCAGCTTTCCATGCATGGGCGCGGGGTATTCTTCTGTATTTCCCCGTGGAACTTTCCGCTCGCCATTTTTACAGGCCAGGTAACCGCGGGGCTTGCCGCCGGTAATGCCGTCATTGCCAAACCTGCCGACCCGACGCCATTGGTCGGTGCTTACGCCGTGCGGTTAATGCATAAAGCCGGTGTTCCCACAGATGTATTGCACCTGCTCTACGGGCGCGGCTCGAAAATGGGGGCTAAAGTGGTATCGGATGAGCGGATTATCGGTGTCGCCCTGACCGGATCGACAAGCACTGCGCAGACCATCAATCGCTCGCTGGCTGCCAAGAACGGAACCATTAATACCCTTATCGCCGAGACGGGCGGGCAGAATGTCATGATCGTCGATTCCTCCGCCCTGCCGGAACAGGTCACCGACGACGTTTTGACATCAGCCTTTTCCTCTGCCGGCCAACGTTGCTCGGCCCTGCGTGTGCTCTATCTGCAAGACAGTATCGCCGACAAGGTCATCGATATGTTGAAAGGCGCACTGGCAGAACAGCAGATCGGTGATCCACTGGACCTGGCTACCGATATTGGGCCCGTTATCAACCTCAGTTCACGCAATGGACTGGAAAAACATATCGACCGCATGCACAAGGATGGAAAGCTGATTGCCAGGGGCAAGATACCTGGTAACCTTGAGGATGGCACCTACCTCGCACCGCATATTTTCGAGATCCCTGCCCTCTCCACCCTCACCGATGAAGAGTTTGGTCCTGTTCTGCATGTGATCCGTTATAAACACGGTGATATTGAAAAGGTAATGTCTGACATTGCCGACACGGGTTTTGGTCTGACCTTCGGTGTGCATTCCCGCATTGAAGGCTACTGGCTGGATCTATTTGCAAAACATTCCGTCGGTAACACCTATGTCAACCGCAACATGATCGGCGCAGTCGTGGGCGTGCAACCCTTCGGCGGTATGGGCCTTTCAGGCACCGGCCCCAAGGCCGGCGGACCGCATTACCTGCTACGCTTTGCCAATGAGAAGATACTGACCATTAATACCGCAGCGATTGGCGGCAATACCGAGCTATTCAGGCTGAATGAGGGTGGGTAATTTATTACCCACGCGTTTTCCTTTGGTTAGTATCAATCGTGCGTAAAAAAACTACGCACCCTACGGTTGATTCGTAGAAACAGAACCGGCAAGAAGTGGTTAAACGTTCCGCATCTTGCTTTCAACAATCTTGAGAAAATCTATGGTGTCCTGGTCTTTTACGAAGGCACTTTCGACTTCACTTCCGCAGATGGCTTTCAGTTCTTCCAGGTCGAGGTATTCGGGATGGTGTATTTCGGCGATGGAGGCGTAATGAAACTCACCTTTATCTTTTTTGATAATTAGCGAGTAAACATGAATGACTGGTTGGACTTCACCAATATCGCCAAAAAGTGCATGAACATCTGAGAAATCGGTCAGTGTTTCCAGTTGGCCGATATATTGGTGGCGTTTATCTATAGTCCATCCATTATCTTTGAACACAATGCCAATGGATTGTCCGTTGATGATCGCTTCGTGTTCTTTCTGGAATGCCACTTCAATCACGGCCGGATACATAACCACCGCAAATGTCCGGTTTGTTTGAAGACCGGCATTTGTGCTGAACAAATTTGAGACACGTATCCTGAGACCATTCTCGACAATTTCGATTCCATAATTTCCGAACTTCAGCCGGATTCTGTCGCTGTTTCCCAGCTCGGAAACCTGCTTTCCTGCAGCAGGGCTTTCACTCTGAAGTGTTTTTGTGGGGTCACTGGCTAACATGAAATCAACTTCGATTAATGACAGAGCGCGTACTTTACTACAGCGCTGTTCAACGTGCATGTTTGATGAGCCCGATGTGGCCTCACCAGGCTCATTAAATCGTGCCTGTTTTTGATGAGAAACCCATCGCAAACCATGCTACTGCTGAACAATCTCACGCAATGCTGACATGGGAACCGATCCGGTCGCGAGCACCCTATCGACGAAATCCCTGGTTACAAAGTCTTCACCAAGACGTTGCTGTTCCTCCTGCCAAAGTGCATCAAATCCATGGTAGCCGACAAAATAAGATGTCAACTGTAAAGACATGTACAAGCCCGACACTCGATTCCACAGGTTTTCCGCAAACTGGGCCGGCAACAGACCACGCGTACTTGCAAACTCGATCACACGCTCCTTGCTCCAACCCTGTGTGTGCACCATGACGCTGATATAAGCCCGTGTCGCGTTTTCCAGGCGCTTTCGCAAATGCGCCAGGCGGGTCAATTTATTACCATCGCCCCAACCTGCTTCCAGCATCACCACCTCAACGAAAGAGGCCCAGCCTTCCGAATAATACGGGTTACTGAACAAGCCCCGCACTTTACTGGCGTGTAACAAGCCCACCTTGAACTGCATGTCATGACCGGGCCAAAGTTCGTGCGCAATAATCATCCGGTTAAAATGGTTATTGAATGACCGGTAAAACCCGTCCTTTTCCTCCTCGGGAGCGTCATCAGGAATAGATGGCAGATAAAGCAGTGTTTTTGCATCGGGGTCAAAAGGACCGGGAGGAAAAACCCCGCCTATCCTGGCAAACGGGGAATGAGACGGTAACAAATCGATAATGATGTTACGGTTTGCCGGCACCGTTGCCAGTTCATGGCGGATCACAAAATCAATGGACTCCTCGGTCGCTTCTTTGAACACACGCAGAAAATCCTGCCGGTTGTCCTCGCGATCTTCCTCCATGGCAGCAAGGGCTGCATCGAGCAGCGCCTGGTCTGATGGTTTGTCGACATCCTGGTACTCTTCAAGCCACCAGGCACCTGACAACTCCAGCATCAGTTCGCGAACCCGGTCGATTTCCTGCAGGGCTATGACCGGCAAGTTTTCAGGGGTTACATTGTTATCCGAGAAAATCGCGAGCTTTCGCTTATAGACTTCCGGTCCGAATTTGTCCGGAACTGAAGCCACCGGTAAGACCTTGTCATTAATATGGCTTGCCAGGTCACGCATCTGTTGCATGGTCTGATTCACGGCTTCACGAAACCCCTCCAGATCATCTTCTTCTGTCCAGGCAACCGATTCCGCCAGCAGCTTGTTTTCATAAAACCCGATCGTTTGCTGCAGTGATTTCAACGCATTCTGAGTTCTTGCCGGGTTGCCATTTTTTATGTTCTCGATTCCCAGGCGACACAGGGCGGAGACACCTTCGAGACGTGTTGAAACGGCTTTGAAGGTCTCAGCCTGGCTCAACCTGTCCGACACCAGTACATAGGTCAGTGCCTCTGAAATCTTGCCCGTATACCATTGTGGTTGCCGGGTAAGCGGGTCATCCTGCTCCCAGAGTTCCAGCTCAAGCCTGACCTGGCGCAACAGTACCTGCGCATCAACACGTTCATTCAAGGGGTCACTGTCGGAGATGGATAACAGGGTTTCTTCTGCCTGGTTATTGAACAGCAACCAGTCTGAGACACGCTGCTCAGAAAAGTCTTCAAAACGCCAGGCAGCGGACTTCTGGCCCTCGGAGAATGCTGCACTCGGGTAGAAGTCTTTCCAGTGATCCATGTAGGCGTCAATCAACCCCTGGGTCTGAGCCTGTAATGTGGAAACCCACAAAAACATGACAACTGCCAACAAGCATTTTCCAAGCCTGCTGATGTGCATACCGGAAAGACCTTTGTTCCATACCCTGCGATTCATCTGGTTCTCCTTGCGCCCCCGCAAGCGCCAATAAGATCAAACTTTCCGGTATAACGCAATAAATACCGGCCATCATCTGGCACAATATAAATCGCCCGGCACGAAGTGGATTCCTCATGGTAGAGTGACCGGCCATTGCGATGTTGGTTTACCACATTGATTGCTATGAAATCACGCGCCAGGAGATCGTTTGACCAGATGGATCTAAAACTACCAAGAACCACGCTCAGGGATGACTATTCCATTTCAAATGTGATCAAGGGCGGATGGCAACTGGCGGGTGGTCACGGGTCTATTGATGAACATCAGGCCATTGCCGACATGCGTGATTTTGTCAGCGCCGGGATCACAACATTTGATTGTGCGGACATCTATACGGGTGTCGAGGAAATGATCGGCAAGTTTCTAAGAAAATATAAAAGTGACTTTAACAACGGCGAACTTCCCCCGGTTCAGATTCACACCAAGTATGTACCCGACCTGGATGCCCTGGCGACTGTATCAAGAGCAGATACAGAAAGAATCATCGACCGCTCACTCAAGCGTCTGGGTGTAGAACGGCTCGACCTTGTGCAGTTTGCCTGGTGGGATTATTCGGTGCCGCGTTATGTCGATGTTTGTTTACACCTGGCTGACCTGCAAAAAGCCGGCAAGATCCGCTACATAGGCGCCACCAATTTCAATGTGTCCAGTTTAGGTGAAATGCTGGATGCGGGCTGCCCGATTATCACCAACCAGGTTCAGTATTCGGTTCTTGATAGCCGCCCTGCAGGCCGGATGCATAAGCTCTGCCAGCAACATGACATGTCATATCTGTGCTACGGGTCCGTGGCGGGTGGTTTTCTAACGGAAAGGTACCTCGGTGTGACAAAGGGACAGTTCTCGGAAAACAGATCCCTGGTGAAATACCAGTTGATCATGGAGGAAACCGGCGGGTTTGATCACTTTCAAGATCTGCTGCAAGTTCTCAAAGACATCGCAGAAGAGCATGATGTGCGGATTGCAGAAGTTGCCGCCCGCTATGTTCTGCAACAGGACTCTGTATCGGCGGTCATTATCGGCGCCCGAAACGCGAAACATCTGCAGGGTTTGCAGAAACTGGCCCGCTTGAAACTGGATACATCAGAGGTTGAAAAAATCCAATCGGTCATCCAGGCAGGATCCGCTGTTCCCGGTGATGTCTATGATATTGAACGCGATAAGGATGGGCCGCACGGGCGAATCATGAAGTACAACCTCAACCAGTCGGCCACCACCTGAACATGAGCAAAGTCACCGGGTTATTCTCTAAAATTGTAGGCCCTGCGGCGGTTATGGCTGCGGGTACGATGGGCGCGGGGGCGGTGGCTACCTTTATTCTCGCAGGAGCCTGGTTTCGTTACGATCTGTTGTGGGTCGTGGTTGCTATCCTGCCCTTGTTTGTAATCTTTGTAGATTCTGCATCACGTATCGGTCTTCTGAATACCGATGAAGGCATACTCTCGCTGATCCGATCGCACATCCATCCATCGGTTGCATGGTTTATTCTTTTGATCAACGTACCTGTGCATTTGTTGGTGGCGATGGGCCAGATGTCCGTCATGACCTCCGCCATGATGTCAGTGTTTTCTTTCTATCCGCCCGAAACCGGCTCTCCGGCAGACTATGTACAGACGTACAGAATTGCCGAAAGTGTATTGTCTCTGCTGGTCGCCTCAGGTATCTACTGGTTACTTTCATCAAACGGCTATGAGCGCATGCAAAAAGCAATGACATCATTGATGATTGTCATGTTGGTTTGCTTCCTGGTGGTTGCTTTACGTGGTTTCCAGGAATTGCCCGCAATACTCGCGGGTTTTGTTCCAAAAATTCCAGATGATCTTGCAGTACCCGGTTCCGACAGCCTGCGTCTTTCAGGACAATCCATCATGGCCATCATCGGAACCGCATTGGCTCCGGCAGCGCTACTGGGTATCCCTTACATGAGCGCGGACAACAGTAAGGGAACACCTGATCTGAAACACGAGTTTCGCAAGGCGGTTATCAACCTCGGGTTGGTCTTTGGATGTTATTCGATATTCGTGATGGTAGCGGGTGGTTTTGCGCTATACAGCCTCGCGGATCATGCACAGATCGACACGGTACACGAGGCAGGAAGGGTACTGGTAAAAGCATTTCCAGCCGGTCTTGGTTTCCTGGGGCCACTCATATTTTCAATAGGTATTAGCCTGGCAGCACTGACCACGTTTGTCGTGGTGGTGCAGGTCGTCAGCTATTGGCTGCTTGATATGCTCGGTTTTGACTGGCATGACCGGGCCGATAATGTGGCATTCAAGCACATGCTGAAGTTCTGGATTTTTGTACCCGCTATCCTGGCCCCGTTCTGGAGTTTTCCGGCGCTTTTAAAAGTTTTGCTTTTGATGGGTGTCAATGCATTGTTAATACCGATGGTGATGATCATCGTGATCGTACTGGTGAATCGCCAACAGGTGATGGGGCATTACCGGGCGAATACCGGCCGCAATGCGATTCTTGTCATTGGCGCGGTCATTTCGATATGGCTGTCGATAGTGAAACTGCCCGGATATATTGCGATGGTTTTTTAAGCCATGAAACCGGGCATACAATAGTGCTGGCTTAGCTGACAGCCTGAATGGAATATCATGAAAAAAGACACCGACCAAACCGACGAGTTTGAACTGTATGACCTTAAAGTCGTGGTGGAATCAATCGAAGGTAATTGCACCTGCAACATGGCTGTAGGTGATTATTTCAACCTCAAGGGCGGCAAGATATCCTTACCAGGTGAGCAGGACTTCTGTCTTTATGCCTTGCAATCTGCCATTCCCTTACTACCTGCCAAACAACGCCAATGTCACCCCGCAGACTGGATAGAAACCGATAGCCGTTGTGTGTGCCCGGACCCGGGCTGCCGTCTGACCATGCGTATCGACCGGGTCGGTAAACGCCGTCTGAAACATGATGACGTGAGTCCGGTTTCCTGGGATAAAATCAAGGGGTAAATTAGGCCGGTAACGAACGTTTTCCGGTTTTAAGCGCCGCAACCTGGTTGATTTCACCTGTCGAATTCCGGTGCGGTGCCCCCATCAATCTCTTCCTGACAAAAAAGTCTCTGAAAGATATTTAATCAATTTCGGGTCATATCCCCAAGTGCTCCACACTTTCATCAGTGTTACCAGAAGAAATCTTGCAAACCAGAGGCAAGTCAATGACATTCAAACCAGGCCCGAACCACAATCTGACCATTCCGGTTAGCACCCGTGCGCGCTCTGTTGATCTGTTAAAAATCTTCTTGTTGACCGCCCTGCTGCTGTTATTTTTTCTATCAAGCCATGCAGTCAAAGCCCAGTCAGCGCCCATTGAGGTATTGAACTCCGGTCTTAATGATGCCTGGTATGCACCCGAAACAAACGGACAGGGTTTTTTCATAACGGTCTATCCAAAGCTTGGCAGCGTGTCACTGGCATGGTTTACCTACGACACCGAGTTGCCTTCCGCTGAGCCAAAAGCCAAACTGGGTGATGCCGGTCATCGCTGGCTGACGGCCGTGGGTCCGTTTACCGGGAATACGGCGACCCTGACGATTTTTGTGACCAGGGGTGGTCTGTTTAACTCTGAGGTGCCGGCCCCTTCAACGGACCTTGACGGTGACGGCACCATTACCCTCGAATTTACGGATTGCACCTCAGGTGTATTGAATTATGACATCACTTCACTGGGTAAATCTGGCCAGATATCCATCCAACGTGTTGCAGCGAGCAACATTCCGCTTTGCGAAGCGCTCATCCCCCAGGAACCCCAGGTCTGTACCCGACCGGAACCAGACAAAAGCCATGGCCCCAATGACCCACCCATAACAAACGGAACAATCATTTCACGGCGCACGGATATCATTGACGGCGGCCCCGGGCCGGATGGTATTCCACCACTGGAGTCACCGGTATTTACCCGGAATCTGGATTCTACCGATGTTGCCCCTAATGAGATGGTCGTAGGTGTTAAGGTCGGGGACAACATACGCGCCTATCCCCATGACATCATGAACTGGCATGAAGTCGTCAACGAAATCTACACCATTGACGGGTCGCCCGAACGCGCTACGCTGAGTTATTGTCCGTTAACCGGTTCAGCCGTGTTATGGAAATCATTCATGGAGCCAGGTGACGAGACCTTTGGTACCAGCGGTTTGTTATACAACTCGAACCTGATTCTATACGACCGTGAAAACGTCAATTACTGGTCACAAATGCTGGAACAGGCAGTCGTCGGACCCCAGGTCACCAAGATTCCTGACCGTTTACCGGTTGTGGAGACAACTTGGGCCACCTGGAAAGCCATGTACCCCGAAACAGAATTACTGACAAGAGATACCGGGTTTTCTCGTGACTACGACGCCTACCCCTATGGTGATTACCTGGAAACCGAAAGATTGATTTTTCCGGTAAATAATTCAAACGACTTCCGCCTTTGGAAAAAAGCACGGGTTCTGGGCATCAATGTTGGCGATGACTCCAAGGTCTACCCCATCGAAGTATTTTCCAGCGCCGTGGAAGTAATCAACGACACCACCGGTGATATGCAAACCGTGGTGGCAGGCAGCAGTCAACTGAATTTCGGCGTGGTGTATAACCGTCAAATGGTAGATTGTACCGTGTTGGAGTTTGAAGCGGTGCAGGACAGGCTCCCGGTTGTGATGCGTGATAATGAAGGCAATGAGTGGGATGTTTTTGGGGTTGCAGTCAGTGGTGACAGAACCGGGCAACAATTACAAAAAACGAATTCCTATATCGCTTTCTGGTTTGCCTGGACCGCATTTTTCCCTGGTGCAGACATTTATCAGTGATATTCAAGACCCTGAAACCCGCCTTCGGGTTGCTGGTGTATTTTGGTCTGCAAAACCTTGCATCTGCAGCCACCTGCAGTTGTGCGGGTGTGCCTTTGCTGGCCTCTATCGATACATCTGCCAAGGAAAAAGGTCAGCTATTCATTACTTATAACGCTGAAAATCATCAAATCAGTGATCTTGTCAGTGGTACCAAGGACGTGCCGGATGAGACAGACCGGGATCGTCATTCCTTTTCACAGGTATTATCTGCAAGTTATGCCATGACGGATCGCTGGTCGGTTTCCGCCCTGGTGTCCTATGTCAGGCATACCCGCGACATCGGCTCGAGCTTCCTGGGTAAAACAACCTCATCCGGTGTCGGTGACAGTGTTCTCCTGCTGAGGTACACACCGTTATTTATCACACCCTTTTCCCGCCACGAGGTGTCCCTGGGCCTGGGGTCGAGAATACCGACAGGTGATGATGATTATACCGACGTGTTTGTACTTTCAGAGGATATGCAACCCAGCACCGGTGCCTTTGGCGGAATACTCTGGACCAGTTACAGTTACGCATTTAACCAGGCGGCTACGCTGCAGTTCAACACATCGGCAAACTACACCTACAACGGTGTCAATGACCGTGAATACAGATTCGGTCATGAGTTCAACTTTGCCTTGGGTCTTGGACACAGTATTGGCACACGGTTCAGCTACTCTGCAGCTTTTCGCTACCGCAGCACCAAGCCTGATCGCCGCTCAGGGTTTGAAATCCCGAATACCGGTGGCAAGTGGGTGGATTTCATACCTGCGGTTTCTTACGCTGTCACCGACAAGCTCAGGCTTGGTTTGTCCGGCCGCATTCCAGTGGCGCGAAACCTGAATGGCGCCCTGCAGTTCACAACCAGTTACGCTTACGCATTCTCGGCATCCTATGCATTTTAAATCATTCATATCTCTTTGCCTGACCGTGCTGTTGATACAGGCCGTGCACGCACAAGAGGCCACACCGTCGTTCAGCGGAACCACTCTGAACACCGGTCAGCCAATCGATCTCGCCGGGTTTAAGGGTAAGGTCGTGCTGGTTGATTTCTGGGCATCCTGGTGCCCTCCCTGCCTGGCTTCACTGCCGGCTTACAACAAGATGCGACAGGAGATAGGTACTTCGGATTTTGAAATTATAGCCATCAATGTTGATGAAGATACCGAAGATGGGTTGAAGTTTCTTGAGAAACACCCGGTAGACTATCCCGTCCTTGCTGACCCTAATGGCCAGATCGGCATCCCTTGGGGCATCCGAACCCTGCCCCGCTCTTTCCTGCTTGACCGCGATGGCCGGCTCATTGCGACTTACAAAAGCTTTAAAAAGGGTGACGAGGTAAAAATGCAACAGGAAATCACTGCCTTGCTGGAGCAGTAAATACCCGGGCAGTCATCTGTCATGGCCCTTGATTAAACCGTGACTTTTAAAGGCTGTAGTATAAATTCATCTCGAAAGGATGGGGGCGGTTGCGAACAGCCACTACCTCTTTCATCTTTTCTTCTATCCAGCTATCGATCAACTCCCGATTGAAGACACCACCGGCAGTCAGGTACTCGTGGTCATCCTTCAGCGCCTGCAGCGCTTCTTCAAGGGAGGCTGGAATCGAAGACAGGGTGGATTGCCGATCTTCCGGCCAGTCAAAAATATTATCGTCAAAAGGACCGTAACAATTTTCCTCGTTGGGAAAGATGGAGTTCCTGATACCATCCAGACCCGCCATCAACAGGGCACTCATCGCCAGGTAGTAATTACAGGTACCGTCACCCGTTCGAAACTCGATACGTTTGGCATCTTCGCTGGTCGCGTACTTGGGAATTCGAATCGCCGCACTGCGATTGGCCAGACCAAAGAAGAGTTTGACCGGTGCCTCAAAGCCCGGCAGTAAGCGCTTGTAAGAATTGGTACTCGGGTTGGTGAGGGCCGCCAGGGAACGGCCGTGTTTCAGGATGCCGCCGATAAAACAAAGAGCCTCATCAGACAGATCTGCATAACCACCTTTCCGGTAGAAAATATTCCGACCGTCCTTACGAAGCTGGATATGAAAATGCATACCGTTACCGGGTTCATCGTAAAGGGGTTTGGGCATAAAGGTGGCGGTCAGATTATGCGATAGCGCACAGTTGTGGATGATATCTTTCACGTACATCATCTTGTCGGTGATGAGTTCAAACGGCAGCAACTCCGTTTCGATTTCCTGTTGCCCCGACAGACCCACTTCGTGATGGTGGTAGCGGATCGGGCAACCTGCCGCCTCAATAAGCTGGACCATATCTTCACGCACATGCGCGTGTTTATCGAAGGGCGTGTCAATGTGATAGCCCTTGCGGTGAGCAACCGCGGTGCCGTCGGAATCCAGGTAACCACCCGGCAGGTCGTCCTTGTTTTCCGTCGAGGTGAACTTGTAGCCGGCACTGTACTTGCCGTTATTGATCACCGCTTCGTTGAAAAGGTAGAACTCGAACTCGGGCACCCACAATGAGGTGTCGGCAAAGCCGCTGTCTACCATGTACTGCTGGGCGCGACCGGCAACCGTGCGCGGGTCTTTATTCACCCCTTCACGGGTTTCGGCATCACAGATATAACTCAGCATTCTTAAGGTCGGAACCCGGGCAAAGGGATCCATGATTGCCGTGGTGGTGTCAGGTAGAAGCACCATGTCTCCGGCTTCCACCGACTTCATACCGGGAATGCTGGAACCATCGAATGGAATGCCATGTTCAAGTACATGATCCAGTCGTCTCGGAGGAAATGTGATGTGATACCAGTTACCCATCAGATCGGCATACTTGAGATCAATTGCAACGATATTTTGCTCTTCGATCAGTTTCCTGACCTTGTTCAGGTTCATATTCATTTTCGTCGAATTCTTCCTGTAAAATACTGATCAGGCAGGCGCGGCCGGGTGATCAGAAGCCTGTTTTGGGAAATTATTTAGCCTGTGATTATAAAACTCTTGTGTCTACAAATCAGGTTTGCTTATGACGTGCGACTTGCTGCACACATGAGCCCCGGATGCACT
Organism: Lysobacterales bacterium; assembly: GCA_033791845.1. GTDB lineage: Bacteria > Pseudomonadota > Gammaproteobacteria > Xanthomonadales > SZUA-36 > SZUA-36. The sequence continues at coordinate 1,981 of JASJFX010000103.1, read as the reverse complement.
GCTGTCCCACTTAAACTGAATCTCACATTCTGACACGTAGGGTGGGTAACGGCCCAGGCCGCCCTCTCGACGGGTACCCCGCAGCCCAGGCTGGCTTCTCGACGGGTTCCCCGTCTCACCTTCTCTCACCTTGAGAGTTACCCACCCTACGCCGACATGTGCAACCTGCACCGTCGTGGGGTGCGTAATTAATTACGGACCATTAACCTCTTTCACCGGCTCCCAGCCTTCATCCGGGTTGTAGCTTGTCATCGCCATGGCGATATCTGCACCATCCGGGCCCAGATTGTTTTGATAGACAATGCCTGAATGGCTGACGATAAAACTCATCACGCCGGACTCGCCATATTCTACCGGCCAGGCTATCAGGGCAAACCCCGCGCGCATTTTGTCGCCGATCACGTAGTTGTAGGCACCACCCTTGGCGGCAGCACCCTGCTCTTTCAATATTTTGTAGTGATAGCCGTGATAGCCTCCGCCAGGAGTGAGGTCGGCCATCAATGGTCCAAGCGGGCTGACCGTTTCGTCATCCTCTGCATCCCAGTACAAACCGTCACGGGTACCTTCTGTGCTAATGAACCGCTGTGCATACTCAAGCATGCCATTACCATTTTGATCCTGCTCGGCATATTCCATTTGCGCATCATAGTAAGCAAGAACCGCCTGCATGGTCGCCAATTCATTGCGGCCGATACGACGGATGGCCATGCCCTCTCTTCCCTCGACGATATCAAAGTACCAACCGGTATCCCCCTCAGCAATAGGAACGGGAAATGTCCACTCAGCTTCACCGATAGCAATCAGCAGTTTGTCTTCACCATCGGGGATCAGCTTGTTGGCCAGGTTCCAGGCCTTCAGATAATTATTCACGTCCTCGGTGTCAACTTCTTCCAGCGACAAAACCTCTTTATAATCCGCCCCGAATAACTCGGAGATCATCTCCGAATCTTCAGTCTCGAGCGCCACGGCGAAGGCAGTCGCAGCATCTGCCGGCTGCGCAAATACGGCCTGGCCCAGACCGGGGTCAATCTTCAGCTCTTGTGTCGCCTGCTCAGGTTCCGAGCACGACACCATCACCAGGATCATTGTCACAGCCAGCAAGCGTAAGGCGTTTCTGCCAATCGCCTGTGATTGGCTGGAAATAGATAATTGAGTTTTTTCAAATAATTTTTTCATGATGGGTGTCCTGTTACCACCGATACCATATTTAACAACCAAGGAAAACCGTCCCCGTAGGGTGGGTTATTCATAACCCACCGTTTCATCCCAACCAAGGAAAACGCGTGTCCGTAGGGTGTGTGATTCATTACGGACCGTTTTTTTTCCAGATAATTTATTCATGGCTATCGGCGGCGCCCGCCGCCTGATCGGGATACGCGTTGCCTGCTGGCCTGGCCGCGATTGGTACTTTGTCGCGATCTGTTCGCATTACCTGAATTGCTCAGGGCATTGTTCTGTGAGCTTGACCGGTTAGCGGAAGTATTGCGGGTTTGACCCGTGTTTCTTGTACTGCCCGCACTGCGATTCTGGCTGGCAGTCCGGTTTCCGGCCTGACCCTTTGCCTTGTTGTTTAATCCGGTTTTCCCCTGTGCAACGTCGCGATTGGCTTTGTTGACTGAACTCCTGGCCTTGTCACCACCTGCACCCTGTAAATCTCTTCGACCTTCTGAAGGTGCTACCCCACGTTTATCCAGTGTGTTTCGAGCCTGATCACGCTGTGCATCGCGACCGCGATAATCCTGGCGGTTGCTGGCGCCGTCCCGTTTGTTAGCAAACTGCTCCCGGGACCTACTATCTTTGTATGGCACACCTTTTCGGTTGCTGGCGTTGTGTTTCCAATTGCTGTTCCTGTTGTTGTTATTTATCCTGTTGTTACCGATGTTGATATTATTGTATCGGTTGACGTTGATATCGACCCTGCCACGTCCACGGCCCCAATGGCATCCACCCCAAAGCGCGTTGGTAATGCCAATACCAATTC
>JASJFX010000102.1:0-37401 GCA_033791845.1 Lysobacterales bacterium | reverse complement strand
GTAAAGCGATCCATTCAAGGTGCTGGCCACTTCACGCAGGTTGCTGCCCTTTCCACTGGCATGGAAGTCAATATCAAAAACGGGTACTTCACCCAGTTTCTCTTCAGGCAGGCCGGACAGATTAAAAACGAAATCCTTGGTGTTCAGATCGAGTTTGACATCAGCCTTGTTCCCATTGGTGGGGTTGACGGATAAAGCAGCTCCCAGAGTGCCCAATGGTGCTTCATAAAATATTTCCGATAAGTTCAGGCTACCGTCCTGTTGCTCAAGATCTACGCGCAGGTTTGTTATGCTGTCTTGCAGGTATCTCAGTTCGCCAATATTCAGCTTGATGCTTAAATTGTTGGCAGCCAACGTTTCCAATGGTATTGGTGTCGCGGGAATCAAGCGGTCTGGCTTGGTAGTAGTGATGGTTTCATCTTTGGGTGTTTTTGGGCTCAAAAAAGGGCGAATGTCGATGTAATCAGAGGTTGCTGTTAGTTTGATGTTTGGTTTAGGGCCCTTCAAAGATACATCAAGCTCACCATTAAGACGGCTCTCTCCCAGCGAACCAACCAGGTTTCGGAAAATAAACTTGCGGGCGTCGCCTTTGAAGTCAGCCTTGATGTCCAACGGCAGGGCCGGCAGCAGTTCACCATTGAGCCGTCCGAGTTTTGATATGTCTTCCGAAAGAATATTAAAAGCGATCTCGACCTGATTGTCATCAGGGTTGTCATCTGCCTGACCTGTCAGCGAGACCCGTAAATTACCTATATTCGAATCAAATTGTTTAACAGTGACAAGGTCCCCTTGTTTGTTTCCGACAGCGTTAACCTGAAAGGCCGCCATTTCCGCTTCGAACGAGTCTGTTCGGGGAAGAAAATTACGTATGTCATCACCCCGGATGTTCACATTGAAGCTGATGTTATTGCTACTGTTGTATGGCCAGCCGAGTTCAAGGTCTGCCTGCCCGTGGGCTGTGAGAGTCTCGAAATTAAAGTCGTTGATACTCAACGTATTGTCCGACAACATGATCCGGGCGCTGGATTCGAATGTACCACTCGGCAGGCCCGGCTCACCTTTCTTGATCAGCAACTCGTTTAAATCCGGTCCCTCGACAGAAAAACGAATACTGGAACCAGACCTACCAGATTGCTTGCTGATCACGGTATCGAAATCAAGCGTGGTTTTACCAACCCGGCTCTTGACAGCATTGAGTTTCCAACGGTTTTGCTCTACCACAAAACGACCGCCAGCCTGGTAGGACTGGCCCGGAACAAAGATATCCAGTGAATCGCCAATTGCCTGGAATGCCTTCAAGGCAGAAAGATTTTCCCCGTTAATCTGAAAGTCCAGCGCAGTTCCTGATAGTTGATCATCCAACTTAATCAATCCGTCGGTTGTCAGCCTGACTCCCTCGTACCCAAACTCAAGGTTTTCAAGACGTATACCCTCCTCTTTAACCTGTATTTGGCCGGTAAGTTCATAAGGGCTATCAGGTACCGCCATATTTCCCACGTGTCGCCGGACTACCGTCGCGAAATGTTTGCCGCTCAGTCTCATATCGACATCGGTGCCTTGACTTCCGCGACCAAAGGCAATAAAACCACCCAACTCCAAACGTTCATCCTCTATTGTCACCAGCACACCGCGCTCAACAAGTAAGCCGTTTTCCACTATCTCAAGCCGTGTGTTCAGGCTGAATGGTTTTTCCGGCAACATATCAATGCCAAAAACAGACATGACCGAATTCGCATTACCGCCATCCAGGTGCAAATCAAGCCTGCTACCGATATAGGCTGGTGCCTGGCCCAGTGTGCCGGAAAGCGTGGCTTGACCCAGTGAGGTTTCAAGTTCAACCTGGACCAGTTCCACACCATCGGGAGAAACATTAAGATTGCCGTTAACATTAAATGGTCCTGTTGCCAGGCCCTCTATTCCGAGCAGTTCATGAAATTGCTTAACGTCCTCACCCGATATCACAAGTTTAATACGACTGGAATCAAGTGTAGGAAACTCTGGTAACAGGGCATCAAGCAGCAGTTGTGAGCCACCAATATTCAGGGTCAAGCCGCTTACGTTCAACGTGCGCCCAACACGTTTGGCTTTCCCCTTGAGTCTGAAAGGTTCATCCGGCCACTTCTCAATCCCGAATACGCGTGTAAACGTACCCAGGCTCGGGCCATTGATGGCAACGTCCAGGTCAAGCTCATTAAATTCTTCGATATCAGAAGCCTGCGCGGTAGCACTCAGTGAAATATCCCCCACTTGACCGTTAATTTCTGCCTCAAAGTGATCACTGACCTGGGCGCCGCTTGCACGCAGGGAAAAACCGCCGCCACCGAGGTCATCAATACCTAGCATGGCGGTAATTTCATCGATATTGGGTCCCTGCATATCAAGATTGAATTTCGGGCTCTTCGGCGCCAGCAAGTTATCAATATAGGCGTCACCTTGCAGTGCCAGTTCACCAAAATGACCGGCAGCCTCATAGGTGATATCACGGCGGTCAAGGATGTTCCTATAGGGACCAACGGTGTGAGTGTATTCAACCAGCCTGTTATTGAGGTCGCCGTTCAAGGTGGTGTGAAGCATCCCGTCCATCTGCTGTTGGTGGCTCAGGGATTCAATACTGAAGATGTTTTCTACATCGGTTTTTCCGTTGCGGAATCGAATGACAGCGTTACGGACTTGTATATCATTGAAAACCACCAAGGCACCATCACCCTCTTTCCTGGATGGTGATGATGGTTTTTGAGCGGTAATCCAATTGCCCTTACCTTCGTCGTTTGTTTCCAGGTTGAACTGCAGGTCGTCAACTCGTACTGACTCAATGAGAACAATGTCTTTGAAAACAGAAGCTGTATTCAACACTAGGTTCAGATGCCCGACGGCAAGCAGGTCTTCCTGCGCGGCCCAGTCCGGGCCTGAAACATGAACATTTCTGGCGGTGATTTCGATCAAACGACCGGTTTTAATTTCCAATTCGCCGTTAAGAGAGACCGAATAGCCGGCCACGTCGCTCAGGTAACGTTCCAGGGGGCCTTTGATGATATGGGGGTTGTAGAGAATTACCACCACACCTGCTGCCAGTGCAATAACCAACACCAATAGCCATTTGAAGAGTTTCTTCATACTAAGTCTATATTAGCGCTTTTTTAAATCCACGGTAATCATCCCGTGATGATTGAGCGTTTTGTCAGAGTTGAAAAAGAACCACTAACCGGTTCCATGACACGCTAACTGTACGTATCATGCAAGGTTTGAATCGGCTCAATACCTTTTGGGGTTTTTTATGTGTTCTATTTTTGCTGTATTGGATATAAAAGGTGATTTACAGGCTTTGAGGCAAATAGCCTTGCGACAGTCCCGCCTGATGCGTCACCGAGGCCCGGACTGGAGTGGAATCCACGTTTGCGAGGGCGCTGTACTTGCCCATGAGCGACTAGCCATCGTTGATGTGAACACAGGTGCACAGCCATTGCTTTCACCGGACGGTAAACAATCACTGGCAGTTAACGGTGAAATTTACAATCACAAACGATTGCGCAAAACATTAGAACAACCCTACGAATTTGCTACCGAGTCTGACTGCGAGGTTATCCTGCCCTTGTACCTGGAAAAGGGCAGCGGGTTTTTAAATGATCTACAAGGTATGTTTGCCTTTGTTCTTTTTGACGAAACGGCCGGCCGATACCTGATTGCACGGGATCACATTGGCATTATTCCCTTGTATTACGGGTTTGATGATGAACATCAGTTGTTTGTTGCCTCGGAAATGAAGGCCCTGATGGATGTGTGCGATGTTGTAATGGAGTTTCCTCCAGGCCACTACTGGATCAGTGGTGACGACCAGCCAAAACCGTTTTACCAGCGTCCCTGGCAGGATTTTTCTGCGGTAGAAAATGCAGAAACCAGCATTAAGGCTGTAGGTGAGGCACTGGAAAAGTCCGTCATCAGCCATTTGATGACGGATGTGCCTTACGGTGTTCTGCTCTCGGGCGGTCTGGATTCATCCATTATTGCCGCGGTCACCCAGAGACATGCCAGTATGCGTGTGGAAGATGACGAACGCAGCCCGGCCTGGTGGCCCCGTCTGCACTCCTTCGCTATCGGTCTGAAAGGTTCACCGGATCTCGCGGCGGCAGAAAAGGTGGCTGAACATATCGGTACCATTCACCATGGTTTTGAGTTCACCCTGCAGGAAGGTCTGGATGCAATTGATGAAGTGATTTACCACCTGGAAACCTACGATGTCACAACCATTCGGGCGGCCACCCCGATGTATTTGCTGGCACGTAAGATTCACGCCATGGGTATAAAAATGGTGCTTTCCGGTGAGGGCGCCGATGAAGTTTTCGGCGGTTACCTGTATTTTCACAAGGCTCCTGACGCCCGCTCTTTTCATGAAGAAACTGTTCGCAAGTTATCCCGCTTACACAGTTATGACTGTCTGCGTGCCAACAAGGCCATGTCGGCCTGGGGTGTTGAGGCGCGCGTACCATTTCTGGATCGTGAGTTTCTGGATGTCGCCATGTCAATCAACCCGCAGGATAAAATGATCACCAAGGGGAAAATGGAAAAACAGGTACTGCGTGAAGCCTTTAGTGGTTTGTTGCCTGAAGAGATCGTGTGGAGACAAAAAGAGCAGTTCTCCGATGGTGTCGGGTATAGCTGGATAGATGGTATCCGTGATTACGCCAGGACCCAGGTCAGTGAAAAACAACTGGCGCAAGCCGCCAAGCGGTTTCCCTACAATACACCCGCTACCGAAGAAGCATATTTTTTCCGGCGTTTATTTGAAAACCACTATCCGCTTGCAAGTGCAGCAGAATGTGTACCGGGCGGGCCGTCGGTGGCGTGCAGTACGCCCGAAGCGGTGTTGTGGGATGCCAGTTTGCAGAAATTGAATGACCCGTCGGGTCGTGCTGTCAGCTCGGTGCACCAGGACGCGTACTGAGTACTACCGGATTCAAAATCGCAGGATCTCCCCAAATCAGAGAAGCCATTACATGAAAGATAACAACAAGCATCAGGAAACTCAGTAAATGTTAATTCAGAAATTTGGGGGCTCATCACTGGCTGATATAGATGGCTTCATTGCAGCTGCCGGTATTATCAGCAGAGCGGCAGTCAGCGAAAAAGTCGTGGTTGTATTGTCGGCTATGTATGGCGTGACAGATTTATTGGAAAATGCCATAAAGGCAGCTATCGCCGGTGACGACTACAAGGCCATTCTCGAAAACATACGTCAAAAAGAGCAGGGCCTTCTGCAGGAAATGAAAACCTCCGGTTGGGCAAGTCCGCAGGCAACGGAGTTTTTGCAGGTACAACTGAAACGCCTGGAGTCCCGGCTGGAAGGTGTGGCCTTGCTTGAACAATGTCCACCTGCAGTGCAGGCAGAACTTCTTTCAACCGGTGAAGGTTTTACCAGTCGTGTCATGGCTGATCTGTTACAGGCACAAGGCCACTCCACCCTTTGGTCGGAAACCGATGTTTTACCCCTGGCGAATGACAGCTTCACCGATAGCCTGGTTGATATTGAAGCCGCAGCACCCCGTTTGAAGCATATCGTTAGCAGCGAGCACAACATCGTGATTCTGCCCGGTTTTTATGGTTGTAATGCCGAGGGCAAACCACAGTTACTGGGTCGTAATGGCTCGGACTACTCGGCCGCAAGCGTGGCAGCGGCGCTGCAGGCCAGAAGTTGCGAGATATGGAAGGACGTGGACGGGTTTTTTAGCGCTGACCCACGTATTGTCGCCAGTGCCAAGGTCCTGGATGAGGTCAGTTATGAAGAAGCCATGGAGTTGTCGTTTTTCGGTGCCAAGGTTATCAGCGCCAAGGCACTAACACCGTTGATGAGCGCCGGTATCCCTTGCGAGATCAAGAACACCTATCACCCTGACCTGCCCGGTACATTGATCCATGCCAATACTGAAAAACCTGCGGTCGTCCGGGGTATTTCACATTTGGATGATGTCGCCAGTATTACCTTGCAGGGGGGCGGTATGCGCGGTCGTGTGGGTGTGGCCCGCCGTGTAATGGAGGCACTGGCCAATCAGTCGATTTCAGTACTGCTGATCGTGCAGTCCTCTTCAGAATACAGTATTACGCTTTGCGTGCGCAGCAGCGATGCCCAAGACGCACGTAAAGCCCTGACAAATGCATTCCATTTTGAACTATTACATGGGTTAATCAGTGATATCTCTTTGATGGATCAGCGCTCGGTGATAACGTTGGTCGGTGATGGAATGCGTCACTATCGGGGAATAGCAGCACGCTTTTTGAGTGCAATATCTGCCGCCGGTGTGAATGTTGAGGTCATTGCCCAGGGTTCTACAGAATGCGCCATCACGGTTGTTGTGCAGAGGAAATCAGCCTACCCGGCATTGCGTGCCTGCCACACCGCGTTTTTCAGTCACACAAGTCACATGGATGTCATTTTGCTCGGCTGCGGCAATGTTGGTACGGCCCTTCTGCAGCAGTTTCAAAGCCACGACAGATCATTGTCCGCCGGTCACAAGGCCTTGCATGTCCGGGCTATTGCCAACAGTCAAAAACTACTGGTTGGTCATGACATTATTGAGCTGGGGTCCTGGCAGCAGGATCTCGAGGATCGCGGTACCAGCTGGACCGTTGATGACATTATTGATATCCGCAGGAAGCTGGGCTTGCTCAATCCGACCATTATTGACTGTACCTCGGATGAAGAGCTGGCAAATCAGTACACAAAGTTTCTGGCCAGCGGGTTTAACGTCGTGGCGGCCAATAAAAAGGCCAACACCGGGGACATCGCTTATTATCGCGAAATGCGAGCCACTGCCGCCCGTCATTTTCGCAAGTTCATGTACGAAACCAATGTCGGCGCGGGTTTGCCATTTATTGATACCCTGCAATCGCTGATCCGGTCCGGTGATGAACTCAAATCTTTCAGTGGAATTCTGTCCGGATCACTGTCCGCGATATTTGGCATGCTGGAGGACGGGGTTACATTTTCCCGGGCCGTTGAAAAGGCTATGCAACTGGGCTTTACCGAGCCCGATCCCAGGGATGATTTGTCCGGTATGGATGTAGCTCGCAAACTATTGATCATCGCACGCGAAGTCGGTTTGGATCTTGAGCTTGATGACATCAAGGTTGAACCCGTGATTGAAAATGGCTTTGCAGCGGATGCCGACAGTTCAGAGATCATAAACCACCTGAAAACGCTGGATGATGATTTTGCTGCCAGAATAGACGCCGCAAATGCCGGGGGTAGTGTATTGCGATACGTGGGCCGCATTGAGAATGGTTGTTGTAGCGTCTCCGTGGAAGCAGTACCGGAGTCTGATCCGCTCCGCTTAATACGTGATGGTGAGAATGCACTGGTATTGCATTCCAGGTACTACCAGCCCATTCCCCTGGTGTTACGTGGTTATGGTGCCGGTGCTGAGGTGACTGCCGCCGGTGTGTTTGGAGACCTGTTACGCACAGCCTGGAGACCTTTGGACCTATGAACGGAAAAGCTTTAACGGTGTATGCACCTGCCTCATCCGGCAACGTTTCAGTCGGATTTGATGCATTGGGTTTAGCCCTGGCCCCCGTGGACGGTAGCCTCCTGGGTGATTGTGTGAGCATCATTGAAGGTAGACCTGCTGACTGGATGCTGTGTGTTGACGGGCCATTTGCACACGCACTGCCTCAGGATCAGGAAGACAATATCGTCATTTCATCCTGCCGTCGCTTTGAGCAGGCCGCCCGTGCAGTCGGCAGCGAAGTTCATCCCCTGAATATTACTCTGGACAAACGATTGCCTGTGGGTAGCGGCCTGGGTTCAAGTGCCAGCTCAATCGTTGCAACCCTGGTCGCACTGAATTGTTACTTTGGCCGCCCGCTGGACCGTCCGGCACTGTTACAAATAATGGCAGAGATGGAAGGCAGTATTAGTGGTGAGGTACACCTCGATAATATCGCCCCGTGCCTGCTTGGTGGATTGCGTTTGTGTATGCCTGGAGGTGCCCGTCAGTACAGTTTGCCCTGGCCGGGTCACTGGCAGTCCGTGGTTGCCTGGCCGGGAACGCGGTTGGAAACCCGGCCGGCCAGAGAGGTTTTACCGGAAAATTACGATCGTAAAACAGTCGTCAGCCATGGCGCACAATTCGCCTTGTTCGTACATCAACTACATCAGGGTGAGGCAAGATCGGCGGCAAATTGCCTGGTAGATTTACTGGCTGAACCCTATCGAAAGACATTATTGCCTGGTTTCGAGACAGCGCGGAATGAGATGGCGAGGCTGGGGGCGTTGGCGATGGGCATTTCCGGGTCAGGCCCAACGGTATTTTGTATTGTTGATGACAGCCGTACCGCCGAAGCTACCGCCGAATGGCTGCAACATCATTACCTGCAAAATGAAACCGGCTTTGTACACATTTGCAGAGCGGATCTCGCAGGTGCCCGGGAAGTTTGACCAAACCCTTCAAAGCAGGATATTTACTTAAATGCAGTTCATTAATATTAGTCACCCCGAGCAAAAGGTAACATTCCCCCAGGCTGTTATTACCGGGCTTGGTAAAGGTCAGGGTTTGTTTTTTCCAGAGCACCTTGCGCCGCTGGATAATATCCCGGCATTGCTGGAGTTGGACTTTGTTGATCGCAGCAAAATTATAATGCAGTACCTGGTTGGTGACGCGATGCCGACCCGTGTTTTGCAGATGTGCGTCGAGGAGGCATTTAATTTTTCAGTCACACTGGCACCTGTTTCCGGTCATGTTCATGCCCTTGAGCTTTTCCATGGCCCGTCACTTGCGTTCAAGGATTTTGGTGCACGTTTTATGGCGCAGTGCCTGGCCAGCTTCAGGACAGATCAGCGCATGACAATCCTGACAGCCACTTCCGGTGATACCGGGGCAGCGGTCGCACTTGCGTTTTACGACCAACCCGGAATCGATGTAGTGGTGTTGTACCCCAAAGGCAAAGTAACACCCTTGCAGGAAAAACTGTTCTGCACATTGGGTGGCAATATTAAAACCATTGCCATTGAAGATGACTTTGATGCCTGTCAGCAGCTGGTCAAACAGTCATTTGACGATCATCAACTGGTCAGGTCGATTGGACTCAACTCTGCCAATTCGATCAATGTGGCTCGTTTACTGGCACAGGTTTGTTACTATTTTGAAGCGGTGGCAAATTTGCCCCGTGGAACCGAGCCCGTATTCAGTGTTCCCAGTGGTAACTTCGGTAATGTAACCGCCGGTTTGTTGGCCCGTGCCCTCGGTTTGCCGATGAAGCGTATGATTGCCGCCACCAACCGCAACGATACCGTACCCAGGTTTTTTGAATCAGGTAAATGGGAACCAAGGCCAACAGTGGCTACATTAACCAATGCCATGGATATTTCACTTCCAAACAATTTTCCCCGGGTACTCGAACTGGAGAAACGTCATGGCTTGCCACTGCAGGATCTGCTGACATCATTTTCCATCAATGATGATGAAACAAAAGAAGCGGTACGAGCACTTGATGCGGAGTCTTACCTGGCTGATCCGCACAGTGCACTGGCCTGGAAAGCACTGACAGATAGCCTGGGGGAAAATGAAACCGGGGTATTTTTGTGTACAGCGCATCCGGCCAAGTTCAGGGAGACCATTGAAGACACCTTGAAACGGCCTGTAACGCTACCCGAAGCCCTGGAAAAAGTATCCGAAAAGGAGGTTTTGAGTATCGGGATGCCAGCTGATTTCAAATTATTACGCGAGTATTTATTAAAAGAATAAAAAACTCGTAATTTTCACCAACTTTTTCCCCCGACGATTGTTTTATTTCACAGGGGGGGATTGTTTTTCTCCAAAAACAGGGCTCCGGGTAAAACCGGAGCTTTTTTATTGCCTGGAAAAAGGTTGCCCCGACTCGCGAAAATGGTGAAGGAGGACTATAAACACCAGTAAATAAGAGCCGGGGACTTTTCAAACGATACAGTGACCTGTAGTCCCTTACCTAACCAGGTCCGTCTGGTCTTTCACTATTGAGCCAGTTTCCCTGGCCACAGACGCACCTGAACTTAATAAAGATGGTCCCGGTTTCAGCTCAGGTGAAAGGGGGGGAGGAAATCACCTGAGAATAACGAAACCGGGACACAATTGTGGCAGCGGGCGTTTGCTACCGAAATCCCCCAAAACTTAAAAACATCTCCTGGGCCTCAACCAAATATCATGACAATATTGATTGCGATGGCGAGAACTGAACTGACAACCACCAGTCGCATGATATTTTTCATCACTAATCGCTCCATACTCATACTCCTCGTCATTGCCAGGTTTCCAATTCAAATGATGTACGCTTTATCATCATCAGTTTTCTTTCCGCTAACTCGCAGGCAAGCAACATTCGTTCGGTTGCTTGCTCGGAAATAGATCCTCTCCGGCTCTCTATCATGTAGCGCCAAAACTCAATTTCCGCCTGCAACATACTTTCTTCAGTTTCCATTGCTGCCTGTTCCGTAAGCGGTGTCATTCGATGGGTGTACTTTATGCAAGAGCAGAGAGTTCCGCTTGACCAGCGTGGACAATCAGTTGACCTAAGTTGCATGGTGATTGAGAATGATGTGGTGTTTAACCAGAAACATTACAGGTAATCGCAGGGATGTCAGTTTTTGCACCCAGCATGATCATCTTGTGGAAGACGATCGAGTCTTGCGGGGTTGACCCTGAACCGTTGTTTGCAGCTGAAGACATCAGGCCGAAGTTGCCTATTGATCCTTCCATGCGTATGCCATATGAAAAAATTGACCGGATTCGGGCAAAAGCAGTCAAGCTTTGTGGTGACGAGGCAATAGGTATCAGGTCGGCATCCGTTTATTCAGCCTCACAACTGGGTGCACTGGGATACGCCTGGCAGGTAAGCATGTCCCTGAGGAATGCCTTTACAAGGCTGGAACGGTTTATTAGGGTTGTAAACGATAAAGCGGTTGTTCTTGTTGAGAACCTGGACGATATCATGGTCGTCACCATCCGCTTGGATGTACCCAGTGAAAATCTGTCAGCACGGGACGATAGTGCCCTGGCGATAATCACCAGGATGTGTACGTTGGTTTACGGCGATAGTTTTCGTTTACAGGGTGTGAACTTTAAACACCCGGCACCACGTGACTTTAAGCCCTATTTTGAATTTTTTGCCTGTCAGCTGAATTTTGATCAGGCTGACAATCAGTTATTGATACCTTTGTCTATTGCCGATGATTTGCTGGTTGGTGCAAACCCTGAGCTGGCTTTGCTCAATGATCAGGTGGTTACACGCCGCCTGGCGCTTCTCGACCGCAATGACATTGTCGCGAGAGTGCAATCAGCGTTGATGGAACAATTGCCGAATGGTCAGGTCAGTGATGATTCAGTAGCTTTTGCTCTGCATATGTCGGTACGGACAATGCATCGCAAACTGGCGGATGCGAATCAGAACTTCAGAACCCTGCTGGTCGAAATGCGCCGCAACCTGGCTGAAATGTACATCCTTGATAAAAGTCTGACCCTGACAGAAATTTCCCTGCTGCTCGGGTTCTCCGAGCCAAGTTCTTTTTCACGTGCCTTTAAAAGCTGGACAGGTTCGGCACCCAGCGAAATTAGACAGGCCCGTTCGGATGATGCATAACAAAGACTGATCCTAACCGGTGTTGATGACTTTTTCCGCAGCATCCCGTATCTCCGGCCACGCTTTGAGTACAGTTGCAAAATCGCCCCAGACGCTTTTCCAGAAATTGATTAGCTCGTCACTTTCCATGTCTGCAGGTAAGCCCTTGACCTTGAAGCCCGGAAGACTGGCCCTGTCCAAATCAATATTCAGTTGTGATATACCGTTTCGCAGGTAGTTCTGCCAATTAACCGGAGCTGCTTGGGTCGTTTCCAATAATGTGTTGAGGTGTTGAAGACGCTCTGAACCGCTCCGCAACCTGTTGTCGCGGTACATGGATGTCAACGAAGCAGCACTTGCGCCGGCTATGTCGTTGAACCAGGCTGACAAACTCGACAGGCGATCAACCGGAGAGGTAGATTCGCATGAAGACTTGTGTTCAACAATTTTTTCAATGAAAAACTTTGGAAACGAATCAGCCGGCTTGAAATCCAGGTCCTTGTCATGCCACTGGCGATCAGGTATCGGCAGGTGCGGTATCGCCCACGGGTAATCCAGCGTCACACTTGTTGGAAAAATAAAATCCATCATGTAACCAAACAAGCGGTCCTCTCCGCGCAAGACGGGTAAATAAGGGGGCAACATCGCGCGGTTATCAAAACCGGTGATGGGTGACATGTTGGAATGGGGCGCAAAATGTGGTTGGTTTCGTCCATTCCAAACCTGACGGGTACTAAGCGCATCGGTCGTTGATTTAGTTGACGCCAGCATTTGCTTGAGTGAGGCTGGTGCCATATCAGGAAGCCAGGTGTTATCGCTGGTGCCAGGGCAGCCAAGTGATCCACATTCGGTGACCAGAACGATTGACTCGGGACCTAACTCACTCAGTTGTAAGGCTGTTGCACCGGTGAACCCGGCAGGTTTTAAGTAATTCTCTCCCAGCACTTTCAGCGTCTCTGAAACGGTCAGGCCCAGGCACTGCATATGCCGATTGATGGGGTCTGGATTCATTGGCTGTCGTAGAACATCCCACTCCTGTTCACTACCGAAAAATGCTGCCTCGCGTGGTTCATCAGAAAATGTAATTTCAGGTTTTTGCTGGGGTGGGTTATACAAATCGCAAATAGTATCATCATCTAACATCACCAGGCGTCGACCACAGGACAGCAGCAAGGCCAGGTTGCGGGTCAAACCGGATGTCCAGTGATCCGTCCAGCGGGACGGGTCCGCAAGAAAGTGAATAGCATTTTCGTGTTCCGGTAACTCGTTGACGAGCCTGGTGAGAAAAGATTGCTGTTCGGTCCTGCCAAAATACTCAATTGGAACAGCAAGCCTGGAAGCAAACTGGTCCGTCAGTGCCTGGTTCTGGCTGATGTTCTCAGGTTTACGGGAGTCGTCTATGACGTACAGACGATGGAGTTTCCCGGTATCGCAATTGGCGGCGATGGACTCAAGTAAGCGCTCCAGTGCCTGTGGTCGCTCCCAGGTTAATATAGCTACAACCGGCGCGTCTGTTTCTCTTTCCAGTTTCTTGTTTTCAGTTTTTTGTTTTAGCCTGTCACAGGCATTTTTTGCTGACAGCATGATACCGTTATCAAGCATGCTTTTGAAAACGTTACGGATATCATCCTGTTGGCCCTGCATACCGGGGTTAAGCTCAGTGATGGTCGCCACATGCTGATCCAGGGTTTTAAATTGCCGGCAGCGCAATAAAGAAGCATAAACTTCGGGTTTGACCATCGCACGTTTGCCATTCTGGGTATTGTGCAATAACAAGTTTCCACCGGGTATTGGGTAGGCCTGGCAAAGGTCAAAAGCGACCCAGTCGGGTAACGCTTTGAAGGCGTTACCCTGGTTGACTATCGTGCCCAGCGAAAATCCCTTCGAATCACTCATTACGTGAGTCCTTTCTCTCCGCCAGTTGGCGGCAATACTCACGACAACCGACGACTGAGAGGTATGGTTCGGAAGTATTGTAAGAAAGACGGTAGGCGTGTTGCTCGGCCTGGGCCTTCATCTGCACCCGGTCCTGATTGGACAATTCAGACACAATATCCACCACTAACTGTTCGGCTTTGTCGCATTGTTCAATATCAAAACCGTAGAGGCGAGGTTTTACTTCCGGTATTTTGTAAATACGCTGACAGAACATGACCTGTCCCCACTGGTCCCTGGTTGTGGTCGTGTCAGGCGGGCCATCATCCTGAGCGGTCAGTGATGCCGTAAATAAGGTCAGAGGAATAATGCAAAGAACTTGGTGACGTAACCCGGATAAGTACATACTTGTTTTTCTGCCTGAACAGCCTACGAATTGGTTAAGGTGAGATTGTAAGATAGGAGGAAGGTTCTGTCCTGCAAAAAAAAGCAGATGTTTCAAATTGAAACATCTGCTTTTACTTACCCTGTACTTGACCCAAAGCGCTTAATCATATTTCAGCAAGAAATCCCGTTGCTGTAAACAGCTAACTATTCTCTTCCCCTGGCTTTATATATGACCGCCCGGAGTACAGCGGGTGGCGAAAACTTGTGTCTAACGGCCGCCGGATCATTGGGTGTATACCAACTGGCAGCAATGCAGATTTTTAAGTGACCCCCCACAAGAAAAACTGCATTGAGATAAAGCATACTCCAAGGTGTGCAATAAATCTACTGTTGATGAATCATTAGGAAATATTCCTATGGGTTTCAATGCCTTTTAACGGGCGTCGATTGGTTCTTCTCGGTCGGTTCCGGACTCTAAAAAGTCGGGCTTTATCTAAGGCCCGGCTAAACAGAGAAGAGAAAAGTCATACAATAGATAGACCAAATCCTCTCGACTTGAATACTAAGACATCCAAACGGTATTAATGTTTACAGACAATGCGACAAACCGATAAGTAATCTTCAGTAAAACGAATAAAATGATCGCGAAATGCGACGACTAACCTTAAAAACCCGGACAGGTTCATTTGAATACACCATCACGCACCGCCCGAGGGTAACAAAACGTTTGCATATGGAACTGGATGAACAGGGCGAACTGGTGGTTGTAGCACCCCGTCACTGGTCTAAAAAGTATATCAGAACCACCCTGTCCCAGAACACATCCCGGATAGAGCACTTTCTTGTCAGGGCCCGCCAGCGGCAACTGGAGCCGTTGCTTTATGAAAACGGTGAACTGCATTTCTACCTTGGCGAGTCTTATCCCTTGGCCGTTCTTCCTGGTTTGGGTCGAAAAACCGGCGTTGAGCTTAGCGGAAATGAAATCCGCATCAACATCAACCGGCATGATCCGGAGGGTATCCGGATTGCATTACAAACCTGGTACCGCGAGCAGGCGCTGAAGATTTTCAGCGGACGTTTGCAGATTATCGCGGGCAGGGCAGACTGGGTGGGAGACAGGTCGGTCCCGCTAAAACTTCGAAGAATGAAACGCACCTGGGGTAACTGTTCATCCGGGGGCGTGATTAAGCTGAACACACACTTGATCAAGGCGCCCCTGTTGATAATTGATTCCGTTATTGCACATGAGCTGTGCCATCTTAAGGAGATGAATCACAGCAAGGCGTTTTATGCCCTGTTGGAACGACTGAACCCTCACTGGCGCCAGAACCGGGCCTGGTTGCGGTCTGAAGGTAATGCCTACCTGTTATAAATCCACAAACGTGACACTTATCCGGCTTCAATCAGGGTGTTCAAATCACGCAGCAGCCTGTGTCGGTAGATCGAACTCAAAACAGGTTCCCCGATCAAGCTCGCTGCTAACGGTGATGCGACTTCCGTGTAGATCAAGAATCTTACGTACGATGGCCAGCCCCAGTCCGGCAGTATTGGTACTTTCCTGGTTGTTATTTTCCGCACGGTAAAAGCGGTCAAATACATACTCCAGGTCTTCCTTGGCGATACCGCAACCGGTATCTTTAATTGCGACTGCTACCGCACCCGGTTTTTTGTCAAGGCGGATGTTGATTTCGCCGCCAGCCGGTGTGAATTTGAGGGCGTTGCGGATCAGGTTTTCGAGCACCCGCTGCATCAGTGCGATATCCGCATATACGGTGCTGGGATCGTCGGCCGCCTCGATAGTCAGGCTCACATTTCGACTTTCTGCCTCCAGACCGAACTCATGCACAGTATCGTGGAGTAATTCCGCCAGCGAGAAGGTCTCCAAAGCAGGGTGAATGCTGGCTGAATCCAGTTTCGATAGTTCAAAAAGATCCCCTATCAAATCTCCCAGGCGTTGGGTGTGTTTACGGGCAATCTCCAGGTACTCACGGCGTTTTTCCGGGCTTAGCGCATCATTCTTGATCAACAGGGTTTCAACATACCCATGCATTGAGGCCAGTGGCGTGCGCAGATCATGGGAAACATTGCTTACCAGTTCGCGACGTAGCTGATCGGTTTCTTTAAGATTTTCAAACTGTTCATATAATTTATTCGCCATGGCGCTAAAAGCAAATTCCAGTTGCCCGATCTCATCTGCATTGTTGTCAGATTGTGACGTCCGGTAATTCATACCTGGCAGGATTCTGTCAGCTTCCAGACCCTGCGCGTTTTCTCCAAAACCCGAATCAGTGAACGCTCTGACACTGGTGGTCAGCAGACTGAGCCTGCGGGTGAACAACCAGAACACCAGCAAACCAATGAGAAATGCGCCGAGGACGATTGCCAGCAGCGCCCCCGCACTGAGGCGCTGGACATAACTATCACGGATCGCATTTGCCAGTTCATCGTATTTGGCACCGCCCAGCACCGCGTATAAATAACCCTGTAACACATCGTTATGCATGACCGGGAACGCCGAAAAAATCTTCTCACGATCCAGGTTTCTCGGGTCGGTGCCGCGCAAGGGCATTTCAACGTTGCCACCGATCAAGGCCTTTACCGGTGACAGGTCTACCTGGTTTTGAAGGATGCTTTCCGGTGGAAAAGCATGCGCCAGTATATTGCCCTCGGTATCGAGCAGGAATACTTCAACCGTGGGGTTTATGATCATCGCCTGCTGCGCCAGTAGCGAAAGGGCCTCACGATTGACAACAAAATCCTCCATTAACTGACGCTCACCTGTGACGTACATCGCAATGGAGGCGTTCAGGCGTTGCGTGATTTCCTCGTAATAACTTTGTGTGCTGTAGCGCTCGATCAGGAAAAAACCACTACCCAACAGGGTAACAACTAAAAACAGGGCAAACGAAAGCTTGGCAAACAATGATTTCATAGGTATATTTTTCAACTAGTTACAGGGGGCGTCGCATTGGGGTCACGTTGGAACGTCCTGATACAGACAAAGAAGCAGTTTGGGGGGAAGGTGTTGGGGATCCATCAAATTTATAGCCAACCCCCCAACTGGTAACGATCAGTTGCGGGTGTGCCGGATCGTTTTCTATTTTCGCACGTAAGCGGTTAATGTGTGAGTTAACCGTGTGTTCATAGCCTTCATGACCATAGCCCCAGACACTGTCAAGTAACTGTGCACGAGAAAAGACCTGACCCGGATGACGGGCAAAGTGCAATAACAGGTCAAACTCTCGTGCAGTCAGGGCCAGATCATCATCACCTTTTCTGACTTCCCGGCCGACTGTATCGATAACCAGGTCATTGATACATAAGTTTTCTGCACCGCCCGGAAAACGTTTCTCCACCGACTCGATACGACGGAAAATGGCCTTGACCCGGGCAACCAGTTCCGAAACGGAAAAAGGTTTGGTGACGTAGTCGTCGGCACCCAGTTCAAGCCCCAGTACACGGTCCAGTTCAGAAGATTTGGAGGTCAGCATCAGGATCGGAACATAGGCCATTTCACGGCGCAAAGCACGGCAGATGGTCAGTCCATCCGGCCCTGGCAAGCGGATATCAAGTATGACCAGATCCCATTGGCGGCTAAAGGCAAGACGCATGCCTGCATGACCGTCAGCGGCCAGGCTAACGTCAAAATTGGCATCATTGAGATGCAACTGCAAAAGACTGGCAATGTCACGTTCGTCTTCAACTATCAGGATGTGGCGTTTTTCCACTGCGGTTTCCTTTTCTTTCACCATGCTTCGAGAAGATAGACCTGATTTCTAACAAAAGTATCACAGCGAAAATTTGTACCGTAGCGGTAGGCAAATAAAAACAACGACTTACTTGTGTTTTTTTGTGATTAAAGAAAAATTCAAGCGTGATAGCCATGTGAACTCGCCCGCGCAGAATGTATCACGCTGGCAGGGCGGACATCGCCAACTGCCTTTTCAATGAATACCACTGAGGAGTGTAAATATGAATATTTCCAAAATACTGATTGCAAGCAGCCTGATGTTTTCGACCGCGGCATTTGCCAGTGACTATCACTATGGTAAGGGACATTCCAAGTCCCGCACCTTCGCGGTAACGATCACCAACATCACATCCAGTCAGGTTTTTACACCTGTGCTGGTAGCCAGTCATACCAATAGGGTGAGTTTCTTTGAGTTGGGTGCCGAGCCTTCAGGTGAGCTCGCTGATCTGGCGGAGGGTGGCGCGACGGATGGCTTACAAATGAAACTGGATGGCCTTGTGCGAGATGTAATGGATACAAATACCAGCGGGATTACACCAAACGGTGATCCGTTAATCGATCCTGGCGAATCAGTGACGATATATATTACCGGTAGCCGTAAATTCAACCGGCTTAGCCTGGCAGGAATGCTACTGCCGACCAATGATACTTTTGTGGCTATTGATTCCATGCCATTAACAAGATACCACTCTGCCAGAACAGCGCTGGCTTATGACGCCGGAAGCGAGATAAATGATGAGTTGTGTATGAATATACCGGGTCCGCAGTGTGGCGGCGCACCTTTCTCGGAAGGCCTGGCGGAAGGTTATGTTCATATCAGCCGCGGAATCAGTGGTGAGGGTGATCTTAAAGCCTCCGACTACGACTGGAGAAACCCGGTTGCCCGTGTAACGGTAAAGTTGGTGGACTGAGGTTTACGAGGGTGTGCGGAGTGATCGCGACCCCATATTAGAAAGCCCCCCGCAATAGCGGGGGGCTTTCAGCGCTTACCCCGGCAGCGGAATCAAGTGGAACAACTGCATTGGGGTGAATCATTTGTTGCTATTATTCGCCAACCTTTTGACATATAAGCCATCAAACCACACTGTCCACTCCTGGCTTTAATGAGCGTTGTACGCGTCACTTTGTCGCTTTTCTGAGGCCTTGTTTATCAATATTTCTCATTTTGATAAAAGAATTTGCCAGCTCCATATTCAATAAGTCCCTAATTGCGCTTAATAGGGGCTTTTCAAAAAGCCACCACCGTGTAGGATAGGTGGTTCCGCTGCAAAATAACCGCAAGGTACAAAATGCAGGGCATTTGACACTTACATTCAACAGCAGAACTTCGAATATGGAACAACGCGAACAAATCAAAGGCCTGTATCAACCGGAACGAGCTAAAGACAGTTGCGGATTCGGGCTTATAGCTCATCAACATGGTGAGGCAAGTCATGAGTTGGTCAGTACTGCTTGCAAGGCACTGGCACGAATGACGCACCGCGGCGCTATTGCGGTCGATGGCAAGACCGGCGATGGTTGTGGCGTGCTGATGCGGTTTCCACAGTCATTTTTCAAAAAGGTGGCAAAAGAGGAAGGCATGAGGCTGGGCCGGGTTTTTGGAGTCGGCATGGTGTTCATGAATACAGATCCCGAGATTGCTGCGCGATCACGCAAGATTCTTAAAAGGCACATTAAAAACGAAACACTGGGTATTGCCGGTTGGCGTCGCGTACCGACCAATCCATCGGTATGCGGTCAAACGGCGCTGGATTCCATGCCGTGTATTGAGCAGGTATTTGTCAATGCACCTCCAGGCTGGGGGCCCCACGATGTTGAGCGGCGACTTTTCGTCGCCCGACGTATGGCTGCAGCTGAAAATATGAAACTGGACCAGCCGGACAAAATGTTTTACGTGGCTGCGTTTTCCAATCTGACGGCGGTTTACAAGGGTCTGGTTATGCCGGAAAATCTGCCGGAATTCTATCCTGACCTGAAGGACCCGCGGTTTAAAAGTTCTATCTGTCTGTTTCATCAGCGCTTTTCAACCAATACCCTGCCAGACTGGAGATATGCCCAGCCTTTCCGCTTCCTGGCGCACAATGGTGAGATCAATACCATTGAGGGCAACCGCAGTTGGTCGGAGGCGCGTACGCCAAAATTCCAGACGCCCTTACTACCCGATTTGCAAAAGATTCGTCCGCTGGTCAACCAGCAAGGCTCGGATTCATCCTCGCTGGATAACATGCTGGAGTTGTTTCTTGCCGGAGGCATGGATGTATTCCGTGCCATGCGTATCCTGATCCCGCCTGCCTGGCAGGCGGAACCGGACATGTCTGAGAAACTCCGGTCATTCTACGAGTTCAATTCAATGCATGTTGAGCCCTGGGATGGCCCTGCAGGTATCGTTATGACCAATGGCCGGGTAGCGACCTGCAACCTGGATCGTAACGGTTTGCGTCCTGCACGTTATGTGATCACAAAAAACAACTGGA
This sequence comes from Lysobacterales bacterium, assembly GCA_033791845.1. Taxonomy (GTDB): domain Bacteria; phylum Pseudomonadota; class Gammaproteobacteria; order Xanthomonadales; family SZUA-36; genus SZUA-36. Next base: position 17,334 of record JASJFX010000102.1, on the reverse strand, counting down.
TTACGCTGGCCTCAGAAGTAGGTGTTTGGGATTACAAAGAAGCCGATGTTGTTGAGAAGGGCCGTGTCGGACCGGGTGAGATGTTTGTCGTTGATACGCAACTTGGCAATGTGTGGCGCTCGCGCGAAATTGATGACGCACTCAAATCACGCCACCCCTACGGTGATTGGCTAGCCGAGAATATCATTCGTATTTCCAGCAATGATGAGCAGGAGGAAACTGCTACCCAGGTCTATATGAAAGAGGCCAGCAAGGATTTGCCGATATTTCAAAAGCTTTTTGGAATCAGCAACGAGGAACGTGAACATGTGATCAGGGTAATGGCTGAAAACTCCGAGGAAGCAACCGGCTCAATGGGTGATGATACCCCGATTGCCGTGTTGTCACGTCAATCCCGACCCGTCTACGATTACTTTCGTCAGCAGTTTGCCCAGGTGACCAACCCTCCGATTGATCCTTTACGGGAGCAGTCAGCGATGTCGCTTGAGACACTCTTCGGCCGGGAACACAACATCTTCCAGGAGACCAGTACCCAGGCACACCGCGTCGTGCTGCCATGGCCGGTACTGAACGTGGTCAAGTATCGCAAACTCCTTGAGCTGGACCAGCGCTGGTACCGCAACCAGACATTCAGTCTCAATTATGATCCGCAGGAAGGTCTACAGTCGGCTTTGAAGCGGCTCACTGATGAGGTGTCAGAATCGGTTGCCGGGGGCGCGGTCGTTATCGTACTCACCGATCGTGAAATTGACCGGAACAGCTTACCGATGCATGCGGCCCTGGCAACCGGTGCCGTGCACCAACGGTTGATTGAGGATGGTCTGCGCTGTGATTGCAACATCATTGTTGAGACAGGAACCGCACGTGACTCGCATCATTTTGCCGTGTTGTTCGGACTTGGGGCAACCGCTGTTTATCCATACCTTGCCTTTCAGGTAATCAACGATTTACATGTGCGTGGGGCACTTAAAGGTGATCTGCTGCAGCATCGTAAGAATTATCGCCGCGGTGTACGAAAGGGTCTGCTCAAGATACTCTCAAAAATGGGTATTTCCTGTATCACCAGCTACCGTGGCGCACAATTATTCGAGGCTGCCGGTCTGGGTAAAGAGATAACCGACCTTTGTTGTCCCGGAACTGCAGGAAACATCGGTGGTGCAGGATTCCGGGAAATTCAATCCGATCAGCAGGACCTGGCCCGGGATGCCTGGAATTTTGGTCAGCCCATAACCCAGGGTGGTTTGCTCAAATTTACATGGAATGGTGAATACCATGCTTACAATCCGGATGTTGTCACTTCGTTGCAAAAAGCAGTGCAAAGTGGCAATCAGCAGGACTATGCGGTTTTCGCACGTCTGGTCAACGAACGTCAACCGGCGGCATTACGCGACCTGTTAAAGCTGCGGCCGGCAGACAAACCCGCACCGATTGAAAATGTTGAACCGGCGAAGAACCTGTTTCCTCGTTTTGATACTGCAGCCATGTCGATAGGTGCCCTGTCACCCGAGGCGCACGAGGCCCTGGCAGTTGCCATGAACACCCTGGGTGGTCACTCAAACTCCGGCGAAGGCGGTGAAGACCCTGCGCGTTTTAACACCAATCGAAATTCCCGTATCAAGCAGGTTGCGTCCGGCCGTTTCGGTGTCACCGCCCACTACCTGGTTAACGCCGACATCCTGCAGATCAAGGTAGCTCAGGGTGCCAAACCGGGTGAGGGCGGGCAACTTCCGGGTCATAAGGTTTCTGCTCAAATCGCTGCCTTACGTCACGCGGTGCCGGGTGTCACCCTGATTTCTCCGCCTCCACACCATGATATTTACTCAATTGAAGATCTTGCACAGCTGATCTTCGATCTTAAACAGGTAAACCCAGATGCCATGGTGTCGGTGAAACTGGTTGCTTCGCGCGGCGTGGGAACCATTGCCGCCGGTGTGGCCAAGGCTTATGCAGACTGCATCACCATTGCCGGTCATGATGGTGGAACAGGAGCCAGTCCATTAACCTCGGTGAAGTATGCCGGATCACCCTGGGAAACCGGCTTGCCCGAGGCGCACCATGCACTGGTTGAAAATGGTTTGCGTGATCGGGTTCGTCTGCAGGTGGATGGCGGTCTTAAGACCGGTCTCGATGTCATCAAGGGTGCCATTCTGGGTGCTGACAGTTTTGGGTTTGGTACTGGGCCAATGGTTGCGCTGGGTTGCAAATACCTTCGTATCTGCCATCTGAACAATTGCGCCACCGGTATCGCTACCCAGGATGAACAACTACGTAAGGAACATTTCCACGGCTTACCCGAACTGGTGATGAACTACTTTCGTATGATTGCACAAGAGGTGCGTGAACACCTGGCTTACCTGGGTTTTGAAAAGCTCGAAGATATCATTGGACGCAGTGACCTGCTGGAAAAAATCGAACCGCTGACCGATAAGCAGGCTTGCATTGATCTCAATCCGATTCTGGCCAGTGCGGGTGCTGCCGGTATGAAGGGCGGCTACCAGGGTATCCGCAACCATCCGCATGACCGCGGTGAACTCAATGCACGCATTGTCACCGGGCTTGGCCAGGCGCTCGAGATGCGCGAAAGCACAGACCTGTCTTTTGATATCCACAATTATGATCGCTCCGTTGGTGCCAGCCTGGCAGGGGAGATAGCCAGGCGTTACGGCCGAGACGGTCTGGAAGGTGCACAATTCAACCTTACTTTTACCGGTACCGCGGGGCAAAGTTTCGGTGTGTGGGCCACAAAAGGCATGCATTTTCGATTGTTCGGTGATGCCAATGACTACGTTGGCAAGGGCATGGGCGGCGGGCGAATCGCCATCTCGCCAACCCGGGAATCAGGCATTGTTGCCAAACGCAGTGCCATTATCGGCAACACTTGTCTGTATGGAGCAACCGGGGGTGAACTGTATGCAGCAGGGCAAGCCGGCGAACGCTTCGCAGTGCGCAATTCCGGTGCCACCGCTGTCGTCGAAGCCGTGGGTTATCATGGTTGTGAATATATGACCAGTGGTATCGTCGTTGTTCTCGGTCGTACAGGCGCCAATTTTGCTGCGGGAATGACCGGTGGGCGGGCGTTTGTACTTGACATCAATAAAAACTTCGAACGTCGTTGTAACCCGGCCCAGGTCACCGTATCCCGGTTGAATACAGACGAGGGCAGTGCAGACAAGGCCCTGTTGCAATCATTGATCGAGGCGCACGTACGTTATACCGGTAGTGATTGGGGGCAACGTATCCTGGATAACTTTGAACACTTTATGCTCAAATTCAGGGTCGTTGATCCGAAACGGGACAACCTGAAACCTCAGGCAACCGCAGAACCGCTGAGGGTGGTTGGATGAGTAAGCTCAATATACGTATGAAATTTGAATTCATTGATCGTGAGCGTGCTAACCCGCACAAGCATTCCATGGAGTCGCGCAAGCACGAGTTTATCGAGATCTATGATCCCTTCCAGCAACCCGAAGGTGAGGCACAGGCAGAACGTTGTATCGCCTGCGGTAACCCCTACTGTCAGTGGAAGTGTCCGGTCCACAATTACATTCCGGACTGGCTCAAGCTGGCTGCAGAAGGCCGGATCTTTGAAGCAGCTGAACTGGCGCATCAGACGAACAGCCTGCCTGAAATTTGCGGCCGCATCTGTCCGCAGGACCGTCTTTGTGAAGGTGCCTGTACACTCAACACCGGCTATGGTGCGGTGACCATCGGTGCCGTTGAGCGGCACATTACCGATACCGCTTTTGCTCAAGGCTGGCGACCGGATCTTTCAGGTGTTGTAGCCAGTGGTCACACGGTGGCAATTATTGGTGCCGGGCCAGCCGGTTTGGCCTGTGCGGATGTGCTTGCGCGAAATGGAGTTAAAGCCATCGTGTATGACAGGCATCCGGAAATTGGTGGTCTGCTGTCCTTCGGTATTCCGGAGTTCAAATTAGAGCACAAGGTCATCAGGACCCGTCGCCGGATACTTGAGGGTATGGGGATCGAGTTTATATTGAATACCGATATAGGCGGCGACGTCTCCTTTGGTGATTTGCTTGAAAACCATAATGCGGTATTCCTCGGCCTGGGTACCTATACACCGATGACAGGCGGTATGCCGGGTGAGGATGCTAACGGTGTTTACCGGGCACTGGATTACCTGATCGGCAATACCAAGTCATTGCTTGATATGCCTGCTGGTGAATATGATTTTATCGATCTGACTGGTCAGCGGGTGGTGGTGCTGGGTGGTGGTGATACCGCAATGGACTGTGTACGCACAGCAATACGCCAGGGCGCCAGTGAAGTTCATTGTCTGTACCGGCGAGACCGTGAAAACATGCCCGGTTCACAAACCGAAGTGGATAATGCCATGGAAGAGGGTGTGCAGTTCCGCTTTAATGTCCAGGCCCTGGAGGTTATTGAAAGTCAGGGTAAGGCCACCGCGGTTAAAGTGGTTGAAACCCGTCTTGGTCAGCCGGATGGATCCGGTCGTCAACGCCCGCAAGCTGTTGAGGGTAGTGAGACTGAAATCAAGGCTGACGCCGTTATTGTCGCTTACGGTTTTCAGGCTTCACCGGAAAACTGGTTTGAAAAGTACAATATTCACACCAATGAGTGGGGGCTTGTAGAGGCCGGTGAAAATAACGGGTTTACCTTCCAGACCAGTAATCCGAAAGTCTTTGCCGCGGGTGACATGGTACGTGGAGCTGATCTTGTCGTCACTGCTATCGCCGATGCCCGTAAAGCCGCAGAAGGTATTGTTAAGTACCTGACGGTATAACTGCGAAACAGATAGCATGGACTCTCCGTTTGGTTTTAAGGGACGAACACCATCATGATGCGCTATATTTAAATAACACCTCCCGAAAAGAACCTATGAAAACGACTAAGCTGGACCAGTTAAAAATTGAGCGTGAGCCGGAAGTAGAGTCGCACCCTAAGCGCTGGCCGATTCCGGTTTTTATCGTCGTGATATTGGCGGGAGCCGCATACTGGTTCTTTATGAAACCGGAAGCAGCCATTCAAGTCCGCACGATAATTGCTCGAGAGGTTTCCAGTCAGACGGCAAGTACGGTGTTGAACGCGTCCGGTTATGTGACCGCCCGGCGGCAGGCGACAGTTTCTTCCAAGTTTACCGGCAAGGTCGTGGAAGTATTGATTGAAGAGGGTATGGAGGTAGAAGAGGACCAGATACTCGCCCGTCTTGATGATTCCAACGTTGCCACCGCTTATGCCCTGGCAGAAGCACAATTAAAGTCAGCAAAGACGTCACTCAAAGAGACCCAGGCACTGCTGAATGAGGCCCTGGCCATTTTCAAGCGTACCCGAAACCTGGTGGATCGGGGTTTATCCAGCGAGGCAGAGATGGATCGTGCCCGGGCGGGGTCTGAATCACTGGCTGCCCAACTTGAGCGCAAGCAGGCGGATGTACAGGTCGCGGAAAGGCAGCTTGATGTATACCGGCAACAACTGGAAGACACCATTATCCGTGCGCCGTTTGCAGGCGTGGTGGTCGCAAAAAATGCCCAGCCCGGTGAAATGATTTCGCCTGTCTCCGCCGGTGGCGGATTCACACGCACCGGCATCGGCACCATTGTTGACATGAGCTCACTGGAGATCGAAATCGACGTGAATGAGGCCTATATCAACCGGGTTAAACCAGGCCAGAAAATCGTGGCCACCCTCGATGCTTATCCCGACTGGTCGATCCCCAGTCATGTTATTGCGATCATACCCACGGCTGACAGACAACGCGCCACGGTTGAAGTCCGGGTGGGTTTTGATCAACTGGATTCACGAATCCTGCCGGATATGGGTGTGAAAGTGGCATTCCAGGAGGAAGGCAGCACAGCTACCTCCGGCCGGGCCGGCGTGATGGTTCCGCAATCTGCGATCAGTGAAAACAATGGCAAGCAGTATGTTTTGCTGGTTATTAACGGTGTGGTTGAACGACGCGCAGTTGCAACGGCAGGAGAGCGTGGTAAAGAAGTGCTCATCACCTCCGGTCTTTCCGGTGGTGATACAGTAATATTGAATGCTACTGCAAATTTGGAAACCGGAACACGGGTAAGGGAAACAAACAAATGAATGGCAATCACCTGGTAAAAGTCAGCGGCGTGGACAAGATTTTTAAACGCGGCTCAGAAGTGATCCATGTGCTGGGTGGGCTGGACCTGGAAATTCCAAATGGTGAGTTTCTGGCCCTGATGGGTCCTTCCGGCTCCGGCAAATCCACATTGTTGAACCTGATCGGCGGCCTGGACCGGCCTAGCGAAGGTACGGTTGAGGTTGGTGGAAAGCGTATTGATAAGTTATCAGACCGCAAACTGGCAGGCTGGCGTGCGCGGCATGTCGGACTGGTTTTTCAATTCTATAACCTGATGCCGGTGCTTAACGCCCAGAAAAACGTTGAGTTACCATTGTTGCTGACCAAGCTTTCCAAGGCGGAACGTAAAAAACGTGCGGCCCTGGCGTTGGATATTGTCGGTCTGTCTCACCGGGCAGACCACTATCCCCGTCAATTGTCCGGTGGTGAACAGCAACGCACCGGTATTGCACGTGCAATCGTTACAGATCCGACACTGCTACTTTGTGATGAGCCTACCGGTGATCTAGATAGAAAATCCGGTGATGAAATCCTGGACTTGCTGCAGGCCCTGAATAAAGAACAGGGTAAAACGATCATCATGGTGACACATGATATTCACGCCGCAGCCAGGGCGACAAGGACACTGCACCTGAACAAGGGCCAACTCAGCACCGAAGCGGTTGATTGAGCATGGGTAAGCAAGTTAAACCGGTTATTGGGTCCGCACTGAGGGCTAATCCATGAAATATTTCTACTTAATTTTCTCCAGTCTCAAACGCAAGAAACTGCGTACCGGCCTGACCATTTTGTCAATCATGGTGGCGTTCATATTGTTCGGTTACCTGACCGCCATCCGCCAGGCGTTTGATGCGGGTGTGGAGGTTGCCGGGGCCGATCGCCTGATCGTACGACACAAGGTCTCATTGATCCAACTTCTACCTCAGAGCTACGAGGCCAAGATCGAAAGAATTGATGGCGTAGATAACGCTGCCCATTCCACCTGGTTTGGGGGGATTTACCAGGAACCAAAGAATTTCTTTGCGCAGATGCCAATCGTGCCCGAGGAACTTTTTGACATGTATCCGGAATTCGTGATCAGTGATGAGCAAAAGGCTGCTTGGCTGGAGACACGCAGTGGCGTACTGGTAGGGCGTGGACTGATGGATCGCTTCGGTTGGAAACTGGGTGACAGAATACCTATCAACGCCACGATCTGGGGCAAGAAGGATGGCGGCCGGACCTGGGAATTTGACCTGGTGGCCGTCTATGACGGGGCAGAGAAAGGCACTGATACCAGTCAGTTCTTTATCCGTTATGACTTTTTTGATGAAACCCGCGCCAATGGCCAGGGGTTAGTAGGTTGGTATACCGTGCGGATCTCCGACCCTGAAAGGGCGGCCGAGGTCGCGGCGGCCATTGATGCCGAATTTGCCAACTCTGCCCAGGAAACCAAGGCCGAACCCGAGGGTGCGTTTATCCAGGGTTTTGCCAACCAGATCGGAAATATTGGTTTTATCATCATGTCGATCATGTCAGCGGTGTTTTTCACCATCCTGTTGGTGGCGGGTAACACGATGGCCTATACGGTTCGTGAACGGACCAATGAACTGGCGGTATTGAAGGCCATCGGTTTTACCGACCGGGGCGTACTCGGACTGGTACTTGGTGAGTCATTGGCTTTAACGGTAGTTGGCGGGGTTCTCGGTCTCGGCCTTGCCTGGTTGCTGGTTTCCATGGGTGATCCAACGGATGGATCATTTCCGGTCTTCTATTTACCGACCTACGACCTCTTCCTGGGTTTGATCCTGATCGTGGCAATGGCGTTCATTGCCGGTATTGTTCCGGCTTTGCAGGCACAAAAGCTGCAAATTGCAGATGCGTTGAGGAGATGAGCAGTGTTTAACTGGATATCGCAGGTTGTTTCGGTCACACGCTTCAGTATTCTCTCCCTGCCGCAACGCAAGGGATCTTCAGCGGCGGCCTTACTCGGTATTGCCGGTGTCGTGGCGGTGATGGTCGGGGTGCTGTCCATTGCCCAGGGTGTTTTAAAGACCATGCAAAGCTCGGCCGGCGACAACAATGCAATTGTGTTACGCAGCGGCGCTGATTCGGAGATGATGAGTGGCCTTGGAGGTGATGATGCCCGCATCATTGCCGAGGCTCCGGGTATTGCCCGGGATGCAACCGGTGCCATCGCATCACCGGAATTATTCGTGATTATCAACATGCCGATGCAATCTACAGGCACTGATGCGAATGTTCCATTACGTGGTGTGCAAGCAAGCGCCATGACCGTGCGGGAAAGTTTTAAGCTGATAGAAGGGCGTATGTTTGAGTGGGGACTCAACGAGGTCATTGTCGGCACGGGTGCACGTGACCAGTTCGCCGGTCTTTCTGTCGGTTCAAGTATTGAAGTTGGCCAGGAGAAATGGCCTGTCGTGGGTGTGTTTGAAGCGGATGGAGGTTTGTCTGAATCAGAAATCTGGGTTGATGCGGCGGTATTGCAACCGGCCTACCGGCGCGGCAATTCCTACCAGGCGGTGTATGCAAAACTGAACACCAGGGAATCCTTTGATGAATTCAAAGATAGTCTGACCAGCGATCCACGTCTGAATGTTAAAGTGATGCGCGAATCCGAGTATTACGATTCCCAGTCAACCACGGTGTACAACCTGATCACGGGCCTCGGAACCATCATCGCTGTCATCATGGGTCTGGGTGCTATTTTTGGTGCGTTAAACACAATGTATACCGCGGTTTCGAGTCGAACCCGTGAAATAGCCACCCTTCGGGCGCTGGGTTTCCGTGCGGGTCCGGTGGTCATATCGGTGGTCAGTGAGTCGTTGTTGCTGGCTTTCGTGGGTGGTCTTATCGGTGCCGCCCTGGCCTGGTTGGCATTTGACGGATACCGCGCAGCAACCCTCAACTGGGCCAGTTTCAGCGCCATAACTTTTGCATTTGACGTCAACATCAAACTACTGGCCCAGGGGATTATTTTTGCCATGCTCATTGGTTTGATCGGTGGCTTGTTTCCTGCCATTCGGGCGGCACGGCAACCGATTGCTCAGGCCTTGCGAGAGCTTTGATTTACCTATCCCACTGAAATTTTTGGAAATTCTCCTATACTGAAAGATACCCATCTAGTGTCAATCCGGCCGATATGGGTGTTTTGAACTCTGAAAAGAGGGAGGTTTCAACGATGCACTTCAAGAAAATACTAATAATGGTCACCACACTGGCAATGCTTGGGAGCATGTCAATTGCGGTTGCGCAGGACGAAGAGAAAAATGACGGTCTCGCACGTGTTGCGTTAATAACTGCCAAGGATGGCCACGGTAAGGCACTGGAAGAAGCGATCGTCAAATACCATCACTTTATGGGAAAAAAGGAAGGAGCGATGCGCTACCAGTGGTATGCAATTCAGACTGGCGAGGATACGGGAAAATACATTGCACGCTCCGGTGGTCACAACTGGGCCGATTTTGATGCCAAGCATGACTGGGACGAAGAAGCCGGCGCCAAGTTTGCCGAGCTGGTTCAACCCCTTATAGCGAATGCTGTTGTCACCATCACAAAAAATGATGATGAGCTGGGAATTTGGCCTGACAGCCTGGAAGGTTACGAATATTACTCAGCGACCCGCTGGCACATTGAACCGGGGCACTATGACGCTTTCAGTGAAGGCCTGAAAAAGATAGACGGGATTCTGAAATCAGGCGGCTTCCCAGGGTACTATACTTTCATAAATACCGTTTCCGGTGGTGATGGTAACTCAGTTATGTTGGTTAGCCCGCGTAAGAATTTTGCCGATATGGCGCCAAAAGAACCCTCTTTCATGGAGATCATGGGCAAGGCGATGGGAGAAGAAGAAACCAAGGCGTTTATGGCTGATTGGGGTACCACTTACAAGTCCGGACAAAATATGTTGCTGCATCATATGGCTGAACAAAGTGACTACGGCGACGATAAGTAAACTCTGAAACAAAAGTACCATGTGTACGATGCAGTACACTGGTTGAACCCCGGTCCCTGTGCCGGGGTTTTTCATTGTCTGGGCACATATTTTCCGCCGGGCGCAATCGGCAAGACTTTAAAAGCCGGGCAGAAAGTCGCCAGAGTTTCCGATATCATAGCTGCCTCATTGACACAAAGACTGAAAAACCACTCATGAATACTCCGATCGTATTGACCATCATGGCTGATGACCAGCCTGGTATTATTCAGACCGTTTCCAGCACGCTTCAGAAGCATGGCGGAAGCTGGACCCAAAGCAGTATGAGTTCGCTGGCGGGGCAGTTTGCCGGAATCCTGTTGGCCTCAGTGCCAAGTGAAAATTCCGCAGCCTGCCGCGAGGAGTTGCACGGGCTTGAGTCACAGGGTCTGCGTGTCATCGCCCGCATCTGCGACCAGGTCCCTGAAACGGAAGCATCCCATGAATACACTCTTGACCTGGTTGGTAATGACAGACTGGGTATTGTTCATGAAATCACCGTGGTACTGGCCAATCACAACATCAACGTCAAGAGCCTTGAAACCGTTGTCGAGGCGGCCTCAATGGGTGGAGGAGAAATATTTAAGACAAGGGCTGAGCTGCTGGTGCCGGTAAGCACTGACATCGATGAGCTTGAAGACGATATCGAGAACCTGGCCAATGATTTGATGGTGGCTATCACCTTAGAGAGGTAAGGCCACTCCAAATCGTGCCTTTACCACGGAAAAAGAACAATAAGGCGAGAAACATGCCCGGGATCAAAAATCAGATTCGATCCAGTAAGAGACTCTTGCTAATTTCATTACTGGTTGTTTTTCTTGCCAGTTTTCTGGCATCAAAAATCCAGAACTCCGGTGGCCGCGTGCATGTGCAGGATATCAAGATACCTACGCAAAATGGCCAATGGCTCGTGGCAGACTTGTATAAGCCGCGCTCTGCAACCAGTGAAACTCCGGCCCCGCTGGTCGTGGTCATACCAGGTTTTCAACGTTCCAAGGAGGCTCTCGCGAACGTCGCCATTGAGCTTTCCCGCTGCGGTATGGTGGCCATCCTGATTGATCCCTATGTACAGGGATTTTCCAGTGCTTCGATGAGCCGCATGGCCGCGACAACTGAAGGTTACGGTGGATAAATGAACTCTCCGCATTGTGCATAACGAAAGAATTCTGCACCCGTTTCAGCCTTACATTACCGAAGCGACCGCCACTTTCAAAACCACGAGGCAAGGGAAAACTGCTTTTCTGGAGTATGTTTGAGATCGGGGCCCTGATCGCCTGTTTTACCTATATTCCGATGGCTGGCTGTATGTAAACTTGCTGTTTGCGGTGGTTCCAATGATGTTTGTGCTGCCGTACCTGAACCGCTACTTTTTTAACATAACGGGCAGGATCTACCTGGGCCCGATGACCACAGGCCTTATATTTATCATGATCCTGATTTCGAACACGGTGATTTACCTGCCGCTGTAGAGAACGGAGGCTTATAAATCGTCCTCATCAAACAGATCGTCCCATTCGTCCAGTTCTGCATTAAGGGCTTTAAGTTCGTTTCTTCTTTCAATTTTGCGCCTGGCTTCAAGCCGCCTTTGCTCTTCAGATGCGGTTTTCTTCGATGACGTGGAGGGCGCTTCTGATGACTCTTCAAAATCGATATCATCATCGAAGTCTTCCAGCGAATCCAGACCATCATCATCATCAAATCCTATTCGACTGTCTTCACCCATCTGAGTATCTCCACACAGAGCCAGGCACTGATAATGCAGATTAGAAGTTTACTTGAAATTTTTGTCAAGAGTTTTAATGCGATTGCCATGGCAGTAACCATCAGGTGCAGGAAGTTTTGGCCGGGAAACAGGGGATAGAGCCCGTGAGTTGACAAGAACTGGTGAGGACTTCAGTCTTGGGGGCCTTGATCAGGGAAATTAAATATGAAAAAAACACGTTTCGTCGTATTACTGCTTATCGCCACATTTGCATGTGCTGGTCTTTCTGCTGATGGTGGTAAAGCACTGGTCGGCGGTACGCTGATCAACGGACTGGGTTCGACACCTATCCAGAATAGCGTGATCCTGGTGAAGGAAGGCCGGATTGAAAAAGTCGGAACCGTCGATACCCTGCAGGTTCCCGAGGGTTATGAAGTCATTTCCACCGAGGCAATGAGTGTCCTCCCGGGGCTGTGGGATATGCACGTCCACCTTATGATTAACGGCCATTCAGACTATGACTACTGGGATGTCGCTTATGCTGACAAGCTGGCCAGTGAGATCATGCCGGCCTCAGCCGTGCAATTATTGCTGGCCGGGGTGACCACCGCGCGTGACCTCGGCGCACCACTGGAAGACTCACTGAAGGTACGTGACCGTATCAATGCCGGAGAGATTCCCGGCCCGCGTATGTTCATGTCCGGACCCTTCATTCAACACAAGGCTTATCCTGGCACCGAGGCTTTTCGTTGGGGTGTTGATGGTGAGCGTGATGCGCGGGACAAGGTTCGTGCGTTGGCGGAAGCCGGTGTTGATGTCATCAAGCTGATTGATCAGGATGAAATGACATACGATGAAGCCTTTGCCGTGGTCGATGAGGCCCATAAACATGGCCTGAAGGTTGTGGCGCACTCCCACCGGCCGGATGAAATCCGACGCGGACTGGAAATTGGTGTCGACAATTTTGAACATACAGGTCTTGCTGCAGCACCCGAATATCCACCTGACGTCATGCAATTGATAAAAGAGCGTACCGCTACCGGGCGGGTCAGGGGTGGACCGCTTTACTGGACACCCACGGTTGAAGGCTTGTGGAATTATGAGGACACACGAGATCTGCCGGAAAAGCTTGATTCAAATTGCTGGTATCGGGGTCTGGAAGACAGCACCGTTATTGATATCAAAAACTCAATTGCGGAGCCATCAGAGCTTTTATATTTTCAACTGACACCGAAACGTAAGCCAACCCTTAAACGTAAAGTTACCCAATTGCGTGATGCCGGTGTGGTTTTACTGGTTGGTACCGATAGTGGAATCCCGATGAAGTTTCACTGTCAGTCGACCTGGAATGAGCTCGATGTCTGGGTGCGCATCATGGGTATTCCGGCGATGGAAACCATTCAGTCAGCCACCTATTGGCCATCCAAGTTCATGGGTGTCGAGAACGACTGGGGTACGATCGTGGCGGGACGACATGCCGACATCATTGCGGTCAAGGGCGATGTACTGAAATACATCAACCTGTTACAAGACGTGGATTTTGTCATGAAAGCTGGTGTGGTTTACAAACGCGACGGTCAGGCGGTTGAAGAAAACTTATAGAGACGTTGAGTTCGCAAAATACGCGTGGGTAACAAGTTACCCACCCTACGGGAAGCATGGTTTGTTGAAACGTAGGGTGGGTTACTCGTAACCCACGCGTTTCCATCATTAAGCCAGGGTGTAATTGGATGATCATTAACGGTGGGTAACGGCCCAGGCCGCCCTCTCGACGGGTACCCCGCAGCCCAGGCTGGCTTCTCGACGGGTTCCCCGCAGCCCAGGCTGGCTTCTCGACGGGTACCCCGCAGCCCAGGCTGGCTTCTCGACGGGTTCCCCGTCTCACCTTCTCTCACCTTGTCCTGAACATAATCAGGCTTGGTTCGTGAAACGTAGGTTTCCGTCATCGGTACCGATGTATATGGTTTCACCAGATGAAAAATCACCTGCCAGAATCTGCTGCGCCAGCGGATTCTCGATCTTCTGCTGGATTGCCCGTTTCAGAGGCCGCGCGCCATAGACCGGGTCGAAACCGGCAGTGGCCAGCAGATCCAGCGCTTCATCAGAAATCTCCAACCGCAAACCGGTATTCTCGAGACGTTTTCTCAACATACCCAGTTGTATGCCGGCAATCAGACGAATCTGTGACCGGTCAAGCGGGTGGAATACCACCAGGTCATCGACACGGTTGATAAATTCCGGCCGGAAATGTTGACCGACCACCTCCATCACCGCAGACTTCATGGCATCGTAACCCTCGGATGCCAGGTCCTGTATGCGGGCGGATCCCAGGTTGGATGTCATCACGATGACGGTATTGCGAAAATCTACCGTGCGGCCGTGGCCGTCGGTCAGACGGCCGTCATCCAGTACTTGCAACAGGATGTTGAATACATCCGAATGGGCTTTTTCAACTTCGTCCAGCAGGATGACGGAATAAGGTCTGCGTCTGACGGCTTCGGTCAAATAACCACCCTCTTCGTATCCAACATAACCCGGCGGTGCACCGATAAGACGGGCCACGGAATGTTTTTCCATGAACTCGGACATATCGATACGCACCATGGCTTCATCGGTATCAAACATGAACTCTGCCAACGATTTACACAGCTCTGTTTTACCCACACCGGTAGGACCAAGAAACAGAAATGAACCGATCGGCTGATTTGGGTCGGACAAACCTGCCCGCGAGCGCCGTATGGCATCGGAAACCGATTTGACGGCCTCATCCTGACCAATGACTCGCTTGTGCAAGGCGGATTCCATACGCAGTAATTTGTCCCGCTCACCTTCAAGCATGCGCGATACCGGTATACCGGTCCAGCGTGAGACCACTTCTGCAATTTCATCTTCGGTCACACTGGTGCGTAGCAATGTAAATTCAGCCTGCTCACCTTTCTCAGCCTGCTTCAGCGCGGCTTCGAGTTCCGGAATACGTCCGTACTGTAACTCCGACATACGTGCCAAATCGCTGGCGCGGCGGGCTGTTTCCAACTCGGCACGGGCACGCTCAAGGTCTTCCTTGATGTGGGTCGTGCCCTGTACAGCGGCTTTTTCGGCTTTCCAGATTTCTTCGAGGTCTGAAAACTTACGTTCCAGTTTTTCGATAGTTTCATCAAGGTCTGCCAGACGCTGAAGCGAGGCTTCATCCTTTTCCTTTTTCAATGCTACACGCTGAATTTTCTGCTGGATCAGACGACGCTCCAGACGATCCAGTTTCTCCGGCTTGGAATCGATCTCCATACGGATACGCGAGGCCGCTTCGTCCATCAGGTCGATCGCCTTGTCCGGTAGTTGACGGTCGCTGATATAACGATGCGATAGAGTCGCCGCAGCCACCAGCGCCGGATCGGTGATATCGACACCGTGGTGTACTTCGTAACGTTCCTGTAAGCCACGCAGGATGGCAATGGTATCTTCCACCGTCGGTTCACCTACAAACACTTTTTGGAAACGGCGCTCCAGCGCGGCGTCTTTTTCCATGTACTGCCGGTACTCATCCAGCGTGGTGGCACCGATGCAATGTAATTCACCACGGGCCAGCGCGGGTTTGAGCATATTGCCGGCATCCATTGAGCCCTCGGCTTTACCGGCGCCGACAATGGTGTGAATTTCATCGATGAACAGGATGACATTGCCTTCCTGTTTGCTGAGGTCACTCAACAGTGCTTTTAAGCGCTCTTCAAACTCGCCCCGGAATTTTGCACCGGCGATCAGGGCCCCCATGTCCAGCGACAGAACCCTTTTGCCTTTTAGACCTTCAGGTACTTCGCCGTTGACGATCCGTTGCGCCATACCTTCGACGATGGCGGTTTTGCCAACACCGGGCTCACCCATCAAAATCGGGTTGTTCTTGGTTCTGCGTTGTAAAACCTGGATACAACGACGGATTTCCTCATCCCTGCCGATGACCGGATCCAGCTTGGATTGCTCTGCCCTTTCGGTCAGGTCGATGGTGTATTTCTCCAGCGCCTGTCGTGACTCTTCAGCGTTGGGGTCATTGACCTGTTCACCACCACGCATTTCATCGATGGCTTTTTCAATCGCTTCACGGTGGGCACCGTCCTGTTTTAATAAATCGGCAATCGCACCTTTGACATCCATGGCGGCCAGCACAAACAATTCGCTGGCGATGTACTGGTCATCACGCTTCTGTGCCAGTTTGTCGGTCACCGTTAAAATCTTGATGGTGTCATTGGAGAGTGTGATCTCGCCCGCCGCGCCGGAAACCCTGGGCAGCGCATCCAGCCGTTCACCCAGTTGTGAACGCAGGGCATTGACCTTGACACCCGCCTTCGTCAAAAGATGACGGATCGAGCCGCCCTCCTGGTCCAACAGGGCAACCATGACGTGTTCAGGCTCGATCAGTTGATTATCCTGTCCGACTGCCAGGCTCTGGGCATCTGCCAGTGCCAACTGGAATTTACTGGTTAATTTGTCCATTCGCATTGCTTTTTCCTCTGAATATTTGAGCACGCTCGTAAACGTGCTTTGATGAGGATTAATTGCGGGCTAGGTTATGGTAAATCAAGTGACCGTTAGCTAAGTCTCGGAAAATTATAAATAAACCTAAAAAGGGTGTATATTATCTAGTTAAAGTTCGATATGAAGGGACTCTCTTGATTGCAGTCAGGGACGATGGTTAGGTCATACCACCTGTTCCACAAGCAAAGGAGTCTGTCATGAAACTCTCCAAACGAATAATCCCTGCAGTTAGGATCCCGGTAGTTGGGGTCGTTGTGATACTCGCTATTCTGGGTTGCCAACCCTCCGAACAAACAGACGTAAAAAAGGCGGACCAACAAACAAACCTGGAAAAGGCGGACCAACAAACAGACCTGAAAAAGGCAGACATTGAACTGAAAGTCGTAAAAAAGGCGGACCAACAATCAGGCCCAAAAAAGGCGGACATTACACTGCAAGTTAGCGCTGCTGGTCTGAAATTCAAACACTCAACGGGCCAGCTCGAAAAATGTATATCCTCTCCGAACCCTCATTGCGTCAGGGTTCAAAAGGGGGACGATGCAGAAATAACATTTCACCTGAAGGGCTGGCGCAATTGGGAGTTCAACAGGATTCAGTTGGTTGCCGAACCTTCTGATGTCAAACCTTCTGCCAAGTTGAATTTTGGTGATCAAGTCGGCTTTACTAAGGATATGCGCGACGACTTCTATGTCACAGTTAACGATGTAGATATTTATCCGGATGTCAACGGCATCATTAAACTTAACGGACCATCCGGGGTCGGTCGAGATTTCATCCTGATCGACAAAAACAATCTCGCACAAATTTACACGTACCAGTTAGAGGCCTGCAAGGGAGAAAGTTGCGAACGGTCCGATCCCAAAATTGAAAACGAGGGCTGATTTACTGTTGAGCCCGTCAGTATGGTTTACCTATGAGCGAATTTCGTTATAGGGCCTTTATCAGCTACTGCCACCAGGACGAAGCCCTGGCGGCCTGGTTACACCGTGCCCTTGAGTCTTACCATGTTCCATGGCGTTTGGTAGGACGTGAGGGTCAGTTTGG
>JASJFX010000101.1:0-18822 GCA_033791845.1 Lysobacterales bacterium | reverse complement strand
GTGGTTATCTGCACGGTATTCTTGAGTC
The DNA here is from genome assembly GCA_033791845.1 of Lysobacterales bacterium. Taxonomy (GTDB): domain Bacteria; phylum Pseudomonadota; class Gammaproteobacteria; order Xanthomonadales; family SZUA-36; genus SZUA-36. The sequence goes on along the minus strand of JASJFX010000101.1, from coordinate 18,794 downwards.
TCGTCCTGCACGGTATATCGGCAAATCCACTTGCGAGTTGGCTGGGGAAAAAGGAGCCCACAGAGTAGAAAAGCCTGGATTGTAATAGTCAGGTCTGACTGGTTTCACACCACTGGGGACTATCGAGAAGCTGACTGTCGAGACACCCTCCTGAGGGTGGAGGGTGCTCGATTACGGGGAGCAATCGTTGGCTTACTCCCAGACCGGATAATAAAGCCCCTTATGTGAAGGCTCGCTTAAGGGGAGCTTAAGCTCTTGTTAAGGTCTATTATTTACTACCTTCAAACCCAAGTTAATCCGCCAGTTTGCCTCAATAGCTTAACTATTTTTAATGATAGTTTTAGAATTTTTCCTGAAGGAAAAACCAACACGAAAGCGGGTACTACGCTATTTGACACCACGGCTATTGGAACTAAATAACCGCTAGCGTCTCAGCAGGGCCCACCAACGGGCGATATTCAACAGGCTGGCAAGCGAGGCAGAAAGGTAAGTCAAAGCCGCAGCTTTAAGCAGGCGCCTTGCGTGAGGCAGGTCAACCGGCTTGAGGGCGCCGCTTTTTTCCAGCATGGGTAAGGCCCGCCTGAAACTCGCATCCAGCTCGGTCGGCAATGTCACAAGGTGCACAAGTGTGGTGGTACCAAGACTCATCAAACCACCCAGAATCATCAACAGGCTCACCAGTGGCGCCCGCGTGAGCATACCGACGAACGGTGCAGCCATTAAAATACCCGCCCCCAGCCTCTCTACCGGTCGTGTCAGCTTGATAAGTTGACTACGTATTTTCAGCGGGGCATAACCCGTGGCGTCCTGCAATGCATGACCGACCTCGTGCGCTGCCACGGTCACGGCCGTCAAAGACCGGCCATTGAGGTTTCCAGCCGTCAGACGAATAACCTTTTCCTGCGGATCGTAATGATCACCATCGGGTGTTTCTTCCACTTTCACATTTTGAAGGTCAAGGCCATCCAGCAAATACCTCGCCAGTTCCCCACCGGTACCGTCATAGCGGTCAGGGGGGTTGCTGTAACGTGACATGACATTGCGCACCCACCAACCGGGGCCAAAAATCAGCGCGAAAATGAAGATAAGAGGTAAAAGCAAATGCATGTCTGCATCATAACCAAATATGCAGGCAGTCTGGACAAAATCAGGCGGCAGCTTTGGTCAGAAAGTTTCTGCCAAACCAGGTCAGCCTGTCTTTTTTTATCTTACCTGGCCAGTTTTGTTTAATTGTACCTGGCAGTTTATTCGGGGAAACTCTTGATAATTTCTTTGTATCTGGGATGACTGCGTATGTTGTCCATATCAGAATCGTGCACCAGCCACTCACGGCTGATGTTGCCTACCTTGATCAGGCAGTTTTCAAGACAGTCCAATGCGCTGTCAACGTCGCCCGCCAGGGAGTAAAAGCAGGCACCGTTGTACTGGATAATGGAATCCATTTGCGCATTTTGCATCGAGGTTTCCATCCATTTTTTTGCCTCTTCCGCCTGTCCCAGACGCAATAAAGCAAACGCACCCATGTTTAACGCCCGGTTATTATCCGGATTGAGTTCGAGCACAGCCCGTACGCGCTCGATACCCAGCTTTGTAACCTCCAGCGCCTTTCCTTTCTGCTTAAGGCTGGTATACAACTGGGCCTGCAACAGCACACTTTGAAAATCTTCAGGACGAACCCGGGATGCCCGCTCAAACAACTTCAATGCCCGTTCAAGATCACCTTCATGCACCTTGGTACGGCCGAAAAAATACCAGGCTTCGTAATTTTTCGGGTCCAGTTCAATCGCTTTTTCAAAATCAACTTCCGCCTTTTTATAGTCCTGGTTCATACAACATGCGATTCCTGCTGAAACATGAGATTCAGCGAGGTCGGGTGCAAGCTCAAGTGCCTTTTCACTGGTACGTTTAGCCTCAACCAGGTTTACCTCGGTGGCATTGAAATACATATAAGAAAAACCAAAGGTATAGGCGATACCGGCCCAGGCACGTCCGAACTCCGGCTCGATATCTATGGCTTGTGTGAACATCTGCCGGGCATACACATTATCCTGTGTAGTGTGCCGGGCAAAATAGCTCAAACCACGCAGGAAAAAATCGTAGGCTTTCGGATCCACGTGTTGCTGCGCCGGGCGTTGTTTTTGTTTTAAGGAAAGGCTCAGAGTGCTGGCAATCGAGTTCGCTATTTCTTCCTGAATATCAAAAATATCCGCCAGTTTACGGTCAAATTGACGCGACCACAGATGATATCCATCACGGGTGTTAATCAATTGAGCAGTGATGCGTAAGTTATCGTCAGATCGACGCACACTGCCTTCCAGTACCGTTTTTACCTTGAGCTTTTTGCCAATTTCAGTGATATCAGCCTGCCTGCCGCTGAATTGAAATGCCGCGACACGCGATGCAACCCTCAGATTGGCAACCTTGCACAAAGCATTGAGTATTTCCTCTGCCATGCCTTCGCAGAAATAGGCCTGGTTGCCTTTTTCACTCAGGTCATCGAAGGGCAGCACAGCGATGGAGGGTGCACCCTCCTGGAAAGTTTCTACTTCGGTCAGGGATTCAATATTACCGGCAGGATCCTTGTGAACGCCCTCAGATGTAATTTCGTAAGCCCAGGACAGAACCAGCGCGATAGGAAAACCGAGCAATATGAACACTATCAGCAGGGTCAATGACCAGGGCGGCAAAGCCAGTCCTTCGAAAACTACCTCACCGACCTGCATGACGACCCAACCGACAAAAATATAGGCCAACGCAACACGGACGACCTTGCGTTTCTTGAGTTGCTCCCAAAAGGAATTAGATTTGAGTTTATTCATTGCTGGTACCTGATTACTACGATACACAAAACCGGCGGTTATTGGTATGTCTCAAGAGGCATATCCGGTCGATGAGATGACAACGTGATTCACCGTGCTAATACCGGGCAAATTACGTAAAATGGTTGCCTTTATCCGGATTTGGGTCATTAAAAAAATGCGCACAAGACTGTTTTACACCATTCTTTCACTCGCCGTGCTTTCCTTACCTGTTTTGAGCGTTGCTGAGGAGCATCCATTGGCCGGTATTCCATTACGTAATATCGGGCCTGCGCTGACATCCGGGCGGGTTTCTGATTTCGCTTTTCAACCGGATCAGGCACAGAGTTTCTACGTATCCATGGCCAGCGGCGGTCTGTGGAAAACAGAGAACAACGGCATCACCTGGACAGCGCTTTTTGAAAATGAAGGTTCATTCGCTATTGGTGTGGTCGAAATTGACCCTGAAAACCCGAACATTATCTGGGTAGGCAGCGGTGAGAACAACGCCCAACGCAGTGTCGGGTTCGGTGATGGCGTCTACAAATCCGTCGACGGCGGCAAGAGCTGGAAAAACATGGGTCTGAAAGACTCGGGGCATATCTCGATGATTCGTTTCCACCCCGGGGACAGTAATACCATCTACGTGGCCGCCCAGGGTCCTTTGTGGAATTCTGGTGGTGACCGCGGTCTGTATCGTTCCACCGATGGCGGTGATAGCTGGAAACGTATCCTGGATATTGATGAAAACACCGGTATCAATGAGTTTGTCATCGACCCGGCCGATCCTGAAGTCATCGTAGCTTCCAGCTACCAGCGCCGGCGTCATGTATGGACGCTGATCAATGGTGGGCCGGGCAGCGGTATCCACAAAACCACCAATGGTGGTATCAGCTGGCAAAAAGTTGCCGGTGAATTACCTTCGGGTGATCTCGGCCGCATCGGCCTGGCGGCAGCACCATCGGCCCCCAACATGATCTATGCAATTATCGAGGCTGACGAAGAAGGCAAGGGCATCTACCGCAGCACGGATTTTGGCGAAAGCTGGGAAAAACGCTCCGATCACCTCACCTCCAGCCCGCAGTACTATAACGAGTTATATGTCGATCCGAAGAATCCGGAACGTGTTTATTCGGTTGACACGTTTACACATGTTTCCGAAGACGGCGGCAGTAGCTGGAATAAAATCTCATTTAAAAACCGCCATGTAGATGACCATGCACTTTGGATAGACCCATCCAATACCTCGCATCTTTATATCGGCGGCGACGGTGGCGTTTATGAAAGCTGGGACCGTGGCCAGTTATGGCGGCATGTACGCAATCTGCCGGTTACACAGTTCTATCGTTCCACACCGGATAACGACAGCCCCTTCTACAACGTCTGTGCAGGCACACAGGATAACTTCACCCTGTGCGGACCCAGCCGGAATACCAAAACCGACGGCATCACCAACGCGGATTGGAGCGTCGCCCAGTTTGGAGATGGTTTTAAAGCGCAGATCGATCCCACCGATGCCAATATTATCTACGCGCAGGCTCAATACGGCTCACTGGGACGCTTTGACCGTATCACCGGTGAACGTCTGCAGATTACACCGATGCCGGGCAGTGATGAGAACAACTATAACTGGAACTGGAATGCACCGTTGATCATAAGCCCGCACGATAACCGCAGACTGTATTATGGAGCCGAACGTCTGTTCCGCTCCGATAATCGTGGTGAAAGCTGGGTAGCCGTCAGCGGTGACCTGAGCCGCGGGATCGACCGTAACAAACTGGATGTGATGGGACGCGTATGGAGCGTCGATGCGATCGCCAAGAATGTGTCGACCTCGACCTACGGGGCCCTGATCGCCGTTGATGAAAGCCCATTACAAGAAGGCGTGATTTACGCCGGTACCGATGACGGCCTGATCCATGTTACCAGCGACGGTGGCAGTAGCTGGTCTACCCTCGACTCATTCCGCGACGTGCCTGACATGTCCCTGGTCGAAGACATCATCAGCTCATTCCACGACGTCGATGTCGCATACGCCATTATCGATAACCACAAGCGTGGCGACTATAAACCCTATGTTCTCAAAACTGAAAACCGGGGCAAAAGCTGGGCTTTGATCAGTAACAATCTGCCGGAACGCGGCACAGCACATACCATTATCGAGGATCACCTTGACCCCAACCTGTTATTCGTAGGGACAGAATTTGGCCTGTTTTTCAGCAATGACGGTGGTTCAAGCTGGAACGAAATGACCGCCCTGCCGACCATTGCGGTGCGTGATCTGGAAATCCAGCGTCGCGAGGGCGACCTCGTCGTTGGTACCTTCGGGCGTGGAATTTACATACTCGACGACTATTCACCACTGCGCTCAAACAGTGATGCACTGAAAAAACCAGCCTTGTTCGAGGTTCGTGATGTATGGCTCTATGTACCGGACAACCGTCGTGGTTGGGGTGGCAAAGGTGACTGGGGTGTGGGTCGTTACTCGGCCGATAACCCGCCTTATGGTGCGGTATTTGCCTACTACCTGCCCGAGGACTTGCAGTCACAGAAAGATATACGCCGGGCGGCTGAAAAGGAACGCCAGAAGGAGGGTGGTGATAACCCATATCCCAGCTGGGACCAGTTGCGACGCGAAGACCGGGAAGAAGCACCATCCATCACACTCACGATACGCGATGATTCCGGCGATGTGATCCAGCGTATCGGCGCCCCCGCAGGCAAAGGCTTCCACCGTGTTGCCTGGAATATGCGCTATTCGGCACCCGACCCGGTCGAACTCGACCCGAAATCCGACTTGGCCCCCTGGGAAAGCCCGCCACAGGGTCCAATGGCTTTGCCCGGTTCATATACGGTAACGATGTCGAAACGCGTGGAGGGTGAGTTGGTTGATATCTCCCCCGCACAAACTTTCGTGCTGAAGCCGATGTTCGAGGGCGGCCTGGTCACTGATAACCGTCAGGCGCTACTCGATTTTGAGATGCAGTCAAATGATCTGTACCGCACCATCATGGGTGCCAATAAGGCCAGGGATGAAATGCAGGATCGAATTGATCACCTGCTCAAGGCCGCACAAGACACACCATCATCCAACGAGGCACAGGCGCAGGCCTTGCGTGCACTCAATTCCCGCATGCAGGATCTGAAGGTCAGGTTCAACGGTGACAGCACGATTGCGAGCCGCGCTGAAGCGGTACCCATGTCCCTGAGTAATCGCATTGGCAGCATTGTTGGTGGTCATTGGGACAGCCAATCTGCTGTGACGGAAAATTATCGTGATTCTTACCAAATTGCAGATCAACAGTTCCGCGAGGCACTGACTGAACTCCAGTCCATTGCCGCCGATCTCACAAAGATAGAAGCCGAACTACAAGCCGAAGGCGCACCCTGGACACCGGGTCGGATACCGGAGTGGCCCTAAAAGATTGGTTAGGCCAAAGCACCGTCATCCCGGTGCCAATGTTTGGCTTTTGCACCACATTACTGGTTCTGGGTATTCTATTCATGGCTGAACCTGTGTTTGGTGAACAGGATAACGCTGAAGAGTTAACTGAAATCAAAGTGGAAAAAGAAACTGCTTCAGCAAATGGCGATACAGAAGAAGAACCGGAGAAGAAAAAACGTTTCTGGCAACGTCAGAAGGAAAAAGACCCCAACCGGGGACGCTTTTTGCCCATTCCGATTTTTATAACCGAGCCCGCTATCGGCGACGGTCTTGGCCTGGTGCTGTCTTATTTCCACCCTAAAAAAGCTGTGTCTGACAAGGATCGCATAGCCTCACTGGAGTCGATCAGCAAGGCCTCTCACGAGCAGGAGCCACCACCCACTGTCACCGGTGTGTTTGGTGCCTACACCAGCAACGAAACTGCCGCCGCCGGTGTCGGTCATATGAATTCGTTCAAAGATGACCAAATCCGCTTTACCGCGGTGGCAGCCTGGGCAAACGTAAACTCAACTTTTTACATTGTAGATCAACCATTCAAGTTCAACCTGGAAGGCGTTTTAGCCTATCAGGAAACCCGTTTTCGATTCGGTGACAGCCTCTGGTTCTGGGGTATTGGCCTGTCATACCTTAACGCCGACACCGCGTTCAGAGTGGAACTGCCGGATAAGACACCCATCAAACTGTTTCCCAATACCCTGACAAATGTCGGCCTGTCGGGCAAGCTGGCATGGGATAGCCGCGACAATACCTCGATGCCTAATAAAGGCCAGTTTGTTGATCTCTCCATCTGGCGTTATGACAATGCCATCGGGGGTGATTATGATTACTGGAATGGCAAGCTGAAACTGAACTCCTTTCACCCCTTCGGTGAAAAGTTTGTGCTGGGATTACGCCTGGAATATCAGGCCACCAGCGGCGATGCGCCTTTTTTCGCCTACCCGTATGTCAATCTGCGCGGTATACCGGCATTGCGCTACCAGGGTGAACGGGTTGCGACTGCAGAAATTGAAGGCCGCTACAATTTTACACCCAGGTGGGCCATTATCGGCTTTGCCGGAACGGGTAAGGTTGGCAGTGACCTTCCCATCTTCGACACGGACCAGAGCATCTACAGTTACGGCCTGGGTGCACGATACAAGATTTTTGACGTGCAAAATGTCTGGGTAGGTATTGATATCGCCAAGGGTCCGGAAGAATATAATTGGTATATCCAGGTTGGTCAGGCATGGTAGGTTTTACCAGTGGGATGAAAAATGGGCATGAATATGAATCTTCATAAGTTATTTATTTGGGCGTTTGTTACCTTCGTCCTGGTCACAGGCTTACCCGTGCAAGCCCAGGAAAACCAAACCGAAACCTCGACAACCGTACCCGTTACCGTAGACAAGGGCCCGGAGGATGCACTGGAAAGGGGAAACCCGCGAAGCAGCATCATCGGTTACCTGAACGCTGCGTCTGAATTTAACTGGGAAATGGCCGCCGAATACCTGGATCTTCGTAATTTGCCGCCTGAAATCGAGGAAATCGGCGGGCCCGAACTGGCCAGGCAGCTCAACCATGTAATTTCACGTGCAGTTTGGCTGGACCAACTCAGTGTCAGCGACAGCCCCGAGGGTTTGCAGGGGGATGACCTGCCAGCGTATCGCGACGAACTTATGAAGGTTAAGGGAGAGGATGAGGAAGTTCCGATCTGGCTGCAAAGGGTCCCACGGCCGGACGGCGTCATGATATGGAAATTGTCCAACCGCTCAATTGCGCGAATCCCCGAACTATATGATTTCTATAGTTACCCGGCATGGGTAGAAAAAACTCGTAGCTGGTTTCCAGCGGATGCGTCTTTCCTGGGGCTGGAAGCTTTTAAGTGGTTTATCCTTATTGCTATCGCGCTGGTCTTCTGGCCTATCTATCGCCTTATCGGAATTTTGCTGGCCCGGTTATTCAGTTCGCCGGATAAAGAAATATATCCCCTCATCAGGAATATCTTCACCGGGCCAGGTGTCTTAATTGCCATCCTGCTCACCTTGGGAACTGTAATAGAACGATTAGGTGCCGGAGCGCTTGCGCAGCGGGTGATGAACGCTCAAACCCTTAGCATCCTGGCCATTGTCTGGGTGCTCTGGGCCATCAGCAACCTGGTTAAAACCTATCAGCAGGAAAAACTGAACAGGGTGGGTCGTCCCGGGGCAGCAAGACTGATGCAACCGCTGACAACCCTCGTCAAAATTCTCATATTTATCTTCGGCCTGCTTTTTTGGCTGAATAACATTGGTATTAACATTACCACGGTACTAGCAGGTCTCGGTGTCGGCGGTCTGGCCGTCGCGCTGGCCCTGCAAAAACCCATCGAAGACATGATGGGTGCGATTACCATTTTTTCCCAGGCATCGATGCGGGTGGGCGACTTCTGTCGTTATGGAAATGAAATGGGGGTTGTCGAAGATATCGGTTTAAGGACCACCCGGCTGCGTACACTCACGAACACCGTGGTTTCGATACCCAACGCACGCATTGCCTCAATGGAAGTCGAAAACATCTCTTACCGGACCAAAATCCGCTACTGGCCGACGCTTCGACTGAGATACGACACGACACCTGAGCAGTTGCGAGCCATTACCAGCGGGATTAAGCAGGCGCTGGAGCAAAACGAACAGGTTTATGACGATCCGTTACGTGTGCGCTTCACAGACTTTGACAATGACGCCATGTTAATCAAGGTGCATTCGTTCATAAAAACGACTGATTTTGCAGAGTTCCTTGGCATCGCAGAGGAAATCAATATCCAAATCATGGAAATCGTCAAATCCGCTGGCACATCATTTGCCCTGCCAGGCAGAGCTATTGTTATGGAAGGTGATAAAGCTTAAAGAGTGACCAGGCAAGCAAGTGACCCCGACCTGTTCCAGCCAGCATCGGGCGTATATATTTTGAGGAGCTAAGCAATATGTTCAGATTTTTGAAAAATGCAATTGTGCGTGGACTGGTTGTACTGATCCCGTTGGTGTTGGTTTACCTCACATTACGTGAACTTTTCGAAGCCATGGTCGCTCTCGCTACACCGATTGTCGATCTGATGCCAGCTGGTTTTATCCAGAAAGACGATCCCGAGAAATTGATCGCAGTGATATTGATCCTCCTGACGGCACTGATACTCGGCCTGATCTGGTCGGCCGGACCAACACGCCGGGCCGCCGAGTGGCTGGAATCGCGCAGCCTTGACCATGTTCCGATGTACCGGATCATGAAAAGCCTGGTCGGGGCAATGCTGAATCTCGAGGATGAGGAATCCTTCAAACCGGCTTGCTGGCGTCACGATGACGGATCGCTGGAGCCTGTCTTTGTAATTGGCGAGCATGGCAAAGACATGCTTGTGGTTATGCAACCGTGGACGCCAACACCTTTTGCCGGTTCTGTACGGGTCGTACCGCGAGACCAGGTGGACCTGGTCCCTGTAACCCTGGATGAATACTCGCTGGCCTTGACGCATTTCGGGCTGGGACTCTCGGAGGCCCTGCAAAAAAACGCGGGCCCCAACCATAGCAAGGTAATTTCTGACAGCCCTGTTATGCGAACACCAGCAGAGTAACACCTGAAAAACCGGTCAAGTCATTGGCCGATTAGGCCAAGCAGTATCCTGATCAACCGCCTAAAGTAAGCCTGTCCCTAACCCACGACAGGAAAGCGCATGATTAAAACTATTGTTCTGACCTTACTGGCTCTTTTGACCATGACCTGCGCTGTACTTGAGGGACTGGTTGAAAGTCTTCCATCACAATTTATCCAGATCAATGGCCTGCTGACGATAGTGTGTGCCGTGGTGTTTATAATCTGGACACTGAAGATACAGGTACAAGAATTCAAAAAGGACCGATAGCCAGGTGATGACCAACGGTCACTGGCCTCGCAATGACAGGAGCAAGTCACGTGCAAGGGTGCACCGTGGTTTATTGCTTTTATTGCTTGGCTTTTCAGTTTTTCTACAGGGCTGCTTTATAGATCGCCTGATCACCCTCAGAAGCCAGACCTGTTCTTTTAATGAACATTTTGGGGTCAAAATTGATCGAAACCTCGTAGTTGAACTCTACAATCCTGTATTGCTTGAAAAAGATCTGCGTCTGATCTGGGGTGCGCCACCGACCACGATTTCAACCTCAGACGACGGTTCGACACTCAGCTACCTGTTTCAACGGGTACCGGGTGAGGCAGATCACAATAAGCCCACCTTGCTGGATGAGTTCAACCTGGAATTCAACTTCGTCACTGTGAATGGACAACCTCGCCTGTCAAAAATCAGCAGCAATGATCTGCCTCCCGAGTTGTTGCTGACCGCCACCACCATTAGCCTATCCGGTCTTGATGAGGTAACTGCGTTTGCCTGCCAGGCTGACATCAACCCATTTACCCGTTCCATGATCCTGCCCCTGGATCAGATCTGGTTTAATGAAATGCCGTCGCGAGATGAACTGGTAGCACTTTTAGGTGCGCCTGAGTCAACACTTGAGGAAGGAAGTGGACTGATTTACCAATACCGTTTAAAAGGCAGTGACGCCGACAAACATACTGCGAATTTTGTTATCTGGTATGACGATGCGGGTGAAAAACCGTTAGCAGTGAAAGCCGAATTTAATCGTTATAAAATGCATACCGATTTACTGACAGCATTGATGAAAGTGCAAATAGAAATCTAGTTTCCTTGCATCTCGCGCTTCTTCAGGTCCTCCTTTACAAAACGGAGCACCGCTTCAACCATCGCTTCTCGCGGATAATCGTTCTTGTCTACAAAAGTTGAACCGATAAAACTGTGACTCCGCGCTATCGGCACAGCCACGGCCCAATGGTCAGCGTTTAAGAAGCCCAACAAGGTACTGCCTGGAATCACCTGGTCATAATAAATCAGCTGACTGTCATTGCGCGCATCCACCTGGCTGAGTTTTCGATAGCTTGTCCCCAGAACAGACGAGATACGATCCGGACTCGGGTAGGTCACGAGTGAGTAATAGGCAATTTCATCGGGTAGCGTGTTATGCGCCAACCATGCTCTTCGAACCCCGGGTCGCAGGCTGTCGACCGCTCTGCCGTCACCTTCGCTGCAATTAGCACCGGGAAAACGACGGATGATATTAAGGTCTTTCTGATCGGCGCCATTTGCCAGCGGCGAACCTCCAATAGCCCCGGACGCACTGATCACGGCAACCACCCGCTCTTTTAACTCCGGGTAATCGACAATCGCCTGGAGAATATCAGGCGCACCTTTTGAGTAGCCAATGAGCAAGATGGGCATGTCATCAAACTCCGAGGGCAAGCTTGCAATGGTGTCTCGAATTTGAAGGGCGTTGTGCTCGGTACCTGAAAGACCATCGACCTTCAGTAGTTCGGTCTGAAAGCCAAAACTTTTCAATAAGTCATCTACGGACTCATCGAGTTTCAGCCATTCCTCGATGCATTCCCAGCCAACACCGGGCACGATCAATGCCAGCAACTTCTGCTCGCTAACACCCATGTTCACCGGTTCACCGCTACCCGCTGGCTCATCCGCAACACGTGTCAAAGCTTCCTCACAAGGCCGGTAATCCGGCCACTCCTCACCACGGGATTCGAGTACCTCGCAATAAATCTCACGAAACCGCCCCCTTTGATCATCGACGCCAGCATCAGCCACAGGTACCAGTGCGAGCGGCGGAGAATCAACAGTCCAGGGATTAAGTGGTTTGCCGGCGCAAGCAGTCAACAGCAACAAAACCGTCGGCCATAACACGGTGATCTTTAAAGCATGTGAGATTCGAAAATTAGTGATGCTCATATTCATAATCTATTCCCAGATCATTAAATGCCGCTGATATGCGATGGTCATATAGACGTCAATACCCGAAACCGACTCACATGTGTAACTACCAGGGTCAGAAATGAAATTGATAGCAATCAGACCAGAAGATACCATGAAATTTGTACGATTTTCGTGCACTAAAAGGAGCCTACCATGCGTTCATTCAAACTCATTCTTCTCGGTATCATTTTAACCGCGACAGCCATAAACTTGCCGGCGTTCGAGCCGGACTCAAGTGATAAAGATCAACTTGCTGCAGCCAAGGCCATAATTGATATTAAGGCCGCTGATGCAGGAATACAAAAGTTCTTCGACGATTCCGCTGGTTATGCCGTGTTGCCGTCACGGCTGGCGCCTCTGCCGATGCCAATTACGACAAAGGTGTTGCCATTTTCACAAACGCGGGCGGAGGTCTCATGTACGAAGCCACCGTTGGCGGGCAGAAGTTTAAATACACCAGCATTGAATAAAGTTAATTTCCAGGACGGGCTGCGTTGATCCTGCAGTCCGTTTTTTTGTTTTGAATACATAACAATCATGAGGCTTAAACACTATGGATAATCCCACCACGCTTCTCGTAGCCATAATGTTCGTGACCATCGTGGTTACAGGAATTGTCAATATACTGATGTTCCTATCCACGCTGCTGGCGGGGAAAGTCAAAACACACCCTTTACACAGCAACTGGGTCATTCTGTTGCTGGTCGCTTATCTCAATTTCTTTTGGCAAACAACCTTGATCCTCGAAATCGAAGGATGGACCTTTCTGTCTTTCATTGGTTTTATGATCGGGCCGATCGCTTTGTTGTTCGCGACCAATCTTATGGTTGAAGCTCCCGATTCTGAAAAGCAATCTGTTCTTGATCAATTTTATTTCAAAATCAGCAGACTATATTTCATCCTGCTGTTTTTCGTACAGTTATGGGTTGTGGGCCTGGATTTGTGGTTCGAATCCGTTGCCTTTCCCACCTTCATGGCAGGATTTATAGCCGCGGTATTCCTGGGCCTGGCATTGGTCAGAAATTACAAAGTGCATGTAGCGGGCGCAGTGCTGACATGGGCTGCTTTTCTGCTAGCGTCCGGCTTTTTGTCCACTTAGTTGGAAAGTGGTTCAGGGGTCAAGGTTCAGGGGTCAGAGTAAAGTGCCAGAGTGTTTACTCTGGCACTTTACTCTGACCCCGTCCTCAGGCTCTGACGGGCAGACTAGTCGATATTCTGCTTCTTGCGCTCCTCCGCACGCCTTACCTGCTGCTCAACACTGAGACGATAACCGACGTAGTACTTCAGAATATTCGATACATATTGGACCGTTTCACGACCGATATCCTTGGCAGCAATCACCTCGACATTGTCAAACCAGATGTTCGGATCGTAACCTTGCTCCGCTGCCTTTCCACGCAGCTTGGCGACACGGGCAGGGCCGGCATTATAAGCAGCAAAAGCGAACAGGGTCTGGTTGAATCGGTCGATTTCCGGGTCGTTGAAATAACGGTTGCGAATCCAGTTCAGATACTTGATTCCCGCGTGAATATTCGATTCAGCATCGCTGATATCCGGAATGCCCACGTTCCTGTCCGCCGCTGTAGTTGGTAACAACTGCATTATCCCGACAGCACCCGCACCACTCCTGGCATTCTGATTCAGTCCTGATTCCTGGTAGCCTTGTGCCGCAACCATCAGGTAATCGATTCCATATTGTTCACCGTATTTTTCAAAGATATCAGCCACGTCTGTAAAGCGCTGAAAATCACTGGCAGCCAGTGAATTCTTCGCCCAGTCGAAGTTTTTGAAATAACGGTTAATCAGCATATTACCCTGCAGCGTTCCCTGGCGATGGGTCTTCATGAACTCGTTGAGTTCCACCAACAGTTTCGGGCTATCAGGACGAATGGCCACGCCGATTCTTCCACCTGTGCGAAAAACGATGTCTTCACGCAACGTGAGTTGGTCAAATACGCCGACCCAGATCTTCGCCTTGTAATTGTCTACTACCGCCCACTCCAGCAAACCCGCATTGACCATTTCCAGTATGTCTTCATCCTCCAGGTACCCGGAGGCATCCTGCAAAATGACTTCCGGTCTTCCTTCTTGCCGGAATCGCGCATTCAATTGGTCCAGGCTGGAGCGATAACTGCTCGATGCGCGTACGTAAATCGTTTTTCCAGAAAGATCGTCGATCGATTCAATCTCGGGGGCAGACGGTCCAGTAACCAGAACCTCAGATATCTCTTTGGTTATGGGATCGGTGAAATCGACTATCGCCTTGCGCTCAGGTGTAATGGTCAGGCCGGCTGCGGCGATATCACCACGCCCTTCTATTAAGCTTGTTAACAATTCATCCCGTTCGACCGGGATGAAGACCACGTGGACCCGCAAATGGCGCTTACCCATTCGCTCATTGACAAAATCTTCAAACGCTCTGAATAAATCATAGGTAAGGCCTTTGGGACGTCCGCCATCCAAAAAGTACCGGCCCAGGCCATAGACCGTCAATACGCGGATCATGCGCTGGGTTTCCATCTCGTCCAGATCACCAGTCCATTGCTCAGCGTAAACCTCGAAACCGATCTCAGCTTCAAGTTCCTGGGAGTCCACTGGACGGCTCTCTGTCGAGTCAGTCGCCGATGCGGTCGATTCAGAGCCTGACACCAGAATCAGTACAATAAGTAAAAGGAAAACTCGGTGAATAAGTGACATGACATCGCTCCTTTTTGCAGCTTGTCAGTGGTCATTGCTTACCCGGTGCCATAAATGACAACAGATGGACCAGCGTACGCTCTGACCTTGAGCTTTGCTGCGGATAATTAGTATTTTACGAGCTTTCAGCATCACTTTGAATGATATTTGTGGGACGGGTTTGAACATTTTTGAACAGGAAATCACTTCCCAAACCGAAACCGATCCGATGTCCTTTTATAAATGAAATCCATTGCAATTTGGCTATTGTTATCGGTTTGCTGCATTTTCCTGCTAAGTGAAGCCGAAGCCAAACGTAAGTCGGAACCGGAACCGCCCCAAAACAATCAAAAAGCAATCCAGGAAGGCGTAATGAGTCTTGCGGACAGTTGGCTGTGTGTGGTTCGTCGATTACACCATGCCTGACAAGGCACGGCTCCTTCAACTAGAGGCAGAGTTCAGTGCTAAGAAGGCTGAGCTGACCGAATAGGGCCACCGTGACCTGAGACACGAACCGCTTTCACGTTAGCATTTCAATCACCGGAAAGGTATACACAGGTCAATTATGCGGGAATGGGAATGAATGTCCCGGAAATGTGCTGGTTCCTTATTCGTGGATCAGGCATAATTAATGAGTTATCACTGCATTTTATTAACCCCAGGAGGACCACATGAAATCCAGAGTATTCACTTTGCTTGTTTTATTATTTCTGTCTCTACAATCGGCCATGGCGGCCGATAAACCTAACATCCTGATTATCTGGGGTGATGACATCGGCCAGTTCAATGTCAGTGCCTACAACATGGGCATGATGGGTTACAAGACGCCGAATATCGACCGCATCGCCAAAGAAGGTGCAGTATTTACTGATTGGTATGGCCAGCAGAGCTGCACCGCAGGACGTGCTGCATTCATCACCGGCCAGTCACCGATGCGCACCGGTCTGACCAAGGTCGGACTTCCCGGAGCGCCGGAAGGCATGAAGGTAGAAGACCCGACCATCGCCGGTCTGCTTAAACCGCTTGGCTACATGACCGGTCAGTTCGGCAAAAATCATTTGGGTGACCGTGACGTAATGTTGCCGACCAACCATGGCTTCGATGAATTCTACGGTAACCTTTACCACTTAAACGCCGAGCAGGAACCCGAGCATCCTGATTACCCGAAAGATCCGGAATTCAAGAAGAAGTTTGGTCCCCGCGGTGTGATCCACTCCTACGCCGACGGTCGAATTGAAGATACAGGACCACTGACCATCAAGCGCATGGAAACGGTCGACGAGGAAGTCACAACGAGGGCGATGGACTTCATGGAAAGGGCCGTAAAGGCCGACAAACCGTTCTTCGTCTGGTGGAACAGCACCCGCATGCACATCTGGACACATCTCAAACCTGAGTCCGTGGGTAAGACCGGTCTCGGTGTATACGCCGATGGCATGGTCGAACATGACGCAATGGTCGGCCAGTTGCTGGCCAAGCTCAAGGAACTGGGTATTGAAGACAACACTATTGTCATGTACTCCACCGACAATGGCGCGGAGTTTTTCTCCTGGCCTGATGGTGGAACCACGATGTTCCGCAACGAGAAGGCCACGCAGTGGGAAGGTGGTTTCCGCGTGCCAACCGCAATTCGCTGGCCCGGTGTTATCGAGCCCGGCACGATCAACAACGAGATCGCATCACATGAAGATATGCTGTCCACGCTGCTGGCAGCGGCGGGTGAGTCAGATGTGAAAGAGGAATTATTGAAGGGTAAGAAAGTTGGTGGCAGGAACTATAAGGTTCACCTCGATGGTTACAACCTGCTACCCGCGCTCAAAGGAGAGGCCGAGTGGCCACGTAAGGAATTCCTCTACTGGACGGATGACGGCAACGTCGCAGCCCTGCGCTACAACAACTGGAAGATCACGTTCATGCGGCAGGACCACGAGGGGATTGCAGTCTGGACAGAGCCATTCACAACACTGCGCGCACCGATGCTGGCCAATCTGCGTATGGATCCGTTCGAAATCGCCTGGGATGAAAGTATAGGCTACGACAGGTGGTGGGTAGACCACATGTTTATATTCGCGCCCGCCGGCGCCTATGTCGGCCAATGGCTGCAAAGCTTCCGCGATTTTCCGCCGCGTCAGAAACCTGGTAGCTTCAACCTCGACCGCGTGATGGAATCGATAACCAAAGGTGCCGGTGATAAATAGCGGCTAAGCAAAAGCCTATTGCTATGAAGTGGAGCTGGTGGCACAAAAGTATGCCACCAGCTCTTTTTTTTCTGCGAGCCCAGGAGTGAAAATTGTGTATTTATCCCGTCACAAAACATTCTCGCTGACCGTGCTTACCAGCTTTGTGCTCGTTCTCCTGTTTTTGCAATTACCCGGTTGCGGTAGCAGCCATGCCGCTAAAGGCGCAAGACAGGGTGCGGCCCAGGGTGCTGCCGCCGGTGCGGTAGGCGGCCTTATCAGCGCACTGGTATTCGGCGGCGACCCAGTCGACCGGGCTGCGCGCGGAGCGGTGTATGGCGGCGCTGCAGGTGCGGTCGTGGGTGGGGTGTCGGGCAGCAGGGCGGACAAGCAAGTTCAGGCGCAGTCCCAAGGCCGGGCAAGAACGCAAACACAAGCGCAGCAGGATACAGAACTGGAAGCCTTGCGAAAGGAAATTGGCAAACCTGCATTTAACGGGTTGGCGGCGCTGGCTGAGTGTCGGCACCAGGATAGTTTAAAGAAAGCCATGAAGGCCCAGAAATCTAAAAACCCGAATTACCGCCTGGCCGGTCTGTGGCTGGAGGTATTGAATTATGCGGATATGCGCCAGCAGGAACAGGTCAGCAGCCTGCTTCCTGTCATTGTAAAAGAAGACTGGGACATCAATTCCACAGCCGAGGCGGAAACGGCCACACGTGAGGCTGCAGCTGATCTGATAACCATACGAAAGGACTATAAGCTACCCTTGGTTTGCCCGATATAAGCTAATTTCCCCATCTCATCGACCAGCTAAGCAACAGGTTATCCGAATCCCTGCCCACATCATTTTGAGTGCGCCCTGAAAGCCAGGCCAACCTGACACTTTGGTTTTTGCCGATTGGAAACCCAAAACTGGCAGCCCAAAGCCAGTTTTCGACCTCAAAATCTGTTTTTGTATTCTCCAGGTATACCCGCCCACGCGCACCATATGCGGTACCTAGAGAGACCCAAAGCCCGGGTCTGAAGTCGTAAACAACATGAGCTTGCGCTGCATACATTGGTTTTTGTTCAAGCCGGGTGTTGTCGAAAAACCGTTTGTTATCACTGAAAAAAAACACTGACCCGGTAAGTTCAAAAGACCAGGGACCACGGTTGTGTACCACCCCGATCTGTGGCCGTACTGACCAGCGGTTGGAACTGATATTGATCAGCTTCTCTTTATAGTACTGACCCAATGGAGCTGAAACGGCGACTGAGGCACCTACCACGGTATTGCTTGGATGTTGCGCATGATAACGGACAAAATCCGCCCCCTTTAACGCCGGGGCACCATATAGATTGACCGACAATCGCAGCCTTGGGTCAGCAATGCCATTGCGACTTACCGAAGCAAACTCGCCACCGACTTTACCTTCCCAGTGGCCCGAAACATAAGGCAGCAGGAAGCTGACCCGGGCAGATTTACCCGCCATACTAAATGTGTAAAGAGCACTGACGGCGAAACTGTTGATCTCGGCTGATGCATCCGTGATCGTCCAAAACGGGCTGAAATACACAAATGAGTCTGTGTAAGCGTAACCCAAACTCACAATTTTCATTCCGGACGGCAGATGACTCCAGCGACGAGGCTCCAGGTCTTGTGCCTGAGATTGTGCTGATAACGCGAGTGCAATCAGCAAAACAACTGCCGGAATTTTGACTCTTCTAATCAGGTCACCCACTATCTCTGCAAACCGTCATTAGTTGCTAAACGTATAAGAAGCCGAAACCCGGATAATGTTTTTGGCTGCAGATCCCGGCCAGTCCTTGTAAATCACGTTGGTTCGGTACTCGCCGTGCACGTTCCAAGTCCCTCCTCTTTTGTCCTTTATCGTTTT
>JASJFX010000100.1:0-23677 GCA_033791845.1 Lysobacterales bacterium | reverse complement strand
CGGACAACCGCGCAGGCAGGTAAACCCCGTCAAAGCATCACTCCCATATTAACAGTCAGCATTATAGCGGTTGAGGGTTAAAAAATGATCAGTAATTTGGTGATTTATCAAATACTGTAAGTTTCCGGATTACACGAATTTGTGCTCTATCGGATATGCCATTCATCCAAATGTAGATTGTGCAAAACTGAAACAATCGCGGCGCACATACCCCAGGGCACCCTCTCGACCGCTTCGCGGCCTCACCTTGTCCCTGTGCTCTATCGCGATATACCGTTCATACCCCAGGGCACCCTCTCGACCAGTCCCTGGTCTCACCTTGTCCTGAACATATCCGGGTTATTCAGCAGACGTTTCGAGGGAGTCCAGCCTTTCGCGTAATTGCTCCGGAGGCATATAACCGGGTATCAATGTGCCGTCACTTGTTAGCAGCGCCGGTGTACCGGTCACGCCGACTTCACGACCCAATTCATATTGATCGGCAATCGGGTTCGGACATTTCTTGGGGTCGGGGTCGGTGCCATTTTTAGCCAGCGTCAATGCTTCCTTCTGATCGTCGGAGCACCACACGGAAACAAACTTGTCATACGAATCTGAGCCAATGCCGGCTCGTGGGAATGCCATGTAATGTATCGCTATACCCTCATCGTTATAGCCTTCCATCTGGTTATGAAGCTTTCGACAGTAACCGCAATCAATATCTGTAAACACAAGCAAGTCATAATCTGCTTTCTCAGGCTCGAATGAAATCTGCTCATCGCGTTTTAAATCAGCTAGCAAGGTCAGCCGGATTCCGGATTTGGCCTGATCGGTAAGATTGGCACGCGTGTCCATATCCATGATCTGCCCCTGAACCAGGTACTGGCCGTCGGCGGTCACATAAACGATGTCACTATTGATTTGAACCTGCAATATCCCTTCGATCGGTGTTTCCGAAATCGCAATGATTTTTGCATTGGGAACCAATGCGCGAACTTTAGCTTCAACGACACTAAAGCCATCTTCCTCGGTGCTGGCATAAACTGTTGTCATCAACAAACAGGTGACAAAAGCCGCAACTATCTGCGGTAAACGATTCATTTTATTCTCCGGTCAAGTGTTAACTCTGTGCTCTGGTTGCATTTGACCTGTATGCCGGGAAAAGTTCAACCAATAAATCAAGGGAAACACGCTTGGGCTATTTAACCCCGGGGGTGATGGGACTCATGCATGCGTTTGAGTCCCTCGCGGGCAATATGTGTATAGATCTGTGTAGTGGAGAGATCACTATGCCCCAGCAATAGCTGGACGACACGCAAATCCGCCCCGTGATTGAGCAAATGAGTCGCAAATGAATGACGTAACATGTGCGGTGACAACTTACGTGAAATGTCACACTGACCAGCGTAGCGGCGCACCATGTACCAGAATGCCTGGCGTGTCATTCCGGATTTGCGATTGGTAACAAATACGCTATCGGTTTGTACACCCTGTAAAAGCTCTGGCCGGCCGCCTGACAAATAGGCCTTCAAACTCTCATGTGCCTCATCCCCAATCGGCACCAGCCGTTCTTTTCTTCCCTTGCCAATCACCCGGACGACACCCTGGTTCAGATTAATATTGGATAGTTCAAGACTCACCAGTTCGCTAACCCTCAAACCGGTCGCATACATCAACTCAAGCATGGCCTTGTCACGTAAGCCCAGTGTCGTTCCGGTATCCGGCGCTGCCAGCAGTAATTCGACCTGCTCTTCCGTTAAAGCCTTGGGTAGCCCACGGCCGGTCTTGGGGCTTTCGATCAAGGCCACGGGATCGCTGTCAATTTTTCCTTCCCTTACCAACCATCGATAGAATTGACGATAAGCAGAAAGGTAGCGTGAAATCGAGCGGGGACTTTTACCCTGCTGCAACTCGGCAGCAAGTATCGCCAGCAGGTCTTCCCGGGTGGCATCACCCAGAGGCTTGCCCCGAATGGCAAGCCGGCTTTGCAAGTGCAACAGATCATGACGGTAACTGTGTAGACTGTTGTCGCTTAATCCGCGTTCTGCCCAGATGTTATCCAGAAATCGTCCAATAACCGGATCTTCCTTCAACCTCCCGGCAGCGTTTTGCGATCCGGTTTTCACGATTGCCTCCTGCCCCGTACCCTGTACATATGAATCACCCTAACAAACATTCGAATTCAGTCATTTTGACATTAATGATAACTTAACCATATGCAGAAATATGTTATAGATGGGCCAGGCCGGTAAACTGTCATGGAGCCTATATTCAACTGATTAGTGAAGAGGCATCTGTATTGAGCTTTAATCAACCCTCATCTACAACCGAAAACGTTTATTGTTCATTACCGCGAAGGTTGCTCGTCATGTTGTATGACGCTTTCATACTGCTCGGCTTACTGATCCTGGCATCTGCACTTGCATTACCGTTTGGCGATGTTAACAAGATCGCTTTCCACCATGTTGGGTTTACTCTATGGTTACTGGCAGTTTGTTTCGCCTATTTTGGGGCCTGCTGGCGGTTTGGCGGCATGACGGTAGGCATGCGTGCCTGGCGGGTAAGACTCGTCAGTAACGATCAGCAGGTAGTTTCCTGGCCCAGGTGCCTTTTGCGGTTCCTCGTCGGCCTGGTTTCACTGGGTGCTTTTGGCCTGGGTGTTCTTTGGACGCTGGTGGATTCCAAAAATCGGGGTTGGCACGACCTGGCAGCGCGCACAGTTTTGATTAAAGACACCAGGAGCCTGTCGGATTCAACATGACCTACTCGGCAAACAGCTCCTGCGTCGCCTAGAGCGCCTACTTTTGGTGCTCTACCTCCCACATCCATGTGGTCGTGCGAAAAACCCGACAGGCTCCTAGCCGCTAAAATCGGATTCGCTCCGGTTTAACCGCGGCAACCGGTGTTCAGGCCGAACGGCGCAATACCGTGACCGCAATAACCATCAAAACAGCTGACGGCATGGCCGTACTTAGTGCAACCGGTAATGAATAGGCCGTTGCAAGATTTTGCGCCGCCGCGTTTACAAGCATAAACACACCACCGAGAGTCATCCCAATGAAAAGCCTGAACCCTTGATTGTGATTCCTGGAAGATCCAAAAACGAAAGGCATTCCAGCCATGACCAATGCAATGATTGCAAACGGGTACATGACCTTTTCCCAAAACGCTGATTGATAAATCCTGTCATCCAGGCCATTACTTTGCAGATAATTCAACTGGTCCCACAAAGACCTTATCGACAGGTAGAAAGGGCGTGTTACCGCTGACTCAAGCAACTCGGGCTTGACCCCTGAAACCCATGGGGTGTGTTCCAACTTTATAGGAGTGACCCCTGACGGGCTTATTTCAGCTATCGAAACACCTTCAAGCGTCCACTGCTTACCGTCGAAAAATGCACTATCAGCACGGGTAATTTTCTGCAATCCGGTAAAACCATCAAAATGGTGAATCTCTATTTCCTGGAAACTTATGGACTGCTGTCCACGATCTGCAGTGAGCAAAGGCCGGCGAATATTGACAATGTCATCACCGTCTCTGATCCACATGCCGGATGATCCGCCAATAATTACCTGGCCGACAAGTTGGCTTAACCTGTATGCCCGGGCCTGCTGTTCTGCATCAGGTGCAACCCACTCCCCGATTGCCATCACCGGAATTGTTATCATCAGGGTTCCGGCCATTCCCGCAATCGCCAGTCTGAGTCTTGAGACACCCGAAACCCGGAATGCAACCAGTTCGTTTGCACCTGCCAGGCTGCCGATGCCCAGCAGAGAACCCATCAGGGCTGATACGGGAAAAATCTGGTAGGCCATCCTCGGGCCCGTTTGAAACACAAACCAGAATACGTCAGATGCAACATAACTGGCCGTGGTGTCACGCAGCTCACCCAGGATGCTGAACATCATCATCAGGACAGTGAGACTGACCCAGACAAGCAAAATTCCAAGAATGGCAGTTTTGCCAATGTATTTGTCTACTGTCCTTATCAACTCGAATTCGCCTTAACCGGGAACCGCCCCTGTCGCTGGACCCATACAAAACTGATAGCGAGAAAAACCAGATGGACCCACCACATACCGATATAGGGCGGTAGAGTACCTTCAACCACCCAGGAACGGCACAGGTAAAGCAAGTTGCCATAGAGTATGTAAACCAGTATACCGAGAACAATCCTGACACCTCTGCCCTCACGGGGCTCAGAATGCGCCAGGGGTATGGCCAGCAAACCGAGTACGATGACCGTGATCGCGGGGGACAAACGCCATTGCAGTTCCGCGATGGATTCCACATTACCCTTTTTGAACAATTCAGCTGATGAGATCGAATTTATTTTGGCGTTCTTCCGCTTACGAAACTCCGGCTCCGGCAGACGCAAATCATTGCGTGCAAAACTTAACACCCTAAAATCAAGTTGTCCGGGAGCAACATCCGTCACCTTGCCGTTCTCCAGTACCAGGTAACGATCACCTGTAGCGGCATCCATCCAGTAACGGCCCTTCTGAGCTACCCAGACCTGTTCTCTTTCCTCATTGCGTTGCTTGATGAAAATGTTCTTAAGCGTACTGCCATCATCCCCGATGGCCTCGGCATATAAAATCAGCTCACCCTGCCGCAGCACGTGAAACTTCCCTGCCTGTAAGCCCCACACAGCCGCCGAACGAAACGCCGCTTCCAATTGCTCCTCCGCCATACGCGCCGTCGTAGGCGCTATCGACAAACCCAAAACCAACAACAAACCCGCCATTGGGATCATCAGGCTGAACAGTGGCTTTAAGAGTTTTCTCCAGTTAAAACCACTGGAGCGCATGACGGCCATTTCCTGATCCCTGTAAAAACGGCCCAGGCCCCACATGACCGCAACAAACCCCGCCAATGGCAATATATTGCCCAGTGTTTCCGGCATATGTAGCAGCAACTGTATACCCAAAAGTCCCGCCGGTATCCTGCCCCCGGCAATGTCTTTCAACATATCGCTTAGATAAGCACCCAGCAAAACGATGACGAGCACAATGCTGACAGCCAGCGCGGTCCAGAACCATTCACGCAATATATATTTCTGCAGTATGCTCAATATTAGTATCTTCGCTGACAAATCTAGTAGAATGCCTGATTGACCGCATTCTAGCAGTGTTACGGGGCCGATCCTCCATTTTCGGAGCCGGATGCTCATTAAAGGATTCAAATAATGAAACTTACACTAGACGCAACCATGGCAACAGACCTTGATACAGCTTGCCTGGTTATCGGTGTTTTTGAGAAAACACCCTTGCAAGGATCAGCAGAGCTGGTTGATCAAGCCTGCGCCGGCGCATTACAGCAATTGATCAAGAGTGGTGATGTCAGCACGGACTGGAAAGATACCACCCTGCTGCATGGACTCGAAGGTGTTGCCTCGAATCGCATCCTTGTCTTGGGTTGTGGTGAACCTGAAAAGTTCAACAGTGTTCGCTTTGACGGTGTTTGCACTATTGCGGGCCGGTTCCTGAGGGATCATACCACCACCAGCGCACATATCTGTTTGCACGAAATGGAAGTCGGTCAAACAACGGATCACTGGCGTCTTCGTCAGGCGGCGGTCAACCTGGCGCGGGCCAATTACCGCTACACGACGACCAAGGCACCTAAAGATGATGACAATAAACCATTAGCCAGTGCCACGTTCAATGCCGGCCCTGATATGCAAGATGCGCTGGCCGAAGCCAGGGGTTTTACCAAGGGCTATTTGCGCTCAAAGCAGCTCGGTAACCTGCCGCCCAATATCTGCAATCCCGCCTTCCTCGCAGACACGGCAAAGGAAATTGCGAAAAACTATGACAATGTCAGTTTAGAGGTCCTTGGTGAGGATCAAATGGCCGAACTCGAGATGTCCGCCTTGCTTGCAGTTGGCCGTGGAAGTGACAGCGAATCAAAGCTGATCATTCTTAAATACCAGGGCAAAGACGAGACAAGCCAACCCACCGTCATAGTTGGCAAGGGAATCACATTCGACAGTGGTGGCCTCTCACTGAAGCCCGGCCCGAATATGGAACAGATGAAGTTTGATATGGGCGGCGCAGCCAGTGTGATCGGGGCGTTCGAAGCCTGTGCAGAGATGCAGTTGCCAATCAACCTGATCTGTATCGTAGCCGCCGTTGAAAACATGCCGGATGGTAATGCCTACCGGCCCGGCGATGTTCTCACGTCAATGTCAGGAAAAACCATTGAAATCCTCAATACCGATGCAGAAGGCCGCCTGGTATTATGTGATGCACTGACCTACAGCCAACGGTTCAACCCGGCCGTATTAATCGACGTAGCGACCTTGACGGGAGCGGCAGTTGTCGCTCTTGGACATCATGCATCAGTGATCATGAGCAAACATGACGAGCTTGCCGAAGAATTGATTGAAGCGGGTGAAACTGCCGTTGACCGCGGCTGGCGACTGCCGATTTGGGATGATTACCAGCCACAACTCAAGTCCGGCTATGCTGATATGAAAAATGTCGGCGGTATGGCGGCAGGCAGCATCACCGCGGGCTGCTTTCTATCGCGCTTTACCGAAGACCAGCGCTGGGCCCATATTGATTGTGCCGGATCGACCTGGATATGGGGTGGAGATATAGGATCAACCGGCAGACCGGTTGGCCTGCTGACCCAGTTCCTGATCAATCAGGCCTGATCAGGCTGGTATTGCAGTATCAAACCTTGTCCAGCGGGATCACCCAAACTGAACCCTGCCAGGTCGATTTTTACCTGCTGGGAGAGTCATCACCTGGGGCCGATAAACTCGCCTGTCGCCTGGCTTTGATGGCGCTTGAAAGAAAGCAGACTGTCTTCATCGTCACAGACACAGAAACATCCGGCAAACGGCTGGATGAGTTGATGTGGGAATATCCGCAAGGACGATTTATTCCACATACCAGGGCCGGAGACAGGGATGCCGGAAAGGCGCCAGTGACCATTGGCAGGCTTTCCGGCTTGAATCAAGCTGACCTGGTGATTAACCTTGGCTCCGAGGCCGTACTGCAACCGGAAAGATTCAGCCGGGTACTGGAAATTGTTCCTTGCGCCGACAACGAAAAAGAAGATTCCAGGGTGAAATACAGAATCTACCGCAACCTGGGCATCAGTCCCCACACCCATGAGATCAACAAATAATGGAAAAGAGTTATCAACCTGACGCCATCGAAGGACGTTGGTACCAACGGTGGGAAGAAAAAGGTTATTTTTCACCCAATCAAGCAGGTCAGCCATACAGCATCATGCTGCCCCCGCCCAATGTGACCGGTAACCTGCATATGGGCCATGCTTTTCAGGACACCATCATGGATGTTCTGTCACGTTTTCACCGGATGCAGGGCAATTCGGTGTTGTGGCAACCCGGTATGGATCATGCCGGCATCGCAACTCAAATGGTGGTTGAACGTCAGTTGGCCAATGATGGTGTTTCCCGTCACGATATTGGCCGTGACAAGTTTGTGGAGGCGGTTTGGGACTGGAAGAAAGAGTCCGGTGGTCAGATCGCAAAGCAGATGCGCCGGCTGGGTGCATCAGTGGATTGGGAACACGATAGATTTACCATGGATGAGGATCTGTCGCGTGCAGTGACCAAGGTTTTTGTCGAGCTGTATCATGAAAATTTGATTTACCGGGGCAAGCGCCTGGTGAACTGGGATCCGGTACTGCATACCGCTCTTTCTGACCTGGAAGTCATCTCCGGAGAGGAAAAAGGCCATCTTTGGCACATCCGTTACCCGAGAGTTGACGGCAAGGGTTACGTCGTGGTCGCCACTACCCGTCCGGAAACCATGCTCGGGGATACCGCGGTTGCAGTCAATCCCCAAGACCCCCGTTATACCGACTTGCATGGTATTGAACTCGAATTGCCGTTAACCGGACGTCGGATTCCGGTCATCACAGACAGCTATGTGGATATCGAATTCGGCTCGGGTTGCGTAAAAATTACCCCGGCACACGACTTTAATGATTATGAAATGGGCAAACGTCATCAGCTACCGGTGATAAATGTTCTCAATGATGATGCCAGTATCAATGATGATGCACCCCAGGCGTACCGGGGGCTTGACCGCTTTGTGGCGCGTAAACAGGTTGTGGCTGACCTGGAAGCCGCTGGGCTGATGGAAAAAATTGAGCCCCACGTGCTGATGGTTCCACACGGCGACAGATCCGGGGCCGTCGTTGAGCCTTACCTCACCGACCAGTGGTATGTAAAAATTGCACCACTCGCCAAACCTGCCATTGAAGCTGTCGAGAACGGGGATATACGCTTCGTACCCGAAAACTGGAGCAAGACCTATTTTGACTGGATGCATCGCATTGAAGACTGGTGCATTTCCCGTCAGTTATGGTGGGGCCACCGCATACCGGCCTGGTACGGCCCGGACGGTTCCATCCATGTTGGATATGATGAGGCGGATGCCCGTCAGCGGAGCAGCCTTGGTGATGATATACCCCTGAGACAGGATGAAGACGTCCTCGACACCTGGTTCTCTTCTGCCTTGTGGCCCTTCAGCACGCTCGGCTGGCCCGACAAAACATCACGACTGGATAAGTATTACCCCACCAATGTATTGGTGACCGGTTTCGATATCATCTTCTTCTGGGTCGCCCGTATGATCATGATGGGTTTGAAGTTTATGGGTGATGTACCTTTCCGTGAGGTATATGTGCATGGTCTGATCCGTGATGCCCATGGGCAAAAAATGTCCAAATCCAAAGGGAATGTACTCGATCCTATCGATCTGATTGATGGCATCAGCCTGGAGGATATGATCGAAAAGCGTACCAGCGGTCTGATGCAACCGCATATGGCACCGCTGATTGAGAAGAACATTCGTTTGGACTTCCCGGAAGGAACTTCCGCTTTCGGCTGTGACGCACTTCGCTTCACGTTTGCAGCCCTCGCCACTAACGGCCGCGACATTCGCTTTGATCTCGGGCGCATTGATGGCAACCGGAATTTCTGCAACAAACTATGGAACGCGGCACGATACGTCCTGATGAGCACATCAGATCATGAGGTCCATGCCGTGCCCCAATCCAGCGCCGCTGACCGCTGGATCATATCGCGTATGCATCAAATGATTGGCGACGTAAGTACTCACATCAATGAATACCGCTTGGATCTTGCCTCACAACGTTTATATGAATTTATCTGGAACGAATATTGTGACTGGTATCTGGAGCTGTCCAAACCGATCTTCCAGAAGGGCACCGCAGATGAGCAGAATGCCGCCCGCTATACATTGTTGCATGTCCTTGAATGCAGCCTGCGCACTCTGCATCCCATCATGCCGTTTATTACCGAGGAGATCTGGCAACGACTGAAGGCTCCGCTCAGGATCGATGGTGAAACCATCATGTTGCAACCATTTCCTGTTGCCGGTGACATAGATCAGCAGGCAGAAGATGATATCGATTGGCTGAAGAAAGTGCTTCAGGGCGTGCGGAATATCCGTGCAGAACTGAATGTGTCACCAGGCAAAGTCCTGGATGTTGCTTTCCAGGCGGGTACCGCTAGCGACATGGAACGGCAAGGGCGGTTTGCAACTTTGCTCTCTGGTGTTGGAAAAATCGGTGCGAGCCAATGGCTTGAAGCGGATGCTGACACCTCTGAATATTCTGTAGCGCTGGTGGCAGACCTGAAAGTCCTGGTATCACTCAAAGGCCTGGTCGATCTGGAAGACGAATTGGCACGCCTTGGCAAGTTGCTTGAGCGCGAACTGACAGATTTGAAAAAATCCGAGGCCAAACTGGGTAACAGCCGGTTTGTTGATAACGCGCCACCCGCTGTCGTGGAAAAGGAGCATCAGCGACTGGCGGCACACAATCTAAAAGTCGAGGGCTTCAGGGCACAGGTTAAAAAGCTCGAAAAGTTACTTGATTAACTGGCAGGGTTTGCGGGGCGAATCACAAGCCGCATGACGATTGCGTCCTCGCGCCCATTTCCTGCCTGGTAATAGGAGCGCCGGTTTCCTATAACCTCGAAACCCCTGTTCAGGTAGAGCTTTGCTGCGCGCGAATTACTGGTGCGCACCTCGAGAAACATGGATTCGTTGCCTTGCCTTGCCACGTGATTGATTGTGTATTCCAATAAAAGGCTGCCGTAGCCGCGATGTTGCCAATCGGGGTGTACGCACAGATTCAGCAAATGCGCTTCGCTGGCGGCCCAGTTAAAAATTGTATAACCCGCCAGGTCCTTCCCCATTTGCAAACCAAAAAAGGTATAGCCGGCGTGCAGACAGTCCACAAAGAGGTTTCGTGACCATGGAAAGGGATAGGCAAGCTTTTCTATTGCATAGATCCGGTCGACGTCTTCCTGGCCAAGACGCCGGATCAGGGGATGTCTCTTATCAGGTCTTGTTGTCAATGCTCGCTAGCCCTGTTACAGCATACCGGTGCGGCAGAGGGTAGCCCAAAGGGTCCGGCGGGCGTCAGCCCTGTTTTGAATATCCCGCATGGATGGTAACAGCACCAGCTTGGCCGAATTCAGGTGAGCGGGTAATTCTCCTTCAAAGAACTTCATCGCCAGTTCCTCTCCAAAAATTGCGACCGTGGTGAATAGCTTATCGTCAACCGCGCGGGGTAAATCAACTGTACCGGCATCATCAGACGGCCAGGCCCAGACCGGGGCGCTACCCAGGGTCCGGTTGATGTCATTGGCCAGGCGGTCGGCTGATTCAGTATCAGCCGCGCAAATCAGCAATAATCCGGCGCTTCCCGGACTCAGCTTCAGTTGCACGGGGTTGTCTACGATGCCTGTTTCGGGAGTAGCCGGTTGACGTAGCCTCCAGACGTCAATATCCATCGCTTCAAGATAGTCCTGTTGTAAGCTGCTATGCATTCGGGGAGTCCACATCCGAATCCTGGTCGCGATCACCCTCTTTCAATGAAAGCACTGGTTCTGTCTGCGGGTCAGTTTTACTTTCTTTTGGTGAGCGGTGACCCCGTTTTAGCTTCCAGTTACGACGCCCTGCCACTGTAACGACTATTCCGGATAACACATACACAATGCCCAGTATCATTCCCATGATAGGTGGGTCCAGTGCCACCAGCACGATGATCAGCACCGCCAACAACACCCAGACCCCGGGCACTTTTTCGTCGCCGGAGCTGCCTTTGAAACTGAGATAGCGGACATTGGAAAACATCAGTATGCCAAGCACGATAACCTCAAAGAAAATCAACCAGCTAACCGTATCGCCGGCAACGCCGTTATCAACAAAAAACCAGATAGTAAATACCAGTGTTCCCGCCGCAGCTGGACTCGCCAACCCCTGAAAGTAGCGTTTGTCGGCAATACCTGCCTGGGTATTGAATCTTGCCAGGCGTAAAGCAGCGCAAGCCACAAATAAAAATGCGGCCAGCCAGCCAAGTTTGCCGGCCAGGGTACTTATCTCGCCGAGACCTGAAAGTGACCAGTTGAAGGCCAGTAATGCAGGTGCCAGCCCAAACGATATCAGATCAGACAGGCTATCGTATTGCTCACCGAAGTCACTTTGCGTATTGGTCATGCGCGCAACACGCCCATCCAGCCCATCCAGGAAACCGGCAACTATGATGGCTATTGCGGCGGTTTCAAACTTGCCATCTATGCCAGCAATGACTGAATAGAAACCGGCAAACAGCGCCGCTGAAGTCAACAGATTAGGAAGAAGGTAGACACCCCGTCTGCGAATTGATTTGTCTGAGCTCATATAAATCCTTCGCTATCATTTTGAGAGTAATAATAACATGCAAACTTACCGGATTTATTTTGGGTAAGACAGACATACTATGATATAAAACAGTAAGATTTCTTCGAAAAAGGACACGAGGATGCGTTTTTCAATCATTATTGCAACTGTTTTCATTGCCATTACCATCGCCTTGGTACCGCATACCTCGGCAGCAGCAGAAGTTTATCGCTGGGTGGATGAAAATGGAGTCGTTCACTTTGGAGACCTGGCTCCTGACCAGGGCAATGCTGAAAAAATCTCCGTCCAACCAAGCCCTGGCGCCCAAAGCTCGCCCCTTTCAGACCCCGCTTCAGACTCCGCTTCACCTTACACTGAGCAGGCAACAGACCCACAACCTTCTTATGCCCAGCAACTACGGGATTCACGCGCGGCGCAGAAACAGGAAAGGGCAGAGAAAGCAGAGGTTTCATCCGAGATATGTCAACTGGCCCGGGAAGTGGTCTCTCGGCTGGAACCCTCTACAAGGGTCAATATGGTACACAAGGATGGCACGGTAACCCGAATGGACGACAATGTTCGTCTTGAAAAGCTGGCTGAAGCCAAGGCTCTTGTTGCTGAGAACTGCGACAAATCTCCATAGCCAAAATTGAAGCGTGTACTGACCCGCATTGCAGGCTAGAATATCGTCCTTTGGCATAGGTAGACCCTGCCGTCAGATATTCGGACTCAAAATGAAAACCAGTAATTTCCACCTCTTCACGACCCGGGAAACCCCGGCCGAAGCAGAAATCGTCAGCCATCAACTCATGCTGCGCTGCGGTATGATCCGCAAACTCACTTCGGGTATATATACGTGGGGGCCCCTGGGTTTGCGTGTACTGCGAAAGGTCGAGGCCATCGTTCGTGACGAACTGAATAAGGCCGGATACCAGGAACTACTGATGCCCGCCGTCCAGCCTTGCGAGTTATGGCAGGAAACCGGCCGTTGGGAAAAATTTGGCGCGCAGTTGTTAAAGATAAAAGATCGTGCCGGTCGGGATTACTGTTTTGGCCCGACACATGAAGAAGTGATGACAGATTTTGTTCGCAGCGAAATTCGCAGCTACAAGCAGTTGCCCATCACTTTCTACCAGATTCAAACCAAGTTCCGTGATGAGATCCGTCCACGTTTTGGTGTCATGCGCTCACGTGAATTCTTGATGAAAGATGCCTATTCCTTTCATATCGATCACGCCAGCCTCGATGAGACCTACTGGGAAATGTACGAGGTTTATTCACGTATATTTACCCGCCTGGGATTGGGTTTCCGCTCGGTAGAGGCTGACTCCGGTGCCATTGGCGGCAACAAGTCACATGAGTTCCATGTCCTGGCAGAATCCGGTGAAGACCAGATAGCGTTTTCAGATCAATCAGATTACGCCTCCAACGTAGAGCTAACCCCCATTACCAAACCTGAAACCGGCCCGTCTGAGCCGACGCAAGAATTGCGCACGGTAGATACACCGGATGCCCATACAATTGACGAACTGGTCAACGGATATGGTGTACCTGTTGAAAAGACCATCAAGACACTGATCGTTCACGCAAGCGAAGACCAGCAAGCTGGGTTTGTTGCATTACTGGTTCGCGGTGACCGTAAACTCAACACCCTCAAAGCGGAAAAACTGGAACAGGTTGGCAATCCGTTATTATTCGCCACTGACAAGGAAATTCGCGATGCCGTTGGAGCAGGACCGGGTTCGCTTGGACCGGTTGGACTGTCTATTCCTGTGATCGCGGATCATGAGGTTGCCCGGATGTCCGACTTTGCCGCAGGAGCCAACTCCGATGACAAACATTTTTTCGGCATCAACTGGGGCCGGGACGTGGAGGCACCTGTCACTGCTGACCTGAGAACCGCGGTTGAGGGTGATAGAAGTCCCGATGGCAAAGGTATTTTACAAATGGCCCGGGGTATCGAGGTTGGACATATATTCCAGCTGGGTACAGCCTATTCCAAGGCTATGAATGCCGTTGTGCTCGGCGAAGATGGTAAATCTCATATCATGCCTATGGGTTGTTACGGTATCGGCATTTCACGCATTGTTGCCGCCGCCATTGAACAGAATAACGATGAGAGTGGAATCTGCTGGCCTGAGCCGATCGCACCCTTCCAGGTTGTGGTGCTGCCGATGAATGCCAAAAAGTCGCACCGGGTACGCGAGGCAGCAGAAAAGCTGTATGCAGAGCTGCTTGATGCCGGCGTGGAGGTCTTATATGACGACCGTGATCTGCGGCCGGGTGTAATGTTCAAAGATATGGAATTGATTGGGATTCCGCACCGTGTTGTCATCGGCGAACGGGGTTTGGACAGTGGTGCACTGGAGTATCGTTACCGCAGGGATACAGAAAACTCTGAAATCCCGCTTGATGGGGCACTCAACAGCATCCTGGAAAAACTGGTTATCAAGTAAAACAGCAACCACGCGAAATATTAGTTTTTCAAATCATCGGTGTCCGGCAAGGTGCGCACATGAATATCTGTTTGCGGGTATGGAATACTGATACCTTTCTCGTTGAAAACCTTGTATATTTTCATCAATAAGTCGTGACGAACCCGGCCGCGCAATTCAGGGTGATCAATCCAGGCCAGTAATTCGAAGTCAAGCGAACTATTACCCAATGCGCGCATCCGTACGCGTGGTGCCGGTTGATTCACGATACCCGGCAGATTGGCGGTTATCTCCTCCAGAATGCTGCAAACCTCGTCAACATCACTGCCATAGGCCACACCTACCGGTACACGAATACGGTGCTTCACCCACGGTCCACCGCTTTCGTTGATGATTTTTGCGTTGGCGATAACCGCGTTGGGAACAGTTACCTCCACATCATCACGGGTAAGCAGGCGTGTCGAGCGCATACCCAGGTTTGTGACTCTGCCACGCTCCCCGGTATCAATCACAATATAATCGCCAATCTTATAAGGCGTGTCAGCAACGATAGCAATGCCGGAAAGCAGGTTTGCAAGGGTGTCTTTCGCGGCAAAACCCACTGCGATACCAATGACACCAGCAGAAGCGAGCCACGCAGTAGGATTGATTCCCCAGACCATCAGGAAGACATAGGCACCCAGTCCCACCAGTAACATCTTGATGGTCATATCAAATATGGGAATGGTCCGTTCCTGTACGATTTCAAATCGATGATGGTTATTGGCAACCAGTTCAAGCACGATACGTGCGGCGCGCAACCCTACCCTCAGCCATGAAAATAATAGAATCGTCGCCAACACCGACAGGGTTGCGTCTTGCAGGCCCTTTGGCAAATGGTAGACGGACACCACCATCATCAACGCCAGCGTAACGGTAGTAAGCACCAGCGGCCGGGTCAGTTGCGTGATCAGGTTATCATCGGCCTTGGACGTGGTTTTGGAGGCTACTTTCATCAAGCTGCGATAGACCACCATCTTGATCAGCTTGCCAAAAACATAGGCCAATGCGACCAGCAGTAGCGTCAGTAAAACAGGATACCCAGCCAATAAATCCCAGAATGGCTGGATATCGTCCGGAATAAATTGCGACATATCCAGGTCCGGTCTTGCCTCGGGAGCCAATATTGTTTCTTCTGCCGCTTGGGTTGTTTCAGTTTCTTGCATTCGTCACACCTTGGATCAAGCCCGAGTTTATATTATCCGTGATCAGGAAAGGCTACCAGTAAATCGGGCAGTCACCGACTGCCCATATGTTTTTCACCTCTGGCTGCAGCCAGTTCAATCTGGCGCCCCCGCTCTTCCAGGCTGGCCCGTCTTTCGGGTGTCAGACGGTCGAAGCATTTTGGACAGGAGACGTTCTTTTCAAATTTTGGTGAGCTGCGATCTTCTTCAGACAGGGGCATACGGCACGCCGGGCAAAGTTCATACCGACCTTCACTTAAATCATGACCCACCGTCACACGATTATCGAAA
Organism: Lysobacterales bacterium; assembly: GCA_033791845.1. GTDB lineage: Bacteria > Pseudomonadota > Gammaproteobacteria > Xanthomonadales > SZUA-36 > SZUA-36. The sequence goes on along the minus strand of JASJFX010000100.1, from coordinate 8,071 downwards.
ACAAAACAGTCACCCCGCCACATACTTTCATCGACCGGCACTTTTTCCAGGTAATTAAGTATGCCACCCTCAAGGTGGTAGACATTTTTGTAACCTAGCTCTTTCAACAAAGCGGTCGATTTCTCACAGCGGATACCACCCGTGCAAAACATCGCGACCTTTTGATCCCTGTCGGCATCCAGATTCTCTTTAACCCAGGCAGGGAAATCCCGGAAAGACCGGGTCTCCGGATTTTCCGCCCCGGCAAAAGTACCCAGACCAACCTCATAATCATTGCGGGTATCAATCAGACGGACATCCGGCTGGCTGATCAATTTATTCCAGACGTCAGGCGCAATGTATTCACCCACATCCTGCCCTGGATCGATTCCTTCAACACCCAGCGTCACGATTTCCTTCTTGAGCCGCACCTTCATCCGGTAAAACGGATTTCGATTACAGTAGGAGATCTTCTTGTTTAAATCCTCAAGACCCGGGTACTGACTCAATAGTGTAAACAGTTTGTTCAGGTCCTCCGACGGGCCGGCCACCGTTCCGTTAATACCTTCATGTGCCAGTAAAATCGTACCCAATACATCCGATGCCTTGCAGGTTTCACGGATTTCCAGCTGCAGACCTTCGATATTATCCAATGGAACAAACTTATAAAATGCCGCTACCTGTACACCGGTTTGCATGATTTGAGCGTAAGTAACAGCGGTCATACTAGTCCAGTGCCCTGATGCCTACTGCGGAACGTAACTCCTGCATAAATGGCACCGTCAATTCACGCGCCCGTTTGGCACCTTTCAACAGGCGATCTTCAATCCTGGCAGGATCGGAAATTAACTCTTCATAAGCTGCTCGCGCGCCGGAGAGTTCATCATTGATCAGTTCGAAACACTGCTGTTTGGCCGCACCCCAGGCTATTCCGTCCGCAAATGCCATCTTCATATCCTGACGCTGCTCTGCACTTGCAAATGCAGAATAAATGGCAAACAGCGCAGAACCTTCTGTCTGCTTGGGTTCGCCGGGCTCAAGTGAGTTGGTGACGATCCTCATGATCGATTTTCGAAGTTTCTTTTCAGGCAACCATAGCGGGATCGTGTTGTTGTAACTCTTCGACATCTTGCGGCCATCCTGACCAGGCAATACTGCTACGCTGTCATCGACAACCGCTTCCGGCAAAACAAAATGCTCACCAAAGAAATGGTTGAACCGCTGTCCAATATCCCTTGCCATTTCCAGGTGCTGAACCTGATCCCGGCCAACCGGTACATCGTGGGCATTGAACATCAAAATATCAGCCGCCATCAGTATTGGGTAACTGAACAAACCCATGGCTACCGCGTAATCCGCATCTTCGCCTTTTTCCAGGTTTTCCTGCACCGCAGCCTTGTAGGCATGGGCTCGATTCATCAGACCCTTGGCGGTAACGCAGGTAAGAAGCCAGGTCAGTTCTGAAATTTCAGGAATATCGGATTGACGGTAAAAAAGGGCCTTGTCGGTATCCAGTCCCAGGGCCAGCCACGTGGCGGCAATTTCCAGAGTGGACCTATGCACGACTTCAGGTTCACGACACTTGATCAAAGCATGATAGTCCGCCAGGAAATAACATGATTGGACACCATCAACCCGACTCGCCTGGATGGCTGGCTTTATCGCCCCGACATAGTTTCCCAGGTGTGGTGTACCAGTGGTTGTGATACCGGTGAGAACCGTACGTTTGCTCATGATGGGCCTGTGTAATTTTTTGGAGGCGACATTTTAAGCGAATCAACACTCAAATAGTTGCATTAATTGAACCTCCCGGGAAACTTACCTGGAAAAGCACCGGGTTGCCTTGGTTGAATCTTAGTGGTGCGTAACAAGTTACGCACCCTGCGCAACCTTGGCGCCCGGACAGAAAACCACGAGTCGTAGGGTGGGTAATTTATTACCCACGCGTTTCTCCGGTTGAATCCTAACGGTGCGTTACAAGTAACGCACCCTACGTGGTTTTATATTTCTTACATATCGAATAGCAAAACCACATAGCTATAACCTATAATCCTCCCATGAATTTTCGTGCACTCCAGTATTTCGTCAAACTCGCAGAACTGAAACATTTCAGCAAGGCAGCGAATGCCTGTTTTGTGAGTCAACCCACATTGAGTACACAAGTCCGGAAACTTGAAGAAGAGCTGGGTGTATCTCTGGTCGAGCGGGCGCCCCGACAGGTAATGCTGACACCCATCGGTGAAGACATTGCATACCGTGCGCGGCATGTCTTACGCGATATAGAACATATAAAAGACGCGGCGAGACGCAGCAGAAACCCTGAAACCGGCTCTATAAAACTGGGAATATTCCCAACGCTTGCACCTTATCTGCTACCGCATGTTATTCCTGTCATTTGTGAGCGATTTCCGGAACTCAGGTTACAACTGGCCGAAGAAAAAACCGAAGACATATTGAACATGCTTGATCAGGGTCGACTGGATGCGGGTTTGCTCGCACTGCCGGTTGATGAGCATGGCATGAGTATGGAAATACTGTTCGAAGAGCCATTCGTCACAGCTATGCCGGCATCTCACCCGCTGACCGATAAGAAAACTATCTGTCTGAAAGACCTGGAAGGTGAGGAGCTTTTATTGCTGGAAGAAGGCCATTGCCTGCGCGAACATGCGTTGGCCGTCTGTGCACTGGCCGGTGCGCATGAGCGGGTCGATTTCCACGCCACGAGCATGGAAACCCTGCGACAGATGGTTGCAGCCAACGCCGGTGTAACCCTTATGCCTGTTTTATCTGTCAAGCCGCCTATAGCATCTATTGATAATATCGCATTGCGTCCGTTTGACCCGCCATCACCCAGCCGCACCATAGCACTGGTATGGAGAAACAGTTCGCCGCTCGATGGTTTTTTGCGCAAGCTGGCAGATAGCCTCAAGTTGAACCCGGCTTTGTTATCTGAGCCTTGATTGATGAATGATGCGTGACAACACGTGCGTGGTTTTGGGGTCTGCTTAATAATGGTGCGTAATTAATCACGCACCCTACGGCTCCGTCTATTGCTCACCAGATGACTTACAACCCTTCTAACAGTTCATCGTCTCCACCTTCCTTCACGCCTTCAAACAAGGGTGTAGACAGGTAACGTTCGCCGGTATCGGGCAACATGGCCAAAATGGAAGATCCTGTTTCGGCCTTAGCTGCCACTTTCAGGGCTGCCGCAAAAGTTCCGCCTGCTGAAATTCCACAGAATATGCCTTCTTGGATCGCCAACGCCCGTGCGGTTTCGATCGATTCATCATCGGTCACGGTGACTAATTCATCAACCACACTCCGGTCAAGTACCGAGGGAATAAAATCGGGGGTCCAACCCTGAATCTTGTGTGGTGCCCAGGGGTTGCCACTTAACATCGCTGCCCCTTCGGGCTCGGTCGCGATCACACGAACTTCCGGCCGTGCAAGTTTGATAATCTCACTTGCACCGGTAATGGTGCCGCCTGTGCCCCAGCCCGAAACGTAATAGTCCAGACGCCGGCCAGCAAAATCACGAATGATTTCCGGACCGGTTGTGTTGCGGTGGTAATCAGGATTGGCCGGGTTATCGAATTGCTCGGTCATAAACCAGCCATGCTTGCTGGCCAGTGCCTTTGTAATCCGCAACATACCGGTGGCGCGCTCTGCTGCCGGTGTCAACACAACGCGCGCGCCCAAAGCACGCATCAGTTTGCGGCGCTCAATGGAGAAGGATTCTGCCATGACGGCGACGAAGGGATAACCCTTAACCGCACAAACCATGGCCAACGCGATGCCGGTGTTACCGGATGTGGCTTCAATAACCGTCTGACCGGGTTTCAACAGGCCTTTGCGTTCAGCATCTTCAATGACGCCGATGGCCAGTCGGTCCTTAACCGAAGACATCGGATTGAACGCCTCTACCTTGACAAACATGTCTATGCCCTCGGGCGCGAGTCTGTTGATTCTGACCACAGGCGTATTGCCGATGGTGTCGAGTATGTTGTTATAAATCATGCTGTCTTCCTTCAGTTATTGAATGGTTATCGTTCAATAATAGAACATATTCAACCATCGCGCTGATACCCGGCGCCCCTATTGGACGATCTTATCGAAGGGAGTTAATAGACTGCACCAGCCCCTGTCTGCGTGAGTAAACCGACTCAGGCGCCAAGCAGGTCCCTTAGTGTCGCACCACTGGCCAGTTTTGGGGCATTCCCACTCACGCCGGCAGCACGCTGCAGAAACATATCCTTCACTGCCCAACTGCGTCTGACCAGTTTCAGACCAATTCGTCTTAACGGAGACAGGCTTTCGACACCGAACAGACTACGCAAAGCGTGCATGCCAAATGCCATGGCTTGAGATTCTGACCTGCGCCAGCGGTCGTAAGCGTGTAACGCAGAAGCGGAACCGATATCACCACCCGCGAGACGCGTCGCTATCAATAACTCAACCAGGGCGGCTGCATCCGCAAAACCCAGGTTGACACCCTGACCTGCCAGCGGATGGACAACATGGGCCGCATCACCCATTAATACTGTTCGCTGCGACGCATAACATTCACTCAAACGCATGCTGAGCGGAAAAGCCGCCCTCGGTCCCAGGCTTTCAACCCGGCCCAGCCAGCCACTGCTGGCCGTATCCAGCTCGCTGATGAAGGAAGTGGCGTCCTGTACCAGTAGACGCCCTGCCTCTGCCGAAGATGTTGTCCAGACAATCGAGGAACGTCCATCGGCAAGGGGCAGAAAAGCCAAAGGACCGTCCTTTAAAAACCGTTGCCAGGCAACGCCCGGATTGGGCTTCTGTTTGCCCACGACCGCAACCAGAGCATGTTGATTGTAAGCATAGTGATCCTGGCGGATACCCATGGTTTTTCGGACCCGGGATGCAGCACCATCGGCGCCCACCACCAGCCTGGCAGATATTTTCTTACCACTATTGAGAAGAACGTGGTTCTGCTCATCGCAAAATTCCAGGCTGTCGAGATAATCAGGTGAATAAATATCCACCATGCCGCCTGAACTGACCAGCTGCCAGACCGACCATTGAATCAAAGCGTTCTCAACGATTGTGCCAAGCCTCTCCATGTTGAATACGGGCGCATCAAACAGCAGGGGGTCCAATTCCACACCATCTTCAATCTGCATGCGCCGGAATGGCCTGACCCGTTGCGCACTGATCAGCTTCCACGCACCCGCCTGATCCAGAACAGCACTTGAACCCGGCGAAATTGCAGACACCCGCAACCCGACTTCGGAACCGGGATCAAACGCCTGGGGTTCAATGGCTTCTATCAACGCCACGGAAAAACCGGAACGGGAAAGCAGGCTGGCCAGGGTCGCACCGACCATGCCCGCACCAATGATGGCTACGTCATAACTTGAGTTAGTCATACAGGCCTCAGCAGTTCACCCAGCGCCAGGCGCGGGACCCGGCCACGATAGCCCATGGCCTTGATAGCTGAATAACGACGCAGCAATGGCGATATCGCGTGTGCGATCAAACCGGTGGTACGCAGTCCCGCAGCAAATGGCGAAGGGTGGGAAAAAAGCCGGGTCATACCATCTGACGCTGCAATGGTTCCGCGCTGATCCTGCTGGCGCCACGAACTATAGGTGTGTAGAAGCCCGGTTTCTCCGGGATCGCCGAGGTCGTCATCTGCCAGTATTTCTGCCAGCACGGCAGCGTCCCTTAGCGCCAGGTTAAAGCCCTGGGCCCCGATCGGGTGGATAGCGTGAGCTGCATTTCCCAGTATGACAAGCCGCTCGCGGACGTCCTCGCTGGCACGCACCAATTTCAATGGATAGGCCGTACGCTGACCCGCTTTCAGGAAGACACCCAATTGCTCGCCAAAACGCGCCTGGGCACGTGCCAGGAAAGTTTCATCATCCAGTTCCAGTATTTCTTTTGCAGAGGATGTGGCAACAGACCAGACCAGCCCGCAGCGTTTTCCGGTGTGCGGCAGCACGGCGAAGGGGCCCGTGTCTGTCAGGCATTCAAATGCTCTTCCCTGGTGGGATATTTCCGGTGTGATATTGCAGATCACTGCTGTTTGACCATAGTCCCGCTTTTTTGTTGGAATCTGTAAATGGTTCCTGATGAAAGAGTTTGCGCCATCTGCCGCAACCACCAGCCGCGCTTCCAGTACAACTGTTTCCCCGGCGGTTTCGAGACGTAGCCTGGTGGATGGCCCACCGATGTCAATATCCTTAACGGTTGCGGGACTGATAACTTCAATATTGCCGGTTCGCTCCAATAAGCCGGTCACTGCAACTCCGAACCTGCGCGCCTCTACCACATGGCCAAATTCCGTCAGCCCCATTTCGGCCGGGTCCAGCACCACACGCCCCGGGCGCGCCAGTTCGGTGATAAAGATCTTACGGATGGCGGTCGCATCAGCTTCAAGCATTTCCCACAAACCGATTCCGGACAGAATACGACAGGAACTGTGGCTAAGAGCCAGGGTACGGTCATCGTAGCTGGGCTGCTCAACTGCCTTGTAAGCCACGGCCTCGATCACCTTAATGTCATAACCCAGTGGTGCCAGCGCCACAGCCAGACTGGCCCCTGCCAGGCCGCCACCAACAATGGCGATATCACAGTTCATGATGCCATCAGTTCCTCGATCTCGGAGGTGGTTTTACAGATATCCGAAGTAAGAACATCAGCCTCGGACCGGGTCACCACGACATTATCTTCAATACGTATCCCCATTCCACGCCAGGCTTTATTAACCGCGGTAGCGTTTACGGGAATGTAAATCCCCGGCTCCACAGTGAAAACCATACCGCACTCCAGCACACGCGAGTGACCGTCGATTTCATACTCACCAACATCATGGACATCCAGACCCAGCCAGTGACCCGTGTTATGCACGTAATAGTTTTTGAAATGCTCTTCTTCAAGGGCCTCTTCAAGACTGCCTTTGAGGATGCCAAGATCAATCATACCTTCGGTCGCAGTTCGTACTGCCGTTTCATGGACATGTTCCCAGGGATTGCCCTCACGAACCGCATCAATGGCATCCAACTGTGAGGCCAGCACCACATCGTACAAGTCCTTTTGTGGTCCGGTGAACTTGCCGTTGACGGGAAAGGTACGTGTAATATCCGAAGCATAACCATCGTATTCGGCACCGGCATCTATCAGCAACAGGTCACCGTCATTGAGTGGGGAGCGATTGCTGATGTAATGCAGCACACAGGCATTTGCACCACCGCCAACAATCGGGATGTAGGAAACTTCACATTGGTTCCGGGTAAAGGTGTGTAGCAATTCCGCATGAATATCCGCCTCATTCATACCCGGTTTACAAACTTGCATGGCGCGCCGGTGGGCTCTTGCGGCGATGCGCGCCGACTTCCTCATTAAGGTAATTTCTGTACGGCTTTTGAAAAGCCGCATTTCGTGGAGGTTATGGCCCAATGCAATAATTTCGTCCGGCGCCTGAAACTTCTTACGTGTCTTGGCACGAAACTCATTCATCCAGCCGATCAAAAGCTGATCAAAGTCCGGATCCTTGCCCAGGTCATAATAAATTCTGTCGCAACCACGCAGCATCCGCGGCAGTCGTTGTGGGATTTCGCTGATCGGGAAAGCCTCGTCAAAACCGAATTGCTCGACGGCACCGTCAGTACCGGCCATCAGGCCATCCCACATTTCCCTGTGAGGATCCCTTTCACGGCAGAAAAGAATTGAGCGACCTTCTTTACCCTGGGGCAGTAATACAATCATGGCTTCAGGTTCGGAAAAACCACTCAGGTACAGAAAATCACTGTCCTGACGATAAGGATAGCGGACGTCATTGTTACGTACTTTGTGAACTGCGGCACGAATGATGACAACCGACTCATCACCAGTCATCTCCATTAAGCGCTGACGGCGTTTTATAAACTCCTTACTTTTTATCAACTCAAAACTCCCAGGTTCCTTGCGGGCTTCTCAATGAATCAAATCACGACCTTCGGGACCACGGAGGTCTTCCTTTATCATCAGGACTACGATTCTTATGTATTCAACAATTTCAGCGTATGCGATTTCATCTTCTTCGCTTTCATCCGTATCGACAACATCCGCGGTTGATATC
>JASJFX010000099.1:0-3541 GCA_033791845.1 Lysobacterales bacterium | reverse complement strand
TTGGTTGGTTCGTCCAATAACAGGATGGTTGGTTCCTGAACGATCAGCGAGGCAAATGCCAGGCGACGTGCCTCCCCACCGGATAAACCTGTCACGCTACGGGCTTCAAAGCCGGCCAGGTCGACGGCCCGGATGGCGTCCAGCGCCTTTTGCCTGTCCTTTGGACCCTCACGTTCCCAATATGCCAGGTGGGGATGCCGTCCGGTCAGGGCCGTTTCGAGCACACCGGCATCAAAGACATATACCGTGTGCTGCTGGAGCATACCCAGCAGACGGGCAACCACACGCCGCGGCAGGTTTTCTATCTCCTGGTTTTCCAGTAACACCTTGCCGCTATCGGGTGGGGACAATCCAGCCATGCATTTGAGCAGTGTTGTTTTTCCGATACCATTTGGTCCCAACAGACCCCAGAACTGGCCAGGCTCAAGTTCCAGGTTCAGTTTGCTGCAGATATTTTTGCCTGCGATGCTGACATCAAGGGATTGGCATACCAACGAAGTCATACGCCCTTTAACCTTGCGCGATTTAGTAAAAGGAGGAAAAGCGGTACACCAAGCAGGGCTGTTATGACACCGACGGGTAACTGCTGCGGGCCCAATATGGTGCGTGCAAGCGTATCTGAAAATACCAGGAACACCCCACCAAACAGCGTCGCTGCCGGGATAAGAATACGGTGATCGGAACCAACCAGTAAGCGCATCAGGTGCGGCACGATCAATCCCACAAAACCAATACTGCCCGCAATGGAGACTGCGGTAGCCGTTAGTACTGATGCGAGCAGGTAGACCAGCCAGAGCATTCGGTGGGTCGGTTCGCCAAGTAGACGGGCGGTTGTTTCACCCATGGCCAGCACGTTCAGGCTGCGTGCAAGACCCAGGGTCACGATAAAGCTGCCACCTAGCACGACCAGGGACCAGGAGGGTAGTGTGGCGTAACTCAGGTCGCCCATCAGCCAGAATAACATTCCGCGCAGGCTGTTATCGGGGCTCAGGGAGAGAATCAGGCTGATCAGTGCGGCCCAGCCGGAAGCGGTAACAACACCGGTTAATAGGAGACGGGTACCACTCCAGGGCCCGGTTCCGCGGGCCAGGCCAAATACAATCAAAATGGAAACCAGCGCACCCAGGATAGCCAGCCATGGCAGGAATCCGGCTGCGATACCAAACACCATGCCCAGCAAGGTAGCAAAAGCGGCACCACCTGATACGCCAAGGACATAGGGATCAGCCAGTGGATTACGCAATAGCACCTGCATCAGGCAGCCGGACATTGCCAGCATCGAGCCCACTACCCATGCGGCCAGTGCACGTGGCAACCGTAAACGCCAGATTAATTCACCATAGCGGCTGGTGGAGTCCTGGATTGCAGCCAGCCATTCCGACCAACCCAGTGTGACCGAACCGCTTGCACTTGCAAATAGTATGCTGCTGACTGATAGCACCAGTAATAATAAGAGCAATGATCGGCGTAATGAGGTTGGAATCATTTTGCAGGATTGATTAACATGGTTTGGTTGATTAAGGTTTAAAATTATCGCACGTATTAAGCAAACCCATAACATTGGTTTTCAGCAGGCTCAGAAAAAAAACAGACATGATCGATTCGGACGGATTCAGACCCAATGTAGCCATGGTTATCATGAACAATGATGGTCAGGTATTCTGGGCGCAACGGTCAAATAATGATGGCTGGCAATTTCCCCAGGGCGGTATGAATACGGACGAAACTCCCGTGGAGGCCATGTACCGCGAATTGCATGAAGAAACCGGCCTGGTCAAAGAGCATGTTCAATTACTGGGCTCAACCCCGGGATGGCTACGTTACCAGTTACCCCGTCGTTTTCAGAGATCACAATGCAAGCCTCTTTGTATTGGTCAGAAACAGGTCTGGTTTTTGTTGAAATTACGCGATGACGGTGTTCAGTTTGATTTCAAAACAACCGGCGAGCCAGAGTTCCGTGATTTTCGCTGGGTAGATTTCTGGTATCCCGCTGATAATGTCATCAGGTTCAAACGCCGCGTTTACAGGCAGGCCCTGACACTGCTTGAACCAATGATGACTGCAGGTTGATAATTCTCTGAAGCGACCCCTGAATCTAATTGACAATCATTCTCATTAAGATTTAGAATGTTTTCAACAGAAACAGGAACACGCTATGTACGTCTGTATTTGCAATTCAGTCACCGATTCTGATATTCGCGCCGCGGTGCACAATGGTGTTAGCAATATGAGGCAGCTGAGACAATCGACCGGTTGTGCCAGTCAATGCGGCTGTTGCAAAGAAACGGCTGTTGAAATTCTGCAACAGTCTCTGATAGAAGCCAGGCAATCCAAAGTACTGCTCCCTGTCATGCAGTTGGCGTGAACTCGAGACTCTCATGCAAGATGCGGGTTAACTCAACACCTGCTAAAATCAAACCAATTTAGCGCATTGTCCAACGGTCGAACGGTTCGGATTGATGCCCCTGTCTATTTATAATCAGAGTTTCCAAAGGAGTCCGGCACAATGAAAGGCGACCGTAAGGTTATTGGTTTTCTCAACGCGGTGTTACGTAATGAACTGGTGGCAATTAACCAGTACTTTCTGCATTCACGTATGTATAAAGATATGGGCTTGATGGAACTGGCTGATCACGAACATGGTGAGTCTCTGGACGAAATGAAGCACGCGGATCAGTTAATCGAGCGGATATTGTTTCTGGAAGGTCTGCCCAATATGCAGGATATTGGCAAGCTGAGAATCGGCGAAGCACCACGTGAAATGATTGAGTGTGATTTGGCGCTGGAGATGGATGCATTGCCGGAGTTGAAAGATGCCATTGCCTGGTGTGAAGAATGCCGCGATTTCGTCAGTCGTGACCTGTTTGATTCCATTCTCGCCTCCGAGGAGGAGCATGTAGACTGGCTCGAGACCCAATTGATTCTGATTGACAAGATGGGCATCGAAAACTACCTGCAAGCCAAGATGGGTTGATTTCATAGCTCATGTTTAGCCATACCAGCCAACCCTGCCAGTTCGAAAGGGACTGTGCCGTCGTCATGATACCCGCCGGTGATGAACTGACCATGCCGGCAGGAACCGTTGGGTATATTACGCAGTCACTTGGCGGGAGCTTTACCGTTTTTATCGATGGAAACCTGTTCAGGGTTGCCGGTATTGATGCCGATGCAATCGGCAAAGAACCGGTTTTGCCACCCCAATTGCCGGAAAATGCCAGCGATGATGACGTGGAAAAGTTGGTCTGGTCCCAGATGAAAACCTGTTATGACCCGGAAATCCCCGTCAACATCGTAGACCTGGGCCTGGTGTATTCATGTGAATTGAGAAAGAATGACCAGGGACAAAGAGAGGTTGATGTCACCATGACATTGACCGCTCCGGGGTGCGGTATGGGTGACATCATTGTTGAGGATGTACGCAGCAAGATTCAGATCATCCCAACGATCGTGAAGGTGGATGTCGAACTGACGTTTGAGCCGCCGTGGAACTACCAGATGATGACCGAGGCCGCCAGGCTCGAAACCGGCATGCTGTAGGGTG
>JASJFX010000098.1:0-10559 GCA_033791845.1 Lysobacterales bacterium | reverse complement strand
TGTCATCGGCAGGGTGGATTTGCTCATCGAGTTGCGCAAGAAACTTCATCAGTTCCCGTTGATCAAGTTGGGTGAGATCAATTTGAAACTGGCCTAACCTGCTACTCAGTATCCAGCCCCCAGTTGGGCAGGTTCGGAAGCGGGACAGTCGAAACAATAAACCGCCGGCTCCCCATGGAACCGGCGGTTTCTTTTTCCCCAATTGTGAGTCTGTTACTTGATCCGCAACATCTTACCCACAACACACCACACAATCAACATCGACAACTCTATGCCAGAGCGCGTTCATGGTGCGTATATGGTGACCTGGCCTTTTGTAGTCAGCGTGGCGACAGCCATATTAATCTCCTTACATATATTTAATTCCTTACAGTATTGTAAGGATGGATGTTTGAAAGTCAAATATACAGAACAATCTTATGGAGAGAACAATCTTATGGACACCCATGGTTCTCTCGAAGCCGTCAGGCAATCGTCATGTGATGGGTGTCTCGAATGGTGGGAATTGGTGTCGAATTGGTGGAATTGACATCAGGTGATGGGTGTCTCGGCTCCTTTCATTTCCACCGACCCCGTTCCACCTTGCGCAACCAGGATTTATCGAAAACCTCCTTTGCAAGAGCAGGGTCGGTATGGGGTTTAATCAAGTCTCTATATGCTTGCTGAACCTGTTCATACTCTTCTACGCAGAATTCAACCCGGTCTTCTGGCAAACGCCATTTGGACACGAGGTCTGCAAACAATTTGGGATTGGCGCCATATGCCATGCACAACAGGTTGTACGCTCTTTGCGAGGGAAAACTGTGTGTTTCTGCCGAATCTTCAATGAACTCTTCCGCCGTTTGTGCCGAGTCTTCATCATTCGTTTCGACGACCAGGTAATTATAAACGGTACCCCTGATCAGACGGCGGGCCTCGTCTTCACCCAGTTGAAGATAGAGATAGGCTGCCAGTTGATCCGCAGCATCCTCTTCGCGTCCGAACATCGGGGTATAGAACATATCAAACAGGGCATGGGAAAATTCATGCAGCACAGTGTCAAAAAATGGGCCGACAACCGTGTCAGCAGGCTCGATACCGGCTGGAGTGGTCTCATCAGGCATGTTTTCGATCAGCATTTCGACAAACTCGTAACAGATCAATATCTCGCCATCTCCGTATTCGGCTTCCGGTTCTCCGTCACACCCTGCCATTATGATTTCCACCGGTATTACCAGCCGAAATGGACTTAAAAATTCCTGCAGCCTCTCCAGGACCTTGTTTTCTTTCAGATCTTCATAAATTTTCGAATGTGCGGGATTTTCTGGTACCTCGTAGGAAATTTCTATCCTGTTGGCCTCAGGCGCAGCATGCGCGTCCATCGCAAATAACAGCAAACTGGCAACACTCAGGGCTAAGATGGGTTTCAAAATTGTGTCCTCCAGGGAATTAATTTCAAAGATACCGAACATTTGCCTCAAAACATATCTTTCTGTCCACCGATGGAGGCCTCGTACATCCGGCACACCAATGGTTGCGTCAGAAGGTTATCGAAACTGTCAGCGCTATCAGAGAAAAGGACTCCTTTTGACAGCTTCATCTAACTGACTTTTTTATTCGGGTAGACCCAAAATCCCAAACCACCTATATGGCAGCGTGGGGATAATCCAACCGGCGATTTTGAAATGCCAAAATATCGGATTTTTGAATGACACCATCCTCAATATTGATCGCGCGACGAATGGTCTCATCTTTATGCCAACTTTCAGGTCCGCCCGCAATCGTAGGCAAATGAACAATCAACGCAGCAGATATGGATCGTGAAGCACTCTCCCACAAATAGCTTGGCGTATGATCAACGGCATAATAATCAACTTTCTCCACCTCAAACATGGGGTTTTTGAACGTAGTGGGTTTGGCAAAATAAAAACCCATACCCTCGTCACAGCTGACATCAATGATCAGGCTGCCGGGGTTAAGGCAGGCTTTTTCTTCTTCAGTCACAAAGTCAATGGGATAATTGGTGTCTTGAAAGGTACCGTTAATAATAATGCTGGTCTCGCTTATCAAATCAGATAAAGGCCTTTCTGACCCGTCATGTTCAACGACCAGCATGCGCGCTTCGTGCCCAACTCCCTCCCTGAGCCTCACATAGTGACAATCCAGCACTTCCTCGCGAACCTCATGGTCGGGGCGTTGAATACAGATGGTAATATCCCTGAATCCGTGCGCTTTAAGAGCATAGATAGCGCCGCGGCTAACCGCCCCAAAACTGAAAATAATGACTTTCCGCTGATCTCCATAATGCCCGTCAATACCCTTTAACTGCAGCGCATGGATCACCGCGCAGTAGCCCGCCATTTCATTGTTTTTATAGAACGTATGTCGACCGATCTGTCCTTCCGGACCCCAGACAAACATGTCTTCAAAAGCAATAATCGTCTGTTTTCTATTGATGGCTGTCTGGGTAATTTGCCGCTGCTGGGTGCAATGCGGATAGCCCCACAGAACGCCACCTTCACGAAGCTGTTCAAAATCAGCAAGCATAGGTTTGGCAAGAATGGTCGCATCCATGTTTTCTAATATTTCATCCCGTGAGGCGAGACCCCCTGTCTGATCTGCGAGTTCGGAATCGGAAACACCAAATCGCTCACCATAACCGGTTTCAAAAATTAACTGTCGACATAGTTTTTCGGGCAGCCGGGGCAGATGCTCAGGATGGATCGGTACACGTCGCTCGTCCTTCTTTTTAGAAGTGCCAATAACACCTATTGATAATGCATCCATGGTATTTCCTGTTGCCTGAAGAGCGAGCACCAAAATTTGCTGGCAAAACGTTTCTCCAGCCTGGTGGACTTGCTTTGGTGATTAAGCACTTTAATAAAAACATGACGGTCGCGCAATCGCGAGAGGAGGAATAATGGCTCATTCAACACCACTATATTTTATTGGGAATAGCTTAACACAGTTCGAAGCCTGTCTGCTGTGCTGCTACCCCTGTGGTATTCCGGGTTGTGAGCATCAGTGCACTGTACTATATATATTCTCCCACCATGCTTCATGGGTACGAACATGACCAAAACCGATTCTCAGACCAAGGCTGGACCCTGGAAGAAAACAGCCTGCATCCTGTGTTCCATCAATTGTGGCCTGAAGGTCAAAACCGATGATCAGCGACACATAACAAAGATCATCGGCGACAAGGAGCACCCGCTTTCAAAGGGTTACGTTTGCGAGAAAACCCAGAGACTCAACTGGTACCAGAACGCCGGAGACCGGCTGACGTCGCCCATGCGCCGAACACCTGACGGCAATTATGAAGCCGTGGACTGGGATACCGCGATCCGCGAGGTTTCAACGCGGATGAATGCAGTTCGTGACGAATTGGGCGGCGACAAGATTCTCTATTACGGTGGCGGCGGCCAGGGAAACCATCTCGGCGGGGCATATGTTGAGGCGTGGCTGAAAAGCCTGGGCGTAAAATACCGCTCCAACGCGCTGGCCCAGGAAAAAACCGGTGAATTCTGGGTGGCTGGAAAAATGTTTGGCGTGGGCTCGCATGGAGACTTCGAGAACTGCGAAGTAGGTGTCTTCCTGGGGAAGAACCCCTGGCAGTCGCATGGATTTCAGCGTGCCCGGGCAGTGATACAGGATATGGCAAAAGACCCGGACCGGTGCCTGGTGGTGATCGATCCGAGACGCAGCGAAACGGCGAAAAAAGCTGACATCCACCTGGCTGTAAAACCGGGGGCCGATGCCTGGCTGATAGCGGCCATGGCGGGACTAATGGTTCAGAACGACTGGGTAAACCATGACTGGATGGCAGAGCACACCACGGGTTTTGAAGAGATTCGCCAACATCTGATGGACATCCCGGTCGCCGGGTACGCTGAGATTTGTGGTATTGACCAGGAACAGATCGCCGATGTTGCGCAACGCATTGCGAAAGCGAAAAGTGTTTCCTTTTTTGAAGACCTCGGAATTCAGATGTCCGTGCATTCCACACTGGTCAGTTATCTTCAGCGGCTACTCTGGACCACGACCGGACATTACGGTAGAGAAGGCACGGCCAACGCCTTTGTACCGTTTCTATCTTTAGGCAAGGCAAGCAAGGGACAGCTTGGTCGCAAAGGGAAAGTGGAACGCGTCAGCCCGGTGGCAGGCGCCAAGATCATAACGGGGCTGATTCCATGCAACGTGATTCCCGAGGAAATCCTCACCGATCACCCGAATCGCTACCGGGCAATGATTATCCAGAGCGGCAACCCGGCACACTCCCTGGCTGACAGCCAGCGTATGAGGGAAGCCATCCGGGCACTGGATTTTTCCGTTGCCATCGATGTGGCAATGACGGAAACCTGCCGCCAGGTAGATTACGTGCTTCCTGCCTCCAGTCAATTCGAAAAGGCCGAGGCAACGTTTTTTAACATCGAGTTTCCTGACAATTTATTCCACCTGCGCCAACCGCTGTTTAGCCCGGCGAAGGGAACCCTCGACGAAGGCGAGATCATTGCACGCCTGCTGGAGGCATCCGGCGATCTTGGCGAAGCAGACTACCGCGCCCTTCGCCGGGCAGCCCGCGTCGGATTGAATGCTTTTAGCATGGTATTTTTGGCACAGGCAGCGATGCGGCCCCGGCTTCTTAAATACGTTGCACCGATCCTCTACCGGACGCTTGGTCCTAGCCTTCCTGGAGGACTGGAAATGGCAGCGGTAACCTGGGGTTTGAGCCTGATGTATGTCCGTAGCTTTCCAATACCTGCGAAACGGGCGGGGTTCGGTGGGCCCGCACCACTGGCAGCGAACCGCCTTTTCAAGGCCATACTGAATTCACCATCCGGCGTCGTCTATGCCCGCAGCACGCCTGAAGAAAGCTGCAAAGCCATTCGCCTCCCCGGGAACCGCATCAACCTGTTTATTCCGGAGCTGATAGAAGAGTTGAAGCAACTCCACAAAGGTCCGCTTCCGCAGAATCCCGATTACCCATTTATTCTGTCAGCAGGTGAACGTCGCACTGAAACCAGCAACACCATTATCCGAAACAGCGGATGGCATGAAAAAGGCAGTTATGCCAGCCTGCGCATCAGCCCACAGGACGCAGCCATGCTGGAATGTGAAAGTGGCGACACGTTGCGGGTGACTACCTCCCGCGGCAGCGCAGAAGTCATTGTTGAAGTCAGCGACATGATGTCACCAGGTCATGTCTCGCTACCGAATGGCACCGGTATTGACTATCACGATTCCGATGGAACCAAACGTCTCAGGGGAGTGGCTCCGAATGAGTTAACAGACAGCTCAAGCCGTGACTTCCTGGCCGGCACACCCTGGCACAAACACGTACCAGCAAAGTTGGAAAAGGTCATTAAATGCTCAATCCAGCATGAGCATCATCCGCACGTTGAGGCCTGAGCTCTTGCCTTCGGTACCCAATTCACTCTGGAGGCTCATAATGGTCCTCGCTCCGTTCCGTCTCGATAAACACACGTTGTATACGCGGATCCCTTTGCCTTGATCTGCCTGGTAAGACGGGTCACTGTTCTTTCAATCTGTCCGCCGGCCAGGGTGTCGTTAACGTCTATTGATACGGTCACTATGATGAACTCGAATGAAACGTGTGTTTGCCAAGAGTAGGCGCCCTTAGGCGCCAAGAGTAGGCACCCTTAGGCGCCAAGAGTAGGCGCCCTTAGGCGCTATCGTAGTTTTTACGAAACAGATCAATGGTCAAGTCGCTTTCTACATCGTCTACCCCGACCTTTGACAATGCTGCCTGGGCAAGTGCAATACTCGCTTCGAGGTTCTCTGAAACAGCAAGCCATGCGCCTTTTAAATGAAGGCTCTGGCAGTGCTTCAAGTCGTGTCCGCGCACCAGTATATCCAGCTTTGGAAACATTTGATGCAGTGTAGAAACCACCTGCTCCGTAGCCTGGAAGTCGTCGAGGGTGACGATGACCAAGGCCACATCACCCACTCCCAAACTTCTAAGAACTTCGGGCTTGCGTGCATCTCCGTAGAAGACCTTTCGTCCTGCATCGCGCTCGCGCTTGACAAGGCCTGCGTCGTAATCGACAGCATCATATGCTACATCCCGCATTTCGAGTATCTCACCAACCCGTTGCCCCACACGTCCGAAACCCAAAATCACTACTGAGTCTGGCTCAGTTGGCGCTTCTGCAAGCATAGTTCCTTCAGATACACTCTCGTGTGTACTGACCAGTCGATATGCCAACGCCGCGAGCGGTGGTGTGGCTAACATGCTGAGCACCACCACCACCAGCAGTTGTTGAAATAGTTCCTCACTCAGCAAGGCGGTATCAAAAGCCACGGCGAAAAGTACAAGTGCGAATTCTCCACTTTGCGCTAGCAAGAGGGCGATTGCCCACGCCGTTCGGTTCTTAATCCTGAGCATCTTGGTCAACAGCCACAACAGGGTGGCCTTGGTTAGCATCAGCATCAGGACCAGTCCAATGAAAAACAAGGGTTCTGCAATCAACAACCTTAATTCGAGGGACATACCCATCGACATAAAAAACAAGCCAATCAAGAGTCCACGGAATGGTTGAATCTCAGCTGTTACCTGGTGGCGATACTCCGAGTCAGCTATCAGCAGTCCAGCCACAAATGCGCCCATGGCCATGGACAAACCAATCTGTGCCATCAATACGGCGGTACCCAATACCAGCAATACTGCGGAGGCTGTAAATGTCTCGGGAGATCCCAGGCGGGCTATGCTATGGAGTATGGGTTGAAGTAAATAGCGGCCTCCAAGGACAACCAACGCAAGGATTATCAGTGCTTCTATCAGCGCCAGACCGATATCCCTCTCGACAGTGATGGGTGCGACCGCCAAAAGCGATGCCAGGGCGAGAAGCGGTACGACGGCCAGGTCCTGAAATAACAATACGGCGATAGATGTTCGCCCATAACCGGAGGTCAGCATTTTCTGCTCGGTAAGTAACTGCAGCACAAAAGCCGTTGAAGACAGTGCCAATGCCGGTCCAATCAATATCGTAGACCTGAGTTCTACATCGAACACGAAATAAGCAGCAGCGGAGATCAACCCCCCCGTTACCACCACTTGCAGCGCACCCAGCCCGAAAACCTGGCGTCGCATCAGCCATAGGCGCGAAGGTTTGAGTTCGATGCCGATTACAAACAGGAGCAGAACCACACCCAGTTCAGCCAGGTGACTAATCTCGGCCTGGTTGTCGATGAGACTCAACGCCGATGGTCCAACCACGATCCCGGCCAATAAGAAACCGGGTACGGTACCGAGCTGGGCCAACCGGGAGAGCGGTACCAATATGACCGCCGCGGTCAAAAGAATGATAATGTCTGTTAAATAGTCCAGGCTCATTGTGCGAATGCGCTGGCATTCAACCACATATGTGTCACGACACTCGCAGCGTAACCAAGCACTATGGCCCAGCTCCATTTCAGGTGAGTAAAGAAGGTATAAATACCGCGTGCTTGCCCCATGACTGCGACCCCGGCGGCGGAGCCAATTGATAACATCGAGCCGCCAACACCTGCAGTTAACGTGACAAGCAACCACTGGCCCTGACTCATTTCCGGATACATTTCCAGAACGGCGAACATGACCGGGATATTGTCCACGATTGCAGATGCGAAACCGACCAGGATGTTGGCAGTTGTAGGTCCAAGCCCCCCGTACAGTATCTCAGACCCGACTGCGAGGTACCCAAACGCACCCAATCCACCAACACACATGATAATGCCGTAGAAAAACATCAGGCTATCCCACTCTGCACGCTGTAGATTACGGTAAATGTCGTAGGTGGGCTCGGCAGGCATTGATTCTTCTGCTGGTTTGGAGTCTATGGCCAGTGCAGTGCTCATCAACATGGTTTTTGCGACGTAAGCATGGCGCTCATCGCGGCGTTGCAAGTAATAACCAAACAGCTTCAGAAAGCCCAGACCGGTCATCATTCCAGCCACGGGAGGAAGGTGCAAAATATTGTGGCCGGTTACGGCCATCGTGATGGTCAACAGGAACAAACCCACTACGACCCATGCGCCATGTTTCAGCTTAGCCCTGCTTTCAAGCGGTTCCGGTTGAACTTTCGGCACGGCAAAATTCAGGATAGAAGCCACCACCAGCCAATTCACCACTGCCGGTACAATCAAGGCAAAAAACCCGGTGAAACTAATGAGGTCTTTCTGCCAGACCATTAAGGTTGTAATGTCACCGAATGGACTGAAGACACCACCGGCATTGGCTGCAACAACAATATTGATACATGCAATGGCGATAAATTTACTATTACCACCACCCACTGAAATCACCACGGTAGCCATCAGCAGGGCGGTTGTGAGGTTGTCAGCAATTGGCGACAGGCAGAATGCAACCAGGCCAGTGAGCCAGAAAATCTTGCGGAAAGAAAAGCCTTTTACCACCAGCCAGTCGCGCAAGATATCGAAAACTCCGCGCTCTTCCATCGTGTTGATATAGGTCATGGCTGTGAGCAGAAAAAGAAACAGTTCCGCAAACTCCAGCAGATCATGTTTGAAAGCCACGCCTGCGCCGAGCGGATCCCCCTGGCGAATAAAGGCGATGGCTACCAACAACCAGATGAAGCCGGCTGCCACCATGATCGGTTTTGACTTACGCAGATGTATTGCTTCCTCGCTGATGATTAGCATGTAAGCAGCGAAGAAAATTGTCAGGGCAAGTATTCCCAGCCAGGATCCGGTCAGGTCTGTCACTGCACCCGGTGTTACTGTGACCGCTAATACATCCAGTGGTACACTCAAACCCGCGATTAGCAGCAGGGTCCAGACAAAAATTGACAGACCACTGTTTCTGGAATTACTCACGCGTACCCGCCTAAAATATTTTATTTGTGAGTTTTCCATAAGTTGGATAAAGCAGAACGGAAAAGTGTTCGCATTGCCACCACCAACAGTGCACCGCCAACAAAAATCATGACATCTGACATTGCTGCCCCTATGAATGAAAACTGCCTGAAGGCCGAAGCGCTTACTTCCAGCGCAATACCCGTAATGAGAAATTGGTTGGAATCGACATCTGTGATATTTACCAATCCAACAATCACACCAAATACCGCTAACCCCACTGGGAGAAATGGATGTTCAAAACCTATTCCCGCTAGAAATGCGAATATGATTCCCAGAATAAAAAGTACCTGCCCGATTTGCTGCATGAGTGTATCCTCCGGTTGACATTAAACCTTTTGGACACGTATTATAGCATTATATGCGACATAATTGTCACGTAAACTGTGTCGCGATATTGATGGCGTACCTAAGAATATGGATAACAGTAACGACAGCATTGAGACTTGGACTTTTTTCAGTAACAACGTACATGTGCTTGTCTGCCTGACACATACACCCCAACCAACGACGCGCCAAATAGCCTCTCAAGTGGGAATCACTGAGCGTGCGGTGCAAAGGATATTGGCAAAACTAATCAGGGCTGGCATCGTGACTGTAAAAAAAGAGGGGCGGCGGAATCGTTATGAGCTGAATCTTGATCAGCAGTTGAGACACCCATTGGAGTCCCATAAAACAATTGGCGAATTTCTCAGCCTGATCGACAGTGAATTCCAGGCCGATTAGTGAACAGACCTAACATTCACAATGTGCCAGGTATTTAGGAAGCCTGTAAGGCTTCAAGGAGGATTGTTGTGAGTATTTACAAGCGAATATTGATCGCCACTGACTTTACTGATATCAACCTGGTAGCGGCCAAACGGGCAGTACGTCTGGCAAAGCAGGACAAATGCGAGCTCATTTTGTTGCACGTGATTGAACATTTTCCATTTGATAGCGGCCCCCTTTCATCCGTATTTCAATACAATACCGAGTCGATTGACTCGCTGGCCACGCATGTAGGTACCAAGTTGGATGAACTGAAACATGCACTGAGGTACAAAGAAATAAAGACGGAATTCAGAGTTACCTCAAAGTCTGCAAGGCATGAAATTCTTCGCTTCGCAAAAGAACATGATGTTGACCTGATTGTCGTCGCACCTCATGGTCAGGGCGTCATAGAGACGCTTGGTTCAACAGCCGCCGGTATACTTAATAACGCTGTTTGCGACGTGCTGGCCGTGCGCGAAGAAGACGAAATAGCCTAGATTAATTCATCTAACCGGTCCCCCCCACGGTACCGTGACACATAGCCGTTAAGTGCCTCAGTAATAGAAGTATAAGCCTGGGCTGTTAAACAGTGGGATAAAAAACGTGCATGTGCGATCTTTCGTCCACGGTGACCGGTGTGACGAAGCCGGGTGGTTTGAGTGCGAGCACGGAACACTCAATCTGGCCGAGAATAGCCTCGGCCGTATTGCCAATGATAAACCCGGGAACACCGGTGCGGGCCACAGTCCCCATGACGATAAGGTCAGCCTCAATCTGCTTGGCAAGTGCCGGTATTTCTTTACGTGGAGTGACTTTACGCTGGCCCGATTGATTCCGTATTCGGAGATCTACACCTCTTTGGCGCTAAACTCGGAAGCGACAAAACGCACAAACACAAAGGCCGCCTGGCAAATATTGAATATCAGCGCAGCCAGATACAGTGGGTAGTTCAGGTC
>JASJFX010000097.1:0-9553 GCA_033791845.1 Lysobacterales bacterium | reverse complement strand
TTTGATTATCCTGGATCTTGGTACAGCAACCACCCTGTGTGCCATCGGCAAGGGTCGCTCCTACCAGGGAGGGGTTATTTTGCCTGGCTTGAAGATGTCGATGCAGGCGCTCGATAGTGGTACCTCAAAACTGGGTTCGGTCGAAATCGTTCGTAAGGAAACCTGTCTCGGCCGTACAACCGCTTCCAGTATCCAGTCCGGGTTGTACTTTGGTCATCTCGGTGCTTTACGGGAGATTATGCACAGGATCCAGTTGGAAGAGTTTGAAGGAATCCATCCGAAGGTTATTGCCACCGGCGGTTTTGCCACTCTTTTTGAAGGAACAGGTCTGTTCGATCAGATTGTTCCGGACCTCGTATTGCGTGGCTTGCTGGGGGTTCTGAAAATGAACACCGCAAAGGTTGCAGTCTGAAAGCAACAACTTATTGCGTGTCGCAAGGATGTGCAGAGAAATACCGGGTCGGCAGGATCAGACCATCATCCAGGTGGCTGTTAAAAGTTAGCCGGGAATCTCTCAGATTCATGCGTGTTCCGTTTCATCTTTGGCAGGGTCATCACGTCGCTTGGTTACCGAACCTGTCAGTACCAGGCGCATGGCCTGTTCAAAAGGTATGTCCAGGGGTGTCAGGCAGCTGCGCGGCAGGAACAGGGTGTATCCACCAATCTGGTAGCTCATTGGCATGTAGACGGCGACCGGATCTTCGGCTGTGGGTGAGAAGGGCAGGTCTTCAAACTGTTCGCGTGTGACAAAGCCTATCAACTGGAACGTCTGTCCCGGTAGTTGGACCATCACAACCTTGTTCATCCCGCTATCTTTGTCGGGGTTCAGATAGCCAATAAAATCCTTGATGGCGGTGTATATGGTTTTGACCAGTGGTAGGCGATGGAAGATGGCATCGCCCAGATTGAACAGTTTCTGAAAAATCAGGACATGTGACAGCAGACCGATCAGCGCAATCAGAACCAGCCCGGAGACCAGTCCCATTCCCGGCACATACCATCCGTCGGGCAGCGTGAACTTAAGTACGGCACCCATCAGCTTTTCCGCGCCTGCGGCTATCCACCACAATATGGCGAGTGTCAAAGCAACCGGTATGACAACCGCGAGTCCCTTCAGAAACAATTTACCCAATACATTCATGGTGTCGTGTTATGTCCGTCTATTGATTTGGTCATTATGCGAATAAACCGTGTAAATACCAACCGGGGTGGGGTTTATATTCATGAAAAGCCCACAGCGTACTGCCGTTCGCATCACGCACAATGAAGTAATCCCTGCGACAATCCCTGCCGTCCCACCAGCCGGTTTCTATACGTTCCGGGCCTGTCAGTATGTGATAGTTATCGATTTGGCAGAGTTGCGGCCTGGGTAACAGCCAGGCGGGCCGGCCCGGTTGCGCGGTGTAGGTTGCCGGTTCATCCAGTTCCCTGAGTGACCAGCTGTATTCCGGCCGATGGTCCTCAAGACCGCTGATGCCCTTGACCGACTCTGTGCCCAGTCTTGCCCGCAGACGTTCGATGACATGACTGCCTGTGTCTGCAGGGCTTGTGTCGATTTCTTTAAACAGGCTTGTCTGGACCACCGCACAGGGCAAAAAATGTAATGCCTGTAAGCGGATATGACGTACCGGGCGCGGTAGTTGCAGACGCTCCAGACGCTCACCCAGCAACATCATCAGATGGGCTTCAGAACGTGTTGTTTGCTGCAGGGTCAGGCGCATGGTCTCTGCACCCTCATCCAGTCGCAGCCGGACCTGCAGAACCTGAATGCCGCGGTCATGGGCGCGCAGTACCCCGCATAACTCCTGTACCAGCCGTTTCAGGGGAAAGATCAGGCCCTGGGTATGCTCAGTATCCGGTAAATCCATACCCGCCGAGAAGCTGTCCGGCGGGAGGAAGGTTTTGCAGGGTTCGGGTCGATGGCCCAACAGGCGGTCCAGGTAGTCGCTTACCGCCGGCCCCATCCGTCTTGCCAGTGCCTTGCGTGGTAGCCGGAAAACTTCGGTGACGGTGCGAAACCCCATTTTCTGCAAAGACTTTATCTCCGTGGTTTTCAGATTCAGGCTGTCGATATCGAGCGCGCCGATGCTTTTGCGTATATCGGCTGCTACATGGATGTGCAGACCGTGCCGGGCAGCCAGGCGGGCGGCTTCCGGTGTCGGTGCAATACCTTTGACCGCACGGTAGCCAAGTTGCTCAAGCTCCATGGTGATGCGCCCTGCAAGTTTTTCTGCATGACCGAATAAACGTTCGCTGGCGGCAACCTCCAGCAACAGGCTGTTGTGCTGCCGGTCAATGCAAACCTGGCTGCTGTATTGATAACACCAGCCGGCGAGGCGCTTCAGGGCAGCTTGTTCCGTACGCGGGTCACGCACCGAGACCTGTAATGAATCAAGCAGGCTTAAAGCGGCAGCGACCGGCATGCCAATACAGATACCGGCATGTTCTGCAGCCTGGTTAAAATCAACGATGCATTGCCGTCCCGCCAGCCTGTCACTGATAGCCTGTGACTTATCCTGGTTCTCTTGATCCAGACCACGGTTGTGCTGATCCAGCGCCAGGTGCGGAAAATGCAGGGCCAGCCATTGCGGTGGTTTACTGGTGTTTGTATTTGCGACCATGAAAATAGTTTGTCAGTAACGGTTCTCCATTCATGAGAATGGAAATAAAAAATGCCGGGTAACTGTACCACGGGCTGAGAGGTACGGTTACCCGGCGTGCTTAATCCCGGTCTAATCGGGGTTCAAGCGTTACCATCGGGCATGGTCAGTGCCCGCTAGTGTTCTAACTTTCGGTCGCGCGGCGCCTCAACCACAGGGCGATGCCCAGGAAGACCGCGGCAACGGCGAGGCCGATCAACATATGTGTCGAAAACAAACGTTCCAGAATATTGCCCACCGTTGCTTCGTGGCTAAAAGTCTCGGTTAACGGGACGCCAAGGGTGAGTGCCGGTGTGTTGCCGGTAACGGAGAAACTGATAAATGGGCTGTTGGCAAACCACTCACCAATGACACCGAACAGATTCTTCTTTAGCGTGAAAGTTTGCAGAAACTCAATCCAAACCTGCAGTATTGCAATGACCACCGGTGGCAGAATGGCAAACAACAAGGGTATGCGGGGTGCAAAAGACGACACCAGCATCAACCAGCCATACAGAGGTAATGCCCATATTGATGCCGCCAGGTAGCTCAGTAAGAGCATGCCCCAGGCCTTGAAAGGATTGCCGATGCCCAGGAAAAGTGTCCACGGGTTTTCACCCAAAGACAGCACTACTGTGGAGAAAATCGCCATGATTACGACATAGGTCAGAACATAAATTGCCCAGAAGATAACGGGTGCGACTACCATGGCTGAAAGCAGTTTTGAACCCAGTGTCAGCGTGTCGGACGCGGGCAGTGACTTCCAGAATAATATGCTGCGATCCTTGCGGTCATCATATAAGGAGCCCAGTAGATAGAAAAATACCACGAAGGACAGCACCACGTTAAACAAGCCCGGGAGAAGGGCCAGGTTGGCTGAATAGATGATCTCGCCGCGAAGAGCGACATCAGTCTGGGACACCCAGCGGGCGAGTTCTTTCAGTGACTGGAATTCATTATCAAAGTGATTGAAAGTGACGATAAACATCAGGGTCAATACGATATAAATGCCTCCAATAACCAGTGGTGTTGTTCGGAAAGCTCCTTTGTTTTCCCAGTACTCACGTTTTACAAGCGCCATTAAACGGTTCATGCGGCACCCCCGCTCATGGTAGCGACAAACAGGTCGGCAACACTCGGTGTATGCAGTTCGCCAAGCTCCTTGAGCTGTGCCCTGTCGGCACTGTGGTAAAGGAAAATATGCCGGCCGAACAACTCCCGTTCATAAAGGGGTTGCAGTTCCCGGGCAGCGGCGGCGTTATCGGGTGTTACGATCAGTTCAATGTAACGCTCCTGGACCTCTTCCATGCTGCAGTTGAGTGCAATACGTCCGTCCTGGATAAAGATCAGGTCGCTGAGAATGTGTTCGATTTCCTCGACCTGGTGCGTGGTGATGATGATCGTGCGTTCTTCATCAAAGTAATCGTTTAACAGGTTGGTATAGAACTGTTTGCGAAAAAGAATATCCAGACCCAGCGTAGGCTCGTCAAGCACCAGTAGTTTCACATCGATTGCCATGACAATGGCCAGGTGTAACTGAACCACCATACCCTTGGATAACTGTTTGACCCTGTGATCGAGGGTTATCTTGGTTGAATCCAGGTATTTCAAACATTTTTCCCGGGAGAACCTCGTATGAATTTTTTCGGTCAACTCGATCAGCTGCCAAACCCGGATCCAGCGTGGCAGGACCGCAACGTCTGCGATAAAACAAACATCTTCCATCAGGGCGGCCCTGTCCTTGGAGGGGTTTTTGCCAAGAACGGTGAGTTCACCTTCGTAGGTGGCCAGACCGAGGATGGCTTTTAATGCCGTGGTTTTGCCGGCGCCATTCGGGCCTATCAGGCCGACAATTCTTCCCGAGGGAATTACCAGGTCAATATTATCGACCGCTACGGTACGTTTGTAGCGCTTGGTTAAGCCCCGCGCTTCAATGACATTGTTCATCAGGAGTCGCCTTCTTTTATTGTTTCTGATTGGATTAGTTTATTTACATTAAGACCCAGTTGCCGGATGCGGGTGACCATGGCAGGCCACTCTTCACTGAGAAATTTCTCACGTTCGCTTTCAGTCAGTTTTTGTCTTGCGCCTTCACGCACAAACATACCCAGTCCACGACGCTTTTCGACAAGATCGTCATCAACAAGTGCCTGGTAGGACTTGGAAACCGTGATCGGATTGAGCTGGAAATCAGATGCCACCGTGCGGACTGAAGGCAGGGCAACACCTTCTGCCAGTGTACCATCCAGAATCATGGCGATGGTGCGTTCTTTCAGTTGCCAGTATATTGGTTGGCTGTCATTCCATTGGGTTGTCATATCAGGCCCCGGTCCCCTCATCCTCGGCGAAACAGTAATAATCCAAGCTTAAGTCCGCTGGACTTGCTTTTTTGTGCATTATTAATGGTGTCGTCTACTCCTGCTGAGACCTTGGTTTCCTGACCGGAAGTAACTGCTTCCTGGTTGGTTTCAAAACCAGCGATAGAGCTGATGAGTAACAGCAGGGCGGCAAAGATTGCCAGGCTGTTGGGGATTTGAATTCTGTGATGTGGCAGTAAATTCATCATTTTGTATCTCACGAATCTGATGATTCTCTTGTAGTGTTGTAGTGAAGTATAACACCATGTTTCTAGAATGCAACATTTAGGTGAGAAATTCTTATTGGATTGACGGGTTCCGCACAGAAGGGAGGATTGCTCTTCTGTGTTTTAGCAAAGGGCTGGTAACGTACGGACAGCCATGTTGGCGACAGTCTGCATTTCTTTCTTTGTTTTTCCACCACGGGCCAGCGTTCTTGACGTGATTCACGGCACCAGCCTCAAAGTGCTGTCCAACTACACCAATCACGTCACAGATACGCCGCTTGATGCTGCATTCCAGGCCAATGACGGTCGCCGCGCTATTTTATGAAGCAAATACCATGAATTCTCACTGAAAAAATCAACGATTAGCTTAGTTGCTACAATTGTTCTGAATGACTTAAAGGAACAACACCATGCCTATCACTCTCGCTCTCGATATCTACGGTACCTTGATTGACCCTCTGGCCGTCAGGACCGTGCTCGTTACCCATGTGGGTGAAGAGGCGGATGCGTTCGCAGAAACCTGGCGCAGCAAGCAACTGGAATACAGCTTTCGGCGTGGATTGATGGGAGCCTATCGTGATTTTTCCCACGTTACACGGGCGGCTCTGGATTTCGCCTGCGAATTGCATGGTGCGGAGATTGCAGATGACGACAGGATTACGTTAATGAACCATTACCGGGTACTGGATGCGTTTCCGGATGTGGCGCCGGCGTTGACTGCTCTCCAACAACAAGGTGTTGCACTGCACGCTTTCTCCAACGGTGTTGCAGACGATATCACTGCGCTGCTGAAGCATGCCGGACTCGGCGACGGGATTTCGTCAATCATCAGTGCTGATGAAGTGCAGACTTTCAAACCTGATCCGCGATTTTACAAACATTTTCTTGAACGAACCGGTGCAGTAGCCGACACCACATGGCTCGTTTCAAGCAACCCTTTTGATGTGATCGGCGCGGCAGCCTGCGGATGGCGTACGGTCTGGGTGAAGCGCAACGCCAATGCGGTTTTCGATCCATGGGACCACGTTCCCACCGCCATTGTTTCCGATCTTACGGAACTGCCGGCGCTGCTACGGTTGAGGAATTCACCTTGAATGAGATGACGAGACTGGCTTATCCCGCATATTTCACCAGTATGGCCCAGACCAGCCTCGCTACCGACTGGTGAAATATGCGGGTTAGTCTCGTCGTCATAAAATCGGTGCTCAAGGGCTCTTAATACTGCCCCGCCACGCCAGGCCCAGGGCAACGAGCATCGGGATATACCGCTCGGCCACATCCCCGGGTGTGTCCGTGGTCCAGTTAAGAACAACGGTTAGCAGAAAACCCGAGGTCATGGCGGCGATACGCCAGTTGGGGCTTACCGGTCCACGCCAGAGGGTAATGATGAGTAGCGGGCCAAAGGCTGCGGCCAGTGCCTGCCAGGCGAACAGGACACGGCTGAAAATAGCTTCCGGAGAGTATATCGCCAGGAGAATGGCCGCAATGCCGATCGATAATACCACCCAGCGTGATTGCTTCAGGCTTTCATGGGTGGCAATCTTTCCATCGCGCAAATCGTGGCTGACACTGGACGCTGCCACCAATAACTGGCTGTCGGCGGTCGACATGATGGCGGATAAAATGGCGGAAACCATGATGCCGGCCATGATGGAGGGGAGTAAAAGCGTTGCAAGCGCAAATAACACCTGTTCACCGTCACCCAGTGTCGATACCAACAGCCGGCCACACCATCCAAGTACCACCATGCCCGTATAAATAATGATCGCCCATGTGATCGCGATCAGCCGTGCCGTCGGAATGGCCTTGCTATCTTCCATGGCCATAAAACGGTTCACGACGTGAGGCTGACCGGGATAACCGAGGCCGATTCCGGCCAGACCGATGACAAACCCGATTCCGGCAGCGAGGTTGTCCTGACGTGTCCATAAAGCGATGGAAGAAATGCCGTCAACATCAAGACTGGCCATTAAAGCACCGGGACCACCCACTGCGATCAATGCAGCAATGGGTAAAACGACCGCACTTCCGGCCATCAACAGTCCCTGGATACTGTCGGTGATGCTGGCGGCCCAGAATCCTCCAAGCATGACATAGACCAGGACGATGGCGGCGCCGAGTGAAATAGCCGCTGTCGGGTCCATGTTCAGGGCGCCGGCAAAGGTGAGGCCTGCTGCCTGGAACTGCGCTGCAATATAAAAAGTGAATGAGAAAAGAATAACGGCGGACCCGATTCTCATGATGGTCTTACGTGCCGGGTCACCCTGGGGACCCGCAAGAAATTCCGTCAGGGTCAAGGCGTTGTTTTCCCGGCTTTGTTTCCACATTCGCGGCGCGATCCAGTACCAGTTAATAAAAAACCCGAGCAGGGTAGAGGGGATCAACCAAATAGCCGGCAGTCCCCATGCATAAGCAGCACCGGATACGCCCAGCAAACTCCAGGCGGAAGATGAACTGGCGGAGGCGCTCAAGGCAGCAACGGCTGCCCCCAGCTTGCGGCCACCGAGGTAGAAGTCTTCATTATCAGACGTTCGTCTGCTGGCCCACCACCCTATAGAAAGCAATAGCAGTTGATACAGAATCAGGGTTGTAATAATTATTGTCATGAGGCTAGCCTGGATAACTCGCCAGGAATCCGGAGTTTGCGGTGTAGCTGGCGAAACAGTTTGATCGATCGTTCGAAAAAGCATAGCGGTAGCTATGGTTTAGGACAAACTGTATGTTCCAGAAGTGGCTGAAATGGTCAAAATATCTTTTAGTACAAAAAATACATGTCATTTTTACGTTTGTCTTGGTGAAGTATTCGGGCTTAGCATAACTCAGCTTAAATAATGAAACATTTTGTTTGCGCAATGGGTCATATATGTGGACAATTCGCACTCTGTTTATCAGGAGTTATCAAAGAATGAATACTTTAAAGCGTTGCGGTCTGATTTTGGCCGTATTAGTTTTCTCAATGAATACATGGGCTGTTGAATTGGATACTGAAAAAAAGAAACTGGGTTACATCATTGGCATGGACATCGGCAAATCACTGCGTGATCAGGGAACAGATGTTGACCTTGACTCGCTTATCGATGCCGTACGCGCAACCTACAAGGGCGAAGAGCTGGCGATGACCCCCGAAGAGGCGGCGCAGGTTCGCAAGGAATACATAGAGAAGCGACAGGCTGAGCAGGCAGCAGAAGCTGCGGTTGTAGGCGAGTCCAATCTTGTGGCGGGCCAGAAGTTTCTTGCCGAAAACGCAACCAAAGAAGGTGTGGAGACAACCGCATCAGGCTTGCAGTACAAAGTCATAACCATGGGTGATGGCCCCAAGCCGGTCGCTACGGATACCGTAAAAGTTCATTACCGCGGCACACTGCTGGATGGTACCGAGTTTGATAGCTCCTATGCCCGCAATGAGCCAATTTCCTTTGGTCTGAATCGTGTAATTGCCGGTTGGACAGAAGGTGTCCAGTTGATGCCGGTCGGCAGTAAATTCATGTTCTATATCGCACCGGATTTAGCCTATGGCGCCGGTGGGGGTGGTCCTATTCCGCCTAATTCAACACTGATATTTGAAGTTGAATTGCTGGATATTGGAACACCGGAATAAACCGGTTAAACAGCGCACTGAATCTTTAGTGCGCTGATTTAGACAAAGGCGCGGTCAGAAATTTTTCGGAATGAGTTTTCATAATCAATTCCAGGATGTTTAATCTCTGGCCGCGCTTCATTCTTATACCCTTATCATCCCAACAACAATCTTTTTGATAGTGTCATTGAAGCATCATGAGTAGCAGCCTTAAAGATCAATTGCTGGCACTGGGGCTGGCTCCAAAGAAAACAAAGCCCCAGCCCAAGAAGCAACAAAAGACTCAACCCAAAGCGGCAAAACCTAAAAAGGGCAGCGCTGAAATCTCTCTCGATCAGGCCTACAGAATTCGCAATAAGGAAGAACGCCTGCAAAAGGAAAAGGCTTTAGAGCTCAAGCGGGAGCAGGAGCGTCAACGCCGCGAGACCAACAAAAAAATCAAGCTTATGATCCAGGAAAGTGCAGTCCGTGATCCCGCTGCCGAAAACAAGAGGAGTTTTCTCTACAAGGGTCGAATCCGCAGCGTTCTGGCGACACGCGAACAGATCAACGAAATCACGGCCGGTACTATCGGTGTGGTTTACTTAAGTGGAAATTATCACCTGCTGCCAGCTGATAAGATTGAAGAGATACGTCAGTTCGCGCCGGATCATATCCCCGATCTGAGCGGCGCCGAACACGTTGAGGAAGAAGAAAACCCCGTACCGGATGACCTGATCTGGTAGGTAGAGTTTTTTAGGCTTAAGTTCCGCG
>JASJFX010000096.1:0-6544 GCA_033791845.1 Lysobacterales bacterium | reverse complement strand
TGAACAAGCCAGAGCCGGGATAGGTATCGGGCCGGGTACAAAGTGCACCATGGGGTTTATCTGCAATAATGTATTCTAATTCAGGCAAATCATTTACTTAAAGAGAGGCTCGTTACCGACTGGTGAAATATGCGGGCTAAGGTTCCCTGATCAACAGAAGCCCGTCACTAACACTCCTGGTTTGCAAATTTTCAGTCTCTTTTTTCAGTTGTTCCAGCCTTGCTTCTGGAGCACGTACAGCACGCCAGTAACTGAAAACCTTCATTCTCTGGACCAGTATCTCATCGTTAATCTGACCAAGGTAAAGCGGAAGGCCACCTGGAGTCAGCCTGAAACCGGAGTCCCATATGCGAATGGTCTCCTGTTTTAACGGGTCACCACCAAGACGGTGTAACAACAGGGTGTTGGCGTGACCTAAGTAATCACGCTTCAACGGCGGCAAGCTCAACTCTGTGGGTTCCGGATTCAACGATAGCAGGCTCCATCGCCAGTTGGCCGGTTCCGCTTCCTGCCACCCGTGAACCGCCAGTACCCGCGCAAGGGTTGCCGCATCGCCTGCAAATTGAAAGTTAAACTCGCGGGCAGCAACGTTTGGCAAGTGGGTGCGCTCACGCGGTAATTCCTGCCATTCACTTTCCCACCAACCCTGGGCGGCTATTTCACTTTGCGGCAACGGCAGCCTTAATGCCGCAAGGTCACCTTCAAGGTTCTGTCCCACCTGCCAGGCAAAGGTGGCAGCCAACATTCCGAAAAAAATCAGACTGGCTGCAATGCCGTTGAAAGAACGCATGGCGCGTTGACGGTAGGCAATACCAACCACAAATGTCCATGCCATACCCAATGCCAAACCCATTAACGCACCACTGAGCCAATCCAGCCCAAGATATAACCTGGCCAGAACCAGCAGGGACAGAAGCAGACCGACAATAACGTATGGCCATTTTCGTTTTCGGCGTTTTAGTTCCCTTGCAACCATCACGGCGAAATAGCCCAACACAACCGTCACCAGGGTTAATGCCGCACTTGGATCGTACAGGGCATTGAACCCTGCTTCGCTCAATATCGGTGTTGAGCGAAGTGACCAGCCGAGCAGTATCTGTAAAACCACTCCGCCACCCATCGCAACCAACCAGTGCAATGCCGCCTTCTGACGCCCGGCACCGATCAACCACAACAAGACCGCCACTGAGGTTGGGATAAGAACCCATAGACGGGAAAGCTGTGTCAGGGCAACCATTAATGGATCGGCAATATGGTTTCTCAGGGTCAACGCATATACCTGGACTGACTGGTCAATGGATTGTGGGGATGCTGAAAACGGTGACATGAATAGCAACATCACCATTCCCCAGAAAATTAACACCAGCAGCAAACCCATCATGGTGACAGATAACACTTCCGGCTGGGTTGAATCCAGCAGCGGCCCGACAATACGTTTGAACACCGGATGCCGGCGCATCCACCGGATCACGTGCCGCATCCAGCGTGCTGAATGACCCGCCAGGTACTCGTAGGCTGTCCATATAATCCACCAGGTCAACCAGAGAACCACTGCACCAATGATCAATACCAGTGACAGCCGGCCGGCATATTCAGATGCCACTTCGAGAGAAGCACCAAACAGCATGCCGGGAATCAGGTAACTTGGTGTCCAGACAATACAAGCTGGAATATCGACCATGAAAAAACGACGTGGAGCCAAACCCATCATGCCGGCAGTCACCGGAATAACGGGTCGAAGAGGACCGATAAAACGGCCTACGACAACACTTTTCGGGCCATGCACATTGAAATAATCACGACCCCTTTCAAGCACTTTTGGAAACCGGGAAAATGGCCACATCTCGGCCAGGTGACCCTTGTATCGCCGGCCGATGGCATAGCTGACGAAGTCTCCGGCAAATGCTCCAACTGATCCCCATAGCCAGATAGGTAACATATCCAGGGCTCCGAAACTGATCAACGCCCCCAGACCAAACAGGATAAGTATGCCGGGAACCAGGATACCGACAAACGCCAGTGACTCCACGAAGGACATGAGAAATACCCAGAAACCCGCCCAACCCGGGTTGGCAGACATCCAGTTCAACAGGTCCCGTGTCCAATCGGTTTCCACTTGGGTTCAGTTCGCCCTTCTTTGCGCACAATTCACAGCTATAATACGGGATTGAACTGCTTAATGCCTGATGCAGGACCCGTAAATGCAAACACTCAAAAACAAAACAATATTTATCACCGGGGGATCCCGGGGGATCGGAAAGGCCATTGCTCTGCGTGCTGCGCGTGACGGTGCCAATATTATCATCGCCGCCAAATCAGACAAACCTCACGCCACGCTGCCCGGCACAATTTTTTCGGCCGCTGAAGAAGTTGAAAAGGCCGGTGGCCGTGCCCTGCCGATCAAGCTTGATGTTCGCGATGATGAGGCCATTGTTGATGCCGTCAACAGGGCCGTTGATCATTTTAAAGGCCTGGATGTACTCATCAATAACGCCAGCGCCATCACACTGCAAAACACGCTTGATTTATCCATGCCAAAATTTGACCTGATGCACTCGGTCAATGTACGCGGCACCTATGCCTGTTCAAGAGCCTGTTTACCCCATCTGCTGAAATCGGATAACCCGCATATACTCAACCTGTCACCACCGTTGAATCTTGATCCTTCATGGTTCAAGGATTACCTGGCGTATACAATTTCAAAATACGGTATGAGCATGTGTGTTCTTGGCATGGCCGCAGAATTTCGCGGCCGGGGTGTTGCCGTTAATGCCTTGTGGCCGCGCACGGTAATCGATACCGCAGCCATCAATATGCTGGGTGGTTTGGTCAGAGCAGATAACTGTCGTAGCGCAGAGATCATGGCGGATGCAGCCCATGCGATACTTTGCCGCAACAGTAAAGCCACCAGTGGTAACTTTTTTCTGGACGAGGACGTGTTGCGATCTGAGGGCGTTAAGGACTTTGACCCCTATGCGGTCAAAGCCGGCCAGCCCCTGATGAAAGATCTCTTTCTGGATTGAGTAGTTCCGCGAGCAAGGGCAGTGTCTAACCAGCACACGCACGTAGCGCTTCCCTTGCTGCATCTATCGTCGCTGAAATATGTTCCTCTGTATGCGCTGAAGAAACGAAGCCGGCCTCATATGCAGATGGCGCCAGGTAGACACCACCGTCGAGCATGGCGTGGAAAAAGCGCTTGAACAGTTCAACATCCACGGCACCTGATTGTTCAAAATTGACAATTTGCTTCACCTTGCTGAAATACAGGCCAAACATTCCCCCGACACGGGTTGTTGTAAATGGTATATCAAAGAAATCTGCCTCAGCCTGAATTCCTTCAGTCAACATCCGGGTTTTATCACTAAGCGCCTCGTAGAAACCCGGCACCGTAATCTGATCCAGTGTCGCCAGACCCGCTGCCATGGCTACCGGGTTGCCTGACAAGGTACCCGCCTGGTAAACCGGGCCGGACGGTGCGACCAGTTCCATGAGTTCGCGTTTGCCACCGAATGCACCAACCGGCATACCGCCACCGATGACCTTGCCAAAGGTCGACAGGTCCGGCGTAATGCCGTAATGGGCCTGGGCACCGCCAAGCGCCACACGGAATCCGGTCATGACTTCATCAAAAATTAATATAACGCCATGTTGATCACAAAGGTTACGAAGCCCCTGCAAATACCCTTCCAGCGGTGGAATACAATTCATATTGCCGGCCACAGGTTCAACAATCAGGCAGGCTATCTCATCGCCCTGCTTGTCGAAACAGGTACGTACTGCATCCAGGTCGTTAAATGGCACGGTCAGCGTCAGGTCGGCGCAGGCTGAAGGAACACCGGGAGAGTTAGGCACGCCCAGGGTCAGCGCGCCACTGCCTGCCTTGACCAGGAATGCATCGGCATGACCGTGATAACAACCCTCGAATTTCAAGATACGATCACGACCGGTTGCCGCGCGCGCCACGCGTATGGCGCTCATGGTCGCCTCGGTGCCGGAGTTGACCATACGCACCATATCCATACCATCTATCAGTTCACACAACCTTTCCGCCATGGTGACTTCGGCAGGCGAAGGTGCACCAAAACTCAAGCCCTTGTTGACCGCTTCGTGCACCGCCGCAATGATGGCCGGATTGGAGTGACCGGCAATCATCGGCCCCCATGAGCCGACATAATCGATATAGGAACGTCCGGAAACGTCATATAAACAGGCACCCGAGGCATGATCAAAAAATACCGGGTCACCGCCAACCCCGTTAAAAGCGCGAACCGGGGAGTTCACACCGCCCGGTATATGTAATCGTGCCCGTTGGATCAATTCATGGCTGCTTGTCATTTTGGCTATTCTCAGTCTGAAAAAACGTCATTTTAACCCGCAAAAGGTTTAAGCGCGCGCCTTTGCATGGCAAACTAGCATTTTTGTCATCACAGGATTACAAACGTGTCGGAAAATGGCTATAAAGTCTGGATGTGTATCATCTGTGGCTGGGTATACGAAGAGGAAAAAGGTTGCCCCGAAGAGGGATTGGCTCCCGGTACACGCTGGGAAGATATACCGGAATTTTGGGTTTGCCCGGACTGTAGTGCGGGAAAAGAAGATTTCGAAATGATTGAGCTCTGACAGGAGTTTGTCCAGGGAACAAGGCAATAATATGAGCACTGGAATTACAAGAGACAAGCGTAATGGAATGATTGGCGGGGTATGTGCCGGTCTTGCACGGCATTTCGGCTGGTCAGTGACGGGTACGCGGGTCGTGTATGTTCTGGCCTCAATTTTGTCAGCGGCTTTTCCAGGAATTCTTGTTTACATCATCCTGTGGTTATTATTGCCAGAGTCCGACTAAGGCCTGAAACCGCCATTTAGATTACACACCGTAAAAGAAGTTACCACGGCCTTATACGCCGGTTAGCGTTGTACCATCTGCCTTTAACTCCAGCCACCTGAATGCCGGGCCGCGCGCATCAGGTGTAAATTTCTGTGCTGCCGTCAGGCCATTGATTGCACTTGATGGGCTACCCAGCATGGTGATGCCGTTTCTCATCGCCTCGAATACCTGGTGAACATGCCCCCAGACCACTGCTTTAACATTTGCCTGTTGATCGATCAGTTGCAAAAAGTGCCCCGTATCCTGCAGGCGATATTTATCAATCCAGGGACTGCCGAGACTGACGGGTTGATGATGCAGGGCGATGAGCAGCGGCCGCTGCTGGTTATTCGCAAGAAAGTTTTCCAGGTCCGTTAAGGTCTTTTCACTGAGGCGGCCTTCCGGTCTCCCCGGCAGGCAGGAATTCAAACGAACAATCTGCCAGGGACCATGTTCTGAAACCGTGATGGTGTCTACAGGGCTTCCAGGGAAAACCTCCGCCAGCAGACCGGGATCATCATGGTTTCCCGGTAACGCGAGCACCGGGATACCGAGTGGCTTGAGGTAATTGCGTAAGGCCAGGTATGAAACCCGGCTGCCATCCTCACTGAGGTCACCGGTGGCCAGCAACAGATCAGGACTCATCGCCTTGACCTTGTCGATCAGCCTGTTCAGGTTCTCATGTGGATGAATACCGCGATATTTCTGTTTCCGGTCGGCCGGCAGATGGCAATCCGTTAGCTGGACAATGAGCGTGCCTGAGCTCACAGCCGTGAAACCCAATCAGTCCAACTCGATGGTCAGCCGGTCTCCCGGTCCGACACCCAGTGCTGAGGCGGTGCCGGCATTAAGTTCCAGTACATACATGGCCGGCCCGGTACTCGGATAAGAAGGGCAGCGGCTCACTTTGCATGGGGGGGTATCTGCAGAGATACTGACCATTTTAAGATCCTTGTCAAAATACATGATGTCCAGCGAAATCCGGGTGTTCTTCATCCAGAAACTGCGTAGAGCCTCGTTCGGGAAAATAAATAACATACCCTGATCGGGCGGCATACTATCCCTGAACATGAGCCCAAGGCTTTGTTTCTCCTGGGTGTCTGCAATATCAACACTGAAGGTTTTGCCACCCAGCTCAACACTGGGGTCGCCCGCAGCACAGCCCACACAGGAAGATAACATCAATATACACAGCAAATGTCGCATCTGGCTTATCCGGGTTCTGGTTCAACCGAATGATAACAAGCATCGACCGGGAAAGTGGAATTTCATGTCTGCCGTTAGCTAACCAATTTCACGATATGAGGTGGGTGTTGGGCTTCTTTCAAATTTGCACAATTCGTCGAGGGGTGGGTATACCTCCTGAGACCGTAGCCAGCAGGGAAGCTGGCTCCGAGCTTACAGGGAGGTATTTACAGCGAGTCTCAGGAGGTATACCCACGCATCGGCGAATCCCAAATATTTCCCACTCAGTTCGGCACCAAGCGAACACCGCTTGAGTTTGGTAATTCCATTAAGAGTAAGTTAATTAAGGGTGTGTATTAATCAATTGAAGCAATCTGTACTTCAGGCGCATCATCGACATCCAGCGCGACCATCACATCCCCGAAATATTCAGGTTGTATGTCACCCATCACATTAATAACCACGACTTCTTCATCGTCAGCCGAAACGATGGTC